>CALUXG010000022.1 GCA_944324685.1 uncultured Elusimicrobiales bacterium
TTAGGAGACCTCATGAGCTGCGAAAAATGCACCCCCGAAGTAAAAGAAATGTGCTGCGTCTGCAAAGGCGCCAAGCATGATCCGGCCCCGATCCCCGAAGAAGGGAAATGGGTTAAAGCCAAACAAATTACCGATATCAGCGGTCTGACCCACGGTGTGGGTTGGTGTGCGCCCCAGCAGGGCGCCTGCAAACTGACGCTCAACGTCAAAAACGGCGTGATCAAAGAAGCGTTGGTGGAAACCTTGGGCTGCTCCGGCATGACGCATTCCGCCGCCATGGCCGCGGAAATTCTGCCGGGCAAAACCATTTTGGAAGCGTTGAACTCCGACTTGGTGTGCGACGCCATTAATACCGCCATGCGCGAATTGTTCCTGCAAATCGTTTACGGCCGCACGCAGAGCGCGTTTTCCGATGACGGCTTGCCCATCGGCGCCGGTATGGAAGATTTAGGCAAAGGCCATCGCAGCCAGATCGGCACGATGTACGGCACAGAGGCCAAAGGGCCCCGCTATTTGGAAATGGCCGAGGGATATGTATTGGAAATCGGCTTGGACAAGAACAATGAAATCATCGGTTATAAATTCGTCAACCTCGGGAAAATGATGGACGCCATCAAACAGGGTACTGACGCTAAAAAAGCCTTTGAAGACAATGTAAAAACCTACGGCCGCTTTGACGAAGCCGTCAAGAAAATTGACCCCCGCAAAGAGTAAGCCCTGCAGGAGAAAAAATTTATGATTACGTTTGAAGGATACGAGAGAAGAATTGACAAAATCAACGCCGCTTTGAAAGAAGCCGGCATTAAAGATTTGGAAGAAGCGCGCCAAATTTGCTTGGACAAAGGCATTGACGTGGAAAAAATCGTCAAAGGCATTCAGCCTATTGCTTTTGACAATGCCGTTTGGGCTTATACCGTTGGTGCGGCGCTGGCCTTGAAAGCCGGCGTTAAAACCGCCGCCGAAGCCGCCGAAAAAATCGGTGTGGGTCTGCAGAGTTTTTGTATCCCGGGTTCCGTGGCCGATCAGCGCGCCGTGGGGCTTGGACATGGCAACTTGGGCGCCATGCTTTTGCGTGAAGAAACCAAATGCTTCTGCTTCTTGGCCGGACATGAAAGTTTTGCCGCCGCGGAAGGCGCCATCGGCATTGCCCGCACCGCCAATAAAGTGCGCAAAACGCCGCTTCGCGTCATTTTGAACGGTTTGGGCAAAGACGCGGCCTACATCATTTCCCGCATTAACGGTTTTACTTCCGTGGAAACGGAATATGACTACAAAACCGGTGCGCTGAAAATCGTCAGTGAAAAAGCGTTTTCCGACGGAGATCGCGCCAAAGTGAAATGCTATGGCGCCGATGACGTCAATGAGGGCGTGGCCATTATGCGCCATGAAGGCGTGGATGTGTCCATCACAGGCAACTCTACCAACCCGACCCGCTTCCAGCATCCGGTGGCCGGCACGTATAAAAAATGGGCCATTGAAAACGGTAAAAAATACTTTTCCGTGGCTTCCGGCGGCGGTACGGGCCGCACGCTGCATCCGGACAATATGGCCGCCGGTCCCGCTTCGTACGGAATGACCGACACCATGGGCCGCATGCACAGCGATGCTCAGTTTGCCGGTTCCTCTTCCGTGCCGGCGCACGTGGAGATGATGGGGTTGATTGGTATGGGCAATAACCCGATGGTGGGCGCGACGGTAGCCGTGGCGGTGGCCGTCTCCGAAGCCAAGTAATAACGGCTTCTTCGGTTGCTTGTATTTACGCGCGGCGGATAAAACGCAAGGTTTTATCCGCCGTTGCTTTTAGGATAAACAATTTTCCAGATTTAACCCCTTGCGCCGTCTTTTGCCGCTTACATAGCTGGTGCTATGCGGCGCGGCAACTGTCCGGCGAAATCATCTTAAATTTGAAAAATCATATAATTAGCGCTTTTGGTGCGACGGTTTGCACACGGCCTTTTCAGTTATTCGTTTTTACGCGCGAAGCGCAAGACGCAAAGTCTTGTGCTTCGTTGCATAGTGGGCCAACAATTTCGTAAATTTGGTCTATTTTGCACCGACTCGCGGCTTATGTAGCTGCCGCTACACCGCGCCGCGACTTAACGGCGCAAACTAAACGCAAATTTCCAAAATCAGGACTGCTGACGCCATATTTTCAGTTACGCGGCATGGTCTGTAGCGGCTGTCTTAAATTCTACGAACAGACTTTTCAGTCTGTAACTTTATACACCTCCTTCTTTTGCTGATAAAGAGGCCATTTATTGATTGGAAAGGCCTTTTCCTTGTTTTATTTTTTTTTTTTGATACCCTATACATAGAAAAAAATCAAAAGCCGTTAAGACGTGTTTTTGAACGATTAAACGCTATTTAATGGAGGTAAAAGTGAGAAAAGGATTTACGCTGATAGAATTGTTGGTGGTTGTGTTAATTATCGGTATTTTGGCGGCGATTGCGCTGCCACAGTATGAGCGAACTGTCAACCGTGTGCGCGTGGCGGAATTGCAAAATTTAGCCAAGCCTTTGACAACCGCCCAAGAGGCTTATTTTCTGGAAACGGGGGAATATTCCCGAGATTTTGAATATTTGGCGGTTTCCGCCCCGGGAAACGGCAAATTGTCTTATCGGGAGGGGAGACAGGTTTTAGTTTATCCTAAAGGAAATCGGGTGGAAATAAACGGTACCAACGGACAAGTTTATGCTTATAATCCGGATTTGGAATTGCAGATTACTATGGCGGCAGACTATGACGGTTGGGGCTGCGGCGCCGGCACGAATAATAAAGACATGCAGGCCGTGTGCAAAAACGCAACGGGTTTAAGTACGGGAAAAAACACAAATTGTTCTTTTGGTCCGTGTATTTTTTATTCTTTGATGGTAAAGAAATAAAAATAATCTTACAGGCCGCGCAGAACGGCCGCCAGAGCCAGCCAGATTATCCACGAGACGGGCAGCCACAAAATTTCCGCCGTTTTCAATCGCGCGGGAGGAAGTTGTTTCGGCAAAGCGTTGACGCGTTTCTGCAGGGCGCACGGAGCATATAAAAACAGCGCGCCGCCCGCCATGCGCCAAAACAGCGGCAAGGCAGGTATGCATGCCGCCGTCAACCCCGTCCAACACAGGGTTCCCCATACGGCGCAGGGGAGGGTCGGCTTTTTGTGCATATATAGACAGGTGCGGTTTAATATGGCGTTAAATTGGTAAAACGTAAATACGGTAAAAACGGCCCGCCAAAAAGGTCCTCCTCCCAGCGTTTTGCCGGATGAGTTTTTGTAACCGGCGCAGACGGCTTGCCATTGTTTATAAGACCAGAAAAATAAGAAAAGCCCTCCGCTCAGCAGATTTAACAACAGCAGTTTGTTAGTGGAAATAAAATAATACCGCACCGCCAGTCCCTGCTTTTGCAGGCGGATTTTCATTTCTTCCCGTTTGGCCTCGGAAGCATAATCCCACCGTTTTATGCCCAGCGCATAGACCGCGTACAGGATGGCCGTCCCCAGCAAAATATTCATCAGCTTTTCCATATAAGTATTATAAATATTTTCTGTTTTCAAAGAAACCTTTTTCCGGTTTTTTCCGTACGCGCGCGAAAAATGCTAAAATATAATATCTGCAAAGATTAAGATGCGGCGGGGCTTCCCGCACAATGAACACCTCATATTCTGTGAGGTTGTTTTTTGCGGAAATTTGAATACGGAAGAAGAAACAGTGTATGAGTAATGTTCGCAGTGATGTACGCAACGTGGCTATCATCGCGCACGTGGACCACGGTAAAACTACCGTTGTGGACGCGCTTTTGAAATTGGCGGGGGAATTTAACGTAAAAGAGGATCAAGCCCAGCAAACCGTGCTGGACTCCAACCCTTTGGAACGCGAGCGCGGAATTACCATTTTATCCAAGTGTACATCCGTGAAATACAAGGGCCATACCATCAATATCGTAGACACCCCGGGACATGCGGACTTCGGCAGCGAAGTGGAACGCGTGCTGCGCATGGTGGACGGGGCTATACTCATGGTAGACGCTGTGGAAGGGCCTATGCCTCAAACGCGTTTTGTGTTGCGCAAAGCGTTGGCATTAGGCTTGCGGCCCATAGTGGTCATCAATAAAATGGACCGTGAACATATACGCCCCAGCGAAGTGGTGGACGACGTGTTTAATCTGTTTATGGAGCTGGGCGCCACCGATGAACAGTTGGATTTCCCTATTTTGTACGCTTCCGGCCGAGAAGGCTGGGCCAGCGTAAAAATGGAGGAAAAAGGAAAGGATATTTCTCCTCTGTTAGATACCATTATTTCACATGTGCCCGCGCCGCTGGCTATGCCTGATGACCCGCTGCAAATGCAGGTAACCATGCTTGATTACAACAATTTTTTGGGACATGTGGGCATCGGCCGTATTCTGGCGGGCAAAATTACGCGCGGTCAAAATGTCGTACTTATTCATCATGACGGCAGGCAGACGCCTTCCAAAGCTGTTAAGATTGAAATGTTTGAGGGGTTGGGCAAAAGAGAAGTGGAGCAAGCCATGGCGGGGGATATTGTGTCCGTTTCCGGTTTGGAAGGGGTGGACGTGGGTGATACCGTGTGCCAGCCGGATTTCCCCATGCCGCTGCCTCCGTTGGCTATTGACGAGCCGACCATGTCCATGGACTTTATGGTCAACGACAGCCCTTTCTCCGGTCAAGAGGGTAAATTTGTTACCAGCCGCCATTTGAAAAACCGCTTGGAAAAAGAAGCCCAGACCAATGTGGGCCTTAAAGTCGTGCCGCTGGAAGGAGAAGGAAAATTCAAAGTGTACGGCCGCGGAGAGCTGCACTTAACCGTGTTGATTGAAAATATGCGGCGGGAAGGATTTGAACTGGCGGTGTCCTCTCCCGAAGTCATTTATAAAGAAGAAAATGGCCAGATTTTAGAACCCATGGAATATTTGGTGCTGGACATAAAGTCCGAGTATCAGGGTGCCGTGTTCACGCTGGTGGGGCAACGTGCGGCCCGTCTGGAAAATATGGTGGCCGAAGGGCAGGACCGGCTGCGCTTGGAATATTTGATTCCTTCGCGTGCGCTGATTGGTTTTAAAAATGATTTCTTAACCGGCACGCGCGGGACGGGAATTATGCATCACAGTTTCCATGGATATTTTCCCAAAGTGAATCTGCCTCCGCTTCGCCATAACGGCGTGTTGGTGGCCAAAGAGGACGGCGTAACAACGGCTTATGCATTATTTGCTTTGGAAAATGGCGGTGAATTGTTTTTGGGACCCGGGGAAAAGGTGTATGCCGGAGAAATTGTGGGGGAAAACTCCCGCGATAATGATTTGGTCGTTAACCCCTGCAAAGCGAAACATTTAAGCAATATGCGCAGTTCCTCCAGCGATGAATCCTATACGCTGACACCGCCGCGCCGCATGACGCTGGAGCAGGCGGTGGAATATATCGCGCCGGACGAATTGGTGGAGATTACACCTAAATCTTTGCGCTTGCGCAAGAAAATTTTGGTACATCATTTGCGCAAGAGAGCGGCAATTGCGGAAGAAAAAATGTTAGAGGGGGAAATATAAACGAATGCCTGTTGCCATGCATAAGGAAAAAATAAAACTCCTGTGTGTTTGTTCCTCGTGAAGTGTAAATACTCCTTGTGTTTGTAATAACGGTCGGTTGTCGTTCTAAAAAAATCCCCTTTCGGAAGGGGATTTTTTTAGGCCGTTTTTTGCTTGTTTTCTTGCTGAAGCTTGACTCGTTTTTTTTTTTTGATACCCCTATACATGGCGAAAAATCAAACGCCGCTGAGACGTGTTTTTGAACAATTAAACGCTGTTATAGGAAGAAAAAAATGAGAAAAGGTTTTACTTTGATTGAATTGTTGGTAGTCGTACTTATTATTGGCATTTTGTCTGCCATTGCCTTGCCGCAATATGAGCGTGCGGTGGAAAAGGCGCGCGCTTCGGAAGCCATGCTGATGCTCCGCAGCATAGCGCAGGCCAATGAACGGTATCGTTTGGCCAATGGCGTTTATACCAGCGATTATGCGGATTTGGACATAGAACTGCCCGGGGAAAAGGTGGAATATGCCAGTCTTATTCGTTTGCAGACAAAAGATTTTAATTATGCCCCCAGCGGAACAGCAAGCGGCTCCGTTCAAACGCCTCAATTAGACAAATATATCGCTTTAGCGAACCGTCTGCCGGCCGGAACAAAATATTATTTATACATTGAGCCGCAAGACAATACGATTTATTGTCAAGATTATAACTGGGGCAAAGAAAAATGGTGTCCTAAAATATCCACCGGAAAGAAAAAAGGCAGTTCTTATATTATGTAGTGTTTGTTTATCTAAAAAACCCCGCTCTTTATTTTAAGAGCGGGGTTTTTTGTTTTCAGCAAATCTTATACTTTCATAATTTCGGCTTCTTTGTCGGCTACCAATTTGTCAATTTGCGCAATGTTGGCGTCGGTGGCCTTTTGCACGTCGGTTTCGTAGCGTTTGAGGTCGTCCTCTGTAACTTCACCGGCCTTTTGGGCTTTTTTCACTTTTTCCAAAATGTCGCGGCGAGTATTGCGTACGGCCACCTTAAAATCTTCACTCATTTTGGCAATGTTTTTAGCCAGCGTTTTGCGCCGTTCTTCGGTCATGGAAGGAAGAGTAATGCGCACTACTTTGCCGTCATTGACGGGGCTGGCTCCCAAATCGGCTTTTTGCAAGGCTTTGTCAATATCATTTAAGGAAGAAATGTCCCACGGTTGTATTTCCAATGTTTTGGCGTCCAAGACATTAATCATGGCCATTTGTTTGAGCGGCGTGGGGGTGCCGTAATATTCCACACGGATGTTTTCCAACAATTGCGCGCTGGCACGGCCCGTGCGAATGGTGGCCAAATCTTGGCGCAGTTTTTCCACATGTCCGGCCATTTCGTTTTTGCCTTTGTTGATAAATTCGTTTATTCCTTCCATATTGTCCTCTGATAATAAGTTTTATTTATTATAGCAATTCTGTCGCCTGCTCGGCGCAAAATCAATAAATGAGCGTACCGATGTCTTCTCCGCATACGGCACGTTTGATGTTGCCTTTTTTATGCAAGTTGAAGACTTGTACGGATACTTGATTTTCCATGCAGATGGCCAAAGCGGCCGTATCCATAAACTGCAGATGTTTAGCGATGGCTTCTTTGAAAGAAATCTTTTTAATGCGTTTGGCGTGCGGATTTTTTTTTGGATCGCTGTCGTATACCCCATCTACTTGCGTGGCTTTTAAGAGTACGTCGGCGTTAATTTCGGATGCACGCAAAGCCGCGGCGCTGTCGGTGGTAAAATAAGGATTACCCGTCCCTCCGGCGAAAATGACGACCCGTCCTTTTTCCAAATGGCGCAAAGCGCGTCTGCGTACGAAAGGTTCCGCCATTTGGTAAATATTGACGGAAGTCTGCACGCGCGTCGGCACGCCCAATTCTTCCAGCGCCGATTGCAGCGCTATGGCGTTAATGACGGTGGCCAGCATCCCCATACTGTCGGAATTGACGCGGTCAATGACGCCGCCTCCGTCCCGCAAGCCCCGCCAAATGTTTCCGCCGCCGATGACGATGGCCAGCTGACAGCCGGTTTTATGCACTTGGGCTATTTCCTGCGCTATGGCTTTCAGCGGCGCCGGATCGACGCCGCGGCAGCCGTCATTGCTTAATGCTTCGCCGGAAAGTTTAAGTAAAATTCTTCTTTTGCAGAGATTTTTTTTGACCATAAATTCCTCACGGGTTTTTTTTATTCTAGCAAAAATGGGGGAAAAGTTTTTCCTTGTCTGAGAAGCTTTTTTCTTCCCCGCGCCCGCAGGGCAGAAAAAAGCCCCTCATGAGAGGGGCTTTTAGAGGTTAGAAGCGTACGAAGCGTACCACTTTCAGTTCGCCTCCCAGCGCTTTGGATTCTTCAGCCAGATAATCGGCAACGGTTTTTTTGTTGTCTTTAATGGTCGGCTGTTCCAACAGGCAGGTTTCTTTGGCAAACTTTTTGATTTTTCCGGGCAGCATTTTGGCGATCATTTCTTCAGGCTTTCCTTCATTTTTTGCCTGCGTGCGGTAAATATCCAGCTCGCGGTCAATGTCGGCCTGAGGAATATCCTTGGCGTCCACCCACATGGTTTGCATGCCTACGGTGTGCATGGCCAAGCCGCGGGCGATTTCCTGCACTTTATCCGCGTCTTTGCAGCCGGCGGCGGAAAGCTCTAAAAGAGAGGCTTTCTTATTATCGGAGTGTACGTAAGAGGCGATGACGTTGCCTTCGGCGGGCGTCCAGTTGTAAGCGCCTTTGAACGTGGTGTTCTCTCCGAATTTGGGGGCTTTTTCCACAATCAGATTTTTAATATGTTCGTCGGCGGTATAGTCGCTGATTTCGGGGTGTTTAAGCACATAGTCGGCAATGTCGTCGGCAAGGGCGATAAAATCCGGCGTTTTTGCCACGAAATCGGTTTCGCAGCCCAAATAGGCCATGGCGTAATGCGTGCCGTCCGTTTTTACGGATACGCGGCCTTCTTTGGTGGCTCTGTCGGCGCGTTTAGCCAAGTCGGCCAAACCTTTTTTGCGCAAAGCGACAATAGCCTGTTCCATATCATTGTTGTTTTCTTCCAAGGCTTTTTTGCAAGCCATCAGGCCTGCGCCCGTTTTTTCTCTTAAAATCTTAATGTTTTCGGATAAAGACATGATTTTCTCCTGACAAGTCAAATCGTCGGGCCGGTTAGGACCGGCCCGCAATGGAATTTATTTTTCTTCCGCGGCGGCCGGTTCTTCGGCTTTGGCTTCTTCTTTTTCTTCAGCCTTTACGGATTTTTTGGCCGTGGTTTTCTTAGCCGTGGTTTTTTTGGTTGCCGTTTTTTTGGCCGTGGTTTTTTTAGCTGTGGTTTTTTTGGCCGGTTTTTCTTCTTTTGCGGCAGCTTCTTCGGCTGGTGCTTTTTCTTCCTCTTTGATTTCTTCTTTTACCGTTTCCTCTGTTTGCTGTACGGGTTGTTCGCTGTCGGAGGCGGTTTGCTCGGCCGCTTGAGCTTCTTGTTCGGCTTTTTCGCCAGCCAGCATGGCGCTTTCAAAAGCTTGGGCCATGGTCGGGTTGGAGGGGGCTTTTTCTCCATCTTCCGTTACGGCCTGCGCCGGTTGCTTGGCCGCTTCGGCTTCGGCTTTTCCTTCCAAAACCGCATCGGCAATGGCGGCGCAAAAGAGCTTAATGGAGCGAGCTGCATCGTCGTTGCCCGGGACAGGTACGTCTATCAAGTCGGGGTCGCAGTTCGTATCGCATACGGCCACCACGGGAATGCCCAGTACATGAGATTCGCGCACGGCACCGGCGGTGTCCACCGGATCGATGACAAATACCACGTCCGGCAGCACTTTCATTTCGCGGATGCCGCCCAAAAGTTTTTGCAAGCGATTCAATTCTTTGGACAAGCGGCTGGCTTCTTTTTTGGAAATGGCTTTGAATACGCCGGAAGCTTCCCATTTTTCCAATTCATTCATGCGTTCAATGGATTTCTTGACGGTTTGGAAGTTGGTCAAAGTACCGCCCAACCATTTTTCGTGAATGCAGTATACGCCGGCGCGTGCAGCTTCGGTCGCAATGGCTTCTTGCGCTTGTTTTTTGGTGCCGACAAACAAAAATTTGGAGCCTTTTTTGGATTCTTCTTTAACGAATGCGCAGGCTTTTTTAAGTTCTTTGGCGGTTTTTTGCAGATCTAAGATATGTACCCCGTTGCGTTCGCCGAAGATATAGCGGCTCATTTTGGGGTTCCAGCGGGAGGTTTGATGTCCAAAATGCACACCCGCTTCCAACATGGATTTCATGGATACGTTGCTCATTATACTCTCCTTGTGAGGCTAGGGCCAAAATTAGAGAAAGGGCTTCTCCGGCGGCCGTCGCCCGAGTTTATGAGGGGAAGGGCTTTGATTTGCAACCGTGTTGCGCCACGCCAATCATAAACCTACATATATTATAGCAAAAAAAGACGCGCCCTTGCAGAGCGCGTCTGTGAAAAGACAAACTTTCTTAGAAACGGCCGTTGACCAAAATCATGGCAGGGAACCAACCGTTGCGGGCGATGTTGGCCAATCCGATTTGCAAACCATAAATTTCTTCCGTATAGTTTACAAAGCCGAACTGCAAGCCGTTGACGGATTTGGCGTAGTTGACAAAACCCAATTGTACGCCGGTAAACGTATCAGATACGTTTCCAAAACCCCATTGCACGCCGGTAAAGCCTTGTCTGTTGAAATTGACCAAGCCGGTCTGCAAACCGGTAAACTGATCAGACATGGACAACAGGGCAGCTTGCCAACCTTTGAACTCCGGCGTAACGGCCAAAATCCACGCCCATTGAATACCGACGAAGTCATTTTTGGCGTTGGCATAGAGCAAATCCAACTGTACGCCCGACACGTGTTCGGCCGTGGAGCCAATACCTAAATCCAAACCGACGATTTCGTCTAGGTTATTGTTGGGAACGGCTACCGCAATGCGATCCCAAAGGGACAATTTTACATTGGAGTTCCCGTAAGCCATGGCAGGCAGCGCCGCTACGGCTAAGAGAAGAGTAAGGACTAGTTTTTTCATTTCGCTTTCTCCTTAATGGAATAGTGCTTACTCTTTTATTGTAACTTTTTTCCGTACGCAGGGTAAAATTTTAATAAGGTTACATGCGCATCTGGCGTGCTGTCCGTAAAAAATGCTTCCAAAATAGTAAAATATATATAAAGGAGAATTATGAAAATATACGCCGTTTCTTTTAATCCGCGTGCGGCTGACATGACCGCCAACGCGGAGAATATAGCACGTTTGCTGCAAACCGCTTCCGCGCAGGCGGATATGCTTCTTCTGCCGGAAGCCGCTCTGTGCGGCTGTCCGTTGTATGATTTGTTTGATGACAAACGTTTGGCAAAACAAAATACGGAAGCTTTGAAGACGATAGCCAAACACACCAAAGACATTGCCTGTGTGGCTGGATACGTGGATGTGGTAAACAAAGAGCCTGTCAGCGCCGCTGCTTTTATATATAAAGGAAAGATTACCAAAATTTTTGACGATGAGACTGTGGAATATAAAGGCCGGACGTTCAGAATATGTTTGGGGGATTTAAGCCAATATTCCTCCGTTTCCGACACGGATTTGGTGTTGAATATCTGCGCTTTGCCGTATCGCCAAGGGCAAACGCCTCAGCGTCTGGAAACGTTAAAAAAAGCCGCTAAAAAATTTGGCGCGCCGCTGCTTTCGCTGAATTTGCTGGGGGGAGGAGACGGTTTGGTTTTTGACGGATTGTTTACCTCTTTGAACCGCAAAGGAGAGATTACTTTCATTACTCATCCGTTTCAGGAGCAGAGCGTGCTGTGGGACTTGGATGAAAAATCCGCCGCTGTTTCGTTTAAGTATGACGAAATGGGGGAGTTGTTGGAAGCGCTGACGTTTTCCATACGGGACCAAATTGTCAAATGCGGCATGGACAAAGCGGTGCTGGGCCTTTCTGGCGGGCTGGACAGTGCGGTGGTGGCCGTTTTGGCCGCACGGGCGTTGGGGGGAGAGAGCGTCTGGGCGGTGGGTATGCCTTTTCGTTATACCAGCCAATTAAGCAAAGATTTGGCGGAAGCTTTGGCCAAAAATCTGAAAATCAATCATGAAAGAATCTCCATCGCTGCGGCGTTTGACGCCGTCAAATCCGGCATACTGCATATTTCTTCCCATCCCAAAGATTTGACGGAGCAGAATTTGCAGGCGCGCCTGCGGGCAAATATTTTAATGACTTTGTCTTCCGAATTGGGCGCCATGGTGCTTTCTTGCGGCAACAAAAGCGAAGCCGCCGTGGGATATTGCACTTTATACGGTGATACGTGCGGGGGCCTGATGCCTTTGGGAGACGTCTACAAAAGCGACCTGTACAAGTTGGCCCGTTATATCAACAGAGAAAAAGAAATTATTCCGCAGGGCATTATTGAGCGCGCTCCCACGGCGGAATTGGCCACCGGACAAACCGATCAGGATACCCTTCCGCCGTATCCCGTTCTGGACAAAATTATACGCGCATATTGGGAGGAACAGCTGCCGGCGGCGGAAATTATCAAAAAATATAAATTGTCAAAAACCGTGGTAATGGACGTATTGGCCCGCATAGACGCTTCGGATTTCAAACGCCGCCAGTGTCCGCCCGCTACGCAAATAAGCCGCTTTGCGCTGGGGGAACGTTTGCGTCCGATAGCTAAAAAAATTACGCCGCAGCTGTAAAGCTTGTTTTGACCGTGCGGGGGAAATGCCCCGCACGGCAGGTTTGTTTTTGGGCAGAACAGAGCCGGACGTACAGAAAACGCTGTTTATCAATTTGCTACAATAAAACATATGGAAAATGATTTTTATCAAAATTATGAAGTGCCTGAAGATCTTCGCTTTCGCACGCAGGATATTTTGCGCAACGGAGGTCTGAGGTGTTCTGCCAAGCTGGCGCCTAAATACTTTGAAAATATTTTTACGCCGCCCAATAAAATCACGGAAGTGCGCATAGAACTGGAGTTTTGGCCTGCCGGCAAGGAAATCATGGCCCGCGGCCGGGTGTGGGGCAAACGGCGGGTGCGCTGCGATCGGTGCTTGAAAGAAACCGTACAGGATTTTGATGAAAATTTTTTGGAGAGTTATAGCGTTCAAAGCGAAATAATTGATATAATGTTACTTGTGCGGCAAACGCTTGCGTTGACCGAGGATATTCAGTTTTTGTGTGCGCCGGATTGCAAGGGCCTCTGCTCTCAGTGCGGTAAAAACTTAAACGAAGGCCCGTGTTCATGCCGTCCGCCCATGCTTTCGCCGTTTGCGGCGTTAAAAGGAAAATTTAAGTAAATTCATTTGACGTTTCAAATGTATAGGAGTAAATACAATGCCTAATCCGAAGAAAAAACATACCCGTTCCAGAAGAGATATGAGACGGTCCCATAATTCCGTCATTGAAGTGGCGCAGTTGGTGGAATGTCCCAATTGCAAGGCTATGCGCCTGCCCCACAACGTATGTCCCTCTTGCGGGTTCTATAAAGACCGTGTGGTCGTCGCTCCGAAAGCGGCCAAAAAAGAAGAAGCCAAATAATCTTCCTATGATAAAAATAGCCCTAGACGCTTTAGGCGGGGATTTCGGAGCCGGCCCAAATGTGCGCGGCGCCGTGGAGGCGGCCAAGCGCTTGGAAGCGGAGATTATTCTGGTCGGAGACCAGACCGTTATCGGCCGCGAGTTGTCCGCCATGGGCTATAAGGCTTTGCCGAAAAATATTTCCGTGGTCAACGCCCCCGACGTCATAGACATGGGGGCGGATCCCGCACGGGAAGTGCGTTCTAAAAAAACGGCCAGTATTGTCGTTTGTGCTGAGTTGGTGCATAAAGGCGCGGCGGACGCTTTTGTTTCCGCCGGACACAGCGGAGCCGCTATGGTGGCCGCCTTACTGCGCATGGGACGCATAAAAGGCGTATTGCGGCCGGCCATCGCCACCCCAATGCCTACCTATGAGGGCGTGAGCCTGCTTTTGGACGGCGGCGCCAATGCCGATTGCAAGCCGCTGCATTTGTTGCAGTTTGCGGTGATGGGTTCCGCCTATATGGAGCAAGTATTTGATCTGAAAGAGCCGTCCGTGGGCATTTTGTCCATAGGCGAAGAGGAGACCAAAGGCAATCATCTGGTGAAATCTACCGTGCCGTATATGCGCGACATTGGCGTCAATTTCAAAGGCACCGTGGAAGGACGTGATATAAATACAGGAGAGACGGACGTTATCGTCTGCGACGGTTTTGTGGGAAATATTGTGCTGAAAATGGCGGAAGGATTGGCCAAAACCCTTTTGAATATGATTAAACGCGAGATTAAAAAGCGTCCGCTGGCTATGGCCGGTGCGATGCTTTCCAAGGGCGCGTTTAAGGCCGTCAAAGACCATACCAATCCGGACAATTACGGAGGCGCTCCTCTGCTGGGCGTTAATGGCGTGGCCATCATTTCCCATGGCAAATCCAACGAACTAGCTATTTTTAACGCTTTGAAAACGGCTAAAAAATTGGTACAAAAAGATTTTATCGGTGGCGTTGCGCAAAAAATAGCCGCGCTGAAAGATACGTTCGCCCGCATTGAAGAGGAATGTGCCAAAGAAGGGGTAAACCATGAATGAGTTTCAGGGACAAAAAGTGGCTGTTACGGGCGCGACGCGCGGCATAGGTCTGGCCATAGCCGAGGCTTTTGCCCAAGCCGGAGCGGATGTGGCCGTTTGCGGTACGAATGAAGAATTGTTGCAAAAAACGCAGCAGCATTTGTCTTCTTTCGGCGGCAAAGTCTTCGCGCTGAAAACGGATATTTCCAAAGCGGCGGATTGTGATGCATTTATTTCAGCCGTCGTGAAAGAGCTGGGCGGCTTGGATGTTTTGGTAAACAATGCCGGCATTACCAAAGACGGGCTGGCGGTGCGCATGCGGCCCGAAGACTGGAATGCAGTTATTGACGTGAATTTAACGGGAACGTTTTTTATGTCCAAAGCGGCGCTGAAAGTCATGTTTAAGCAGCGCGGCGGCAATATTGTCAATATTTCTTCCGTTATCGGAGAAATGGGCAATGCCGGCCAAGCCAATTATGCGGCCAGCAAAGCGGGTATTATCGGCCTGACCAAATCGCTGGCGAAAGAATTTGGCTCGCGCGGCGTACGTGTCAATGCGGTGGCGCCCGGTTTTGTCCGTACCGCCATGACCGACGCCATGAGCGAAGAAATGAAAGAAAAGGCTTTTGAAGCCATCCCGCTCAAACGTTTTGCAGAACCGCAGGACATCGCCAAAGCAGTGATGTTTTTGGCCAGCCGGAACGCGGCTTATATTACGGGCCACGTGCTGGCCGTGAACGGCGGACTTTATATTTAAAAAGTAAATTCGGAGGACAACATGTCTGTAGAAAACGTGCAAGAAAGAGTAAAAAATATCATCGTGGAACAATTGGGCGTGGAAGCCGATCAGGTAAAACCCGAAGCCCAATTCGTCAATGACTTGGGTGCAGACTCTTTGGACACCGTGGAGCTGATTATGGCTCTTGAAGAAGAATTTGACATTGAAATTCCCGATGATGTGGCCGAAAAAATCAAAAGCGTCGGCGAAGCCGTAAAATATATTGAAGCCAACGCTAAAAAATAACCTAACGTGTGTCAGAATTAGAAAACATCATTGGTTATTGTTTTAAGAACGAAGCGATTTTGCGGGAAGCACTCACTCATAAATCTTTTGCGGGGGAGCACCGGTCTGTCCGCCATAACGAAAGGCTGGAGTTCCTAGGCGACAGTATTCTGGGCGCTTTTGTGGCCGATTATATTTACCGCCGATGTCCGCACAGCGAGGAGGGGGTGCTTTCCAAAATCAAGTCCAACTTGGTGTCCAGACATAATTTGTACCTGTGGGCCAAAAAGCTGGATTTAGGGCGTTTTTTGCGCTTGGGCCATGGAGAATTGGCCGCCGGCGGGCGCCAGCGCGACAGCATATTGTCCAATGCTATGGAGGCGGTCATTGGCGCCGTGTACTTGGACGGAGGATATGAGGCCGTGCAGAAAGTGGCGCTGCCGTGGGTGGTTACGCAGCCGCTGGAGCAGGACGGCGGCGATTATAAGAGCCAGCTGCAGGAGTTTATCCAAAAACGCGGCCGCAATACGCCTCAGTATGAAGTCGTACAAACCGTAGGGCCTGAACATAATAAGATTTTCACCGTGGAAGTATTGCTTGACGGAAAACGTTTGGCTCTTGGAAAGGGTCATAATAAAAAACAGGCCGAACAAGACGCCGCTCATAACGCGTATGTTCATCTGAACCAAAAACTAAGCGGCAAATAAAAACGGAGGCCATACCGTGCCGTTTAAAAAAGAAAAATCCAAAATATCTGTAAATACTCCCCCTAAAGTGAGGGAGGCTTTTCAGAAAGCCAAAAGCAAACCTCTTGTGGCGGTGGGGATATTGGCGTTAATTCCTTTGCTGGCCATGCTGGTATTTACCATAAAAGGCAGCGCTTCGTTTACCCGCTCGCGCAAAGCTGTCAATGTGGACGTGGTGGTTTCTTCACAGACGCCGCAGGAAATTGCCGAAGAGGCGACGGCCGCTTTGCAAAAAGGTGATACGGAAACATTTTTTGATATTTTGGATACCAAAGTAAAAGATCCCAATATCGTCAACCGCCATGGGGATACGCTGCTGTTGGCCGCCTCCACGATGGGAAACGTGGAAGCGGTGCAGCGGCTGCTGTCTTTAGGCGCGGATGTAAACCGGCGTAATGCTTATACGCGCGACAGCGCCGTTTTGCGCAGCGTGTACGGAGGACATGACGAAATCACCCAGCTGCTTGTATATGCCGATGCGGACTTGAATTTACCGAACAATTACCGTCAGACGCCCATGGGGCTGGCCGTGGAAAAACAAAACGGTTACTTGATTGATTTATTTTTAACCAACGGCGTGCGCGCCGGCTTGGATGGAGATACTTTGCTGCGTTCCAGCGCGCAGAAAAATTATATAGGCGTATTGGCTATGTTAAAAGGAGGCGTTGATCCCAATGTGAAAAATGCCCCGGGCAATACGCCTTTAATCATTTCCGCTTCGTTGGGCGATACGCAAAGCGTTCGGACGCTTTTGGCTTACCGTGCGGACGTAAACGCCGCCAATAATGACGGAAACACCGCTATGATTTATGCGGCGCGCTATAATCATCCTGAAACGGTGCTGGCTTTGCTGGCTCCGCTTACCATGCAATACCGCGCCGATGTAAATAAACAAAATAAAAAGGGAGAAACGGCTTTATATTGGGCGGTTTTGAAAGGTTATACGCCTGTAGTGAAAATTTTACTGGCCAACGATGCCGACAAAAACCTGAAAACCACAGATGGGCAGACCCCGCTGGACGTGGCTAAAAAGTATGGCCGTACGGAAATAGTGTCTTTGTTGGAAATGAACGCCAATCAAGTCAAGGATGGATTTAACCAAACCCAAGAAGGCCAGATGGCCCAGCAGGCCGCTGCCGATGCGCGTCAAGCGGAAGCGGACAAGGCCAGCAACCAATCCGTGCAAGCCACACAGGCCGCTCAGACGGCACAGACTGCACAGACTGCTGCCGGCCAATCTCCTTCCTCCTCCGCTTCGGCGAACAACTGATATGGTTTTGTCATGGACGCCTCCGAATATTGGATTCGGAGGCGTTTTTTATTAACCCAATTTTCTCATATGCAAGCATTTGCCGAGTTTTTTGAAACAATGCTTCTGCTGCAAGAGCGGATTTCTTCGTCAAAATAAAAAATGCCGGCTCCTGTTTTGTTTGAAAAAAATTATTTGCGGCAGTGCCGGCCATGAAAAGTTTTGGCTGACGAGAGAAATATGCTCACGTTTCGTTCTTCGCAGCGGCTTTAAGTTTGCTAAAATATTAATAACAATGTTTTGGAGGCCGTATGAAAAAATTAGTTATTCCCCGATGGATTCAATCCTATTTTCTTTTTATGCTGGGCAATTGGGCCGTATTTGGCTTGCTGCGCGCGATTTTTCTGTATGTATACCGCGGTGCGTTGACTTCCGCACATTATCACGAACTCTGGACAACTTTTTATGTCGGAGCTAAATTTGATATGCGCTTGGCGGGGGCGTTGGCTATTCCGCTGGGGTTATATCTGAGCGTATATGCTTTTTGGCATAAAGCTTCCCGCATCAAGAAGCTGATGTGCTGGGTCTGCGCTTTGCTGGAAGTGGCCGTTATGGCGGTATATTTCGCCGATTTCGGCCACTACGCTTATATTTCCATGCGCATTAATTCTTCCGTATTTACTTATTCGGAAAATGCCTTGATTTCCGCCCAGATGCTCTGGGAAACGTATCCGATTATCTGGATTGCATTGGGGCTGTTGGTGTGGGGAATGGTCGGATATTTCTTTACCAAAAAACTTTTGACGTATGCGTTTGCCCGCGATGACAAGTATCGTTGGAAAGGAAATTTGGGATGGTTTTTTGGCGGTTTGCTGCTGACGGGGGCCTTGATGTTTGGCCAAATCAGCCAATATCCGCTGCGCTGGAGCAACGCTTATCATTCCACCAACAACTTCATCTGCAACCTGACCCTAAATCCCGTGGTGAATTTATACGATACGTATCGCTTTGCCCGCAGTAAGGATTATGATGAAGAATTGGTGCGCAAATATTATCCGCTCATATCCAAGTATTTGCAGGTAGACGAACCAAATGAGGACACGCTGAATTTTTTGCGTACGGTGTCCGGCTCTGCAGAACCTAAAAATTATAATGTCATCGTCATTTTCATGGAATCTTTGGCGTGGAATAAAACGTCGTTTACAAATCCGGACTTGGATCCCACGCCTTTTATCAGAAAACTGGCAGAAAAATCCATTTTATTTAATCATTTCTTTACACCCACTTCCGCCACGGCGCGCGCCGTGTTTGCCACGTTGACGGGTACGCCGGACGTAACGTCTCTGGAAACCAGCTCGCGCAATCCGCTTATTGTAGACCAGCATATCGCAGCCAATGCCTTAAAGGATTATGAAAAATATTATTTCATCGGCGGCAGTTCCAGCTGGGGCAATATACGCGGCGTCATTGAGCACAATCTGGCCGACGTGCATATGTATGAAGAGGGTCATTTTGAGCATGAACACCGCAATGACGTGTGGGGAATATCGGATCTGGATTTGTTCCGCGAAGTGAACCGTATTTTGGAGGCGGACCAAAAGAAAACCGGCAAACCGTTCTTTGCCGTGGTGCAGACGGCCGGTTATCACCGCCCTTATACTATTCCGGATGATAATGCCGGTTTCGTACCTGATACTTCCCTTACGGAAGAACAAGCTAAAAAACGCAGTTTCGTCAGTGTGGCGGAATTTAATTCCCTGAAACTGTCGGACCATTTTTTGGCAGAGTTTTTCCGCTTGGCGGAAAAATCCGATTACTATAAAAATACGCTGTTCGTGATTTTCGGCGACCACGGTTTATCAGCGCCGGAGTCGGAAAATATGCCGCGCGGCTATGTGGAACATAATTTGATTAATCATCAGGTGCCGCTGATTTTGGCTGGACCGGTGATTGCGGAGCCGAAAGTTATAGAAAGCACCTCCAGCCAAGTGGACATTATCCCCACGATTATGGGCTTTTTGGGCCGCCCGTATTTTACGCGCACCATTGGACGGGACGCCTTAAAATCCGGCCATGAAGAGGGGGCGTTTATCTATTCGTGGGCGCAGACGCCGCACCCCATGGGTTTTGTGCAAGGGGATTATTATTATCATATTTTGGGTACGGACGGGCAGGACGGACTGTATCGGTATGCCGACGAAGATTTTAACCGCAATTTGGCTCAGGAGGAGCCGCAGCGTTATGAATATATGAAAAATATGACGCGCGGATTGTTTGAAACATCTAAATATTTATTGTATCATAATCCCAAGAACAACGAAGGGGATGAATGATACAATTTATTTTGCTGACGTTTTAGTTCTGTATTTGGCGGCGGTTTTATGAGGTTTCTGAAAAAACCGTCTCCGGATCAGCGGCCGTACCAATAACCATAATTACAAATAGGAGAAATAAATGAGCGGAATCACGATAGCTGTTGTTATACTCATAGCGGTGGGGGCGTATTTTATGGTAACGTACAATGCGTTTGTTACGCTTCGCAACCGTATTAAAGAAGCGTGGAGCGACATTGAAGTGCAGATGAAACGCCGTTATGATTTAATCCCGAATTTGGTGGAAACGGTCAAAGGATATGCCAAACATGAAAGCACAACGCTGGAAAAAGTGATTCAGGCCCGTAATATGGCCATGGCGCCGCACCAAAACATAAAAGACGCGGCCCAGTCTGAAAACCTGCTGACGGGGGCGCTGAAAAGCATTTTTGCTTTAAGCGAAAATTATCCTGATTTGAAAGCCAATCAGAACTTTTTGGAATTGCAGCGTGAATTGCGCGATACGGAAGACAAACTGCAGGCGGCGCGCCGTTTCTACAATGGCAATGTGCTGGCCTATAACACCAAAACGGAGCTTTTCCCCAGCAATGCGGTGGCGGGCATTTTTAAGTTTGAAAAAGAAGAATTTTTTGAACTGGATGAAGAAGAAGCCGAAACCGCCAAGAAGTCCGTTTCCGTTAAATTTTAGGAGCGTGTGTGCTTACCACATATGATTTTATAGAGCAGAACAAGCGGCGTACATGGCTGCTTGTTCTGCTTTTTCCCATCACTTTCGCCCTGTTGGCGTATGTGTGCTTGTTGGGGTGTTCGTATATGGTCAATTCTCCCGCCGATTCTTCGTCCTCTTACCAAAGGCAAAACGTCTACAGTACGGCGGATAGTCTGCAGACTTACGGCGGTGCGGAAGCTTCGCAGAGTGACGGCAGTGCACACCCTTATATTTCCTATGCCAATCGTTTGGCGCTGATGATATTGCCATGGATGTGGCTGGGGGCCGTATTGTGGATAATTGTGGCCTATTATTCAGGCGATCATATGCTGTTAAACGGAGCCGGAGCCATAGAAGTACACAAAGAAGAGCAGCCCGAAATATACCGTTTAGTGGAAAATCTCTGTATTGGCGCCGGCCTGCCCACACCCAAAATATATATTATAAATGACAGTTCTCTAAATGCTTTTGCCACGGGGCGCGACCCGCAGCATGCATCGGTGGCTCTGACGAAAGGCATTGTCATGAAGTTAAATCGCGCGGAGTTGGAAGGGGTGATTGCTCATGAATTGTCTCACATTAAAAACCGAGACATTCGCTTAATGCTGATTACGGTGGCGGGCATTTCATTTTTCACTTTTTTGTCGGAATTGTGCTTTCGTGCGGCGCTAAGCGTAGGCAGCAGCCGCGGCAAGGACAAAGGCGCCGCCATAGTGCTGTTTTTTGCGTTGGGCGTATTTTTTGCCATATATGGTTTTTTCATTGCGCCGCTGATCCGGCTGGCCATTTCCCGCACCCGCGAATATCAAGCCGACGCTTCCGCGGCGCTGCTCACGCGCAATCCGGCCGCACTGGCCAATGCTTTGCAGAAAATATCGGACGATCCTCACGTGGAAACTTTGGAAGAACACGCCAGTATGGCGGCCATGTGCATAGAAAATCCGCTTAAAAAACGCGGTATCTTTGCCGTCATTGCTGGTTTGTTTTCCACGCATCCTCCCATAGAAAAACGTATCGCCGCATTACGCATGATGGACGGAACTTTATGAGAAATCCCTATGATATGCGCACTCGCAACCGCAGGCGCATATTTTTCTTGTTTGCCGTATTTTGCGCTTTGATTATGCTGGCGGTGTACTGGGTGGCCTATGGGTATGCGTTGCATTATTACGCCTATGAGGATTTGAACGGGGAAAAAAGTTATATCTCGCGCGTAACGAGCGCCGCTTTCGAGTATGTCGCTTCCGCGGCGGTGTCCGGTTCATCCTCCGTGTCTTTTGAGGCGCCGGATATGGAAGCTCTGCAAAAAGCCTCCCGCGCTTTTGCGTGGCGGGCGGTGGCTTTGGTGTTTCTTTTTGCCTTGCTCTGGCTGAAGCTGTCGGACAAAGTTTCCACTTCTATGGCCTTAAATGCCGCCCATGCCATACGTTTGAATGACGCCCAGCACAGAGAATTATACCGCTTGGCGGGGACGGCCTGCATAGCGGCGGGCATAAAACCGGTCAAATTGTATGTGGTGGCGGACAAAGGCTTAAATGCCTTTTCCGTCGGTTCTTCCGATTCTACGGCGGGTATTGTGCTGACGCAGGGACTCTTGGACGGACTGTCCCGTCAGGAGTTGGAAGCGGTACTGGCGCATGAAACGGCCCATTTGCGCAACGGAGACGTCAAGCTGATGATGGCGGGTTTGTCCAGCGCCTTGCTGTTTAGCTTTCTTTCGGAAGTTTTGTTTTTGATGGCGTTTAATCCCAAGCGCGGAGGCGTTTTGGGTACGGTTGTGGGAGTGCTGCTGGGAGCTGTATGTGCGGTCATGGGATGGGTGGCGCTGCCGCTGATGCGTTTGGCTCTTTCCCGAACGGCGGAATCAAACGCCGACGCCGAAGCCGTACTTTTGTGCCGCAATCCGCAGGCCTTAATACGTGCGCTAGAAAAGATTTCCAAAAACAGTTATGTCAGCGTACTGGCCAATCATCCCACCATGGTCGCCATGTGTATAGCCGCACCGCGGGAAAAAAACAGTTTAGTTTTGTCTTTGACGGGATTTTTTTCCACGCATCCTCCCATAGAAAAACGTATCGCCGCATTACGCATGATGGACGGAGGACATTGATTTTTCCATAAAAAACGCCCGCCGGTAAGCGGGCGTTTTTTATATAAGTTTAGTCTAAAATTTTATCCAGACTGGCGGTGAAATCAAAATATTCGTATTTTTCAAAATCCAACAGTTTTGCCAATACGCTTAACGGGAACAAACCCGTTAATGTATTAAAATCCCGCACGGCACTGTTATAACGTTTTTTGCAACGCTGTATTTTGCTTTCACAGGCCAATACACTGCGCTGCAGTTTAAGAAAGTATTCGTCTTTTTCCAACTCTTTATGCATGGCCAATCCGGCAAAGAATTTTTGGAGGTTGCGGCTGACTTCGGCTTCACAGTCAATGTGTTTTTGCATGGTGTCGGCTTGAGCGCATTTTTCTTTCATCTGCCCCAGTGCGTAGGCAAAATCTTTTTTCAGCTCCGGCAACGCCGCCGCCGACCACGCCAGTGAAGGGAGAAGCTCCCGACGGCTGCGCAGACACACATACAGCCGCAGCTGCGCGCGCTGCACGGCTTTGCGCAAAGATACGAACTTGAAATATGCCGCCGCCATAACGGCTGCGGACGCGCACATAAAGCCAAACACGAACCACGCCACCATACATTCACCTCCCTTGCATTGACTAAAGCTTGTTTTATTTTTACAATGAAACTATACCGACAGTATAGCCGTTAATTTTCTTTTTATCAAGTCCGTTTTTGCGCTCCGCTGGAGCTGCGTTTGGCCGTAAACCGTTGCCTGCATGCAGGCGCGGCGCCGTGAGATGGTAAACTTCACTATAAGTGTACGGAGGAATGATGTTGCTGACTATTGTGTCATTTGTCGGATTTACGGGGCTGGTACTGGGCCTGTCGTATTATCTGACGCGAAAAAACGATACTTCGTCTCAGGAAGGATATTTTCTTGCGGGACGGGGACTGACGGGGTGGATTATTGCCGCGTCCTTGTTGCTTACAAACCTTTCCACGGAGCAGATGGTGGGGCTGAACGGACAAGGATATATGTTTAATATGTCCGGCATAGGTTTTGAGCTGGGGGCGTCTTTGGCCTTGATTATCGTGGCTTTCTTTTTTCTGCCCCGTTATCTGAAAAAAGGATACGCCACCATTCCGGAGTTTATCGGAGAAAGGTATGACGGCGTTACCAAACAGTTTGTCAATTTATTGTTTTTGGCGGGATATGTGCTGATTTTGCTGCCGGTGGTGCTGTATTCGGGCGCCATAGGCATGGGCGGAATTTTTGACATCATGGGTACGTTTAACGTCGATTATATGACGGCTATTGTCATTGTGGTGGTGGCTATCGGCGTGCTGGGCGTTGTGTACAGTTTGGCCGGCGGGCTGCGCATTATGGCGGTGGCCGATACATTAAACGGCATAGGGCTGATTATAGGCGGATTAATGATACCCATATTTGCTTTGATGTATGTGGGCGGAGGAGATATGCTCGGCGGGTTGAAAACCGTCATTGAAGCGCATCCCGAAAAGTTTAACGCCATCGGCGGTCCTAAAGATCCTGTGCCTTTTTTAACCATGTTTACGGGAATGTTCTTGGTGAATTTGTTTTATTGGGGCTGCAATCAAACTATTATTCAGCGTGCGTTGGCGGCGAAGAACTTGAAAGAAGGACAAAAAGGCCTCTTGCTGGCGGCGGTATTTAAGCTTTTTGGCCCATTGTATTTGATTATTCCGGGGATTATTGCGTTTCATATTTTCCAAGACAATCCGCTGGAAATAGGGGATATGGCCTATCCTATGTTGGTCAATAAAGTGCTGCCTTTTTATTTGACGGGTTTCTTTGCCGCGGTGTTGTTCGGCGCCATATTGAGTTCGTTCAACGCCGCGTTAAATTCCACGTCCACTTTATTCATGCTCAATATTTACAAGCCTTATATTAAACCCGACGCCACGGACAAACAGGTGGTGTTTGCCGGCAAAGCGGTGGCCGTCATCTTGGCGGTGTTTTCCATGTGCGTGGCGCCGCTGATTGCCAAAGCACCGTCCGGTCTATTTAATTATCTGCAAATGGTCAACGGTTTTTACAATGTGCCTATATTCACGTTGATTATTTTCGGCATGCTTAACCGCCGCGCGCCTGCGTGGTCGGCCAAAATAACTTTGGTGTGTTTCATCATCGCATACGGACTGACGCAAATTCCGTTTGCGGGTAAAGAAGGCATACCGGTGTTGGGCTGGCTTTCGGGTTTGCATTATTTGCACGTGATGGCTATATTGTTTGTAGCGGCGGTGGCGTTTATGTGGCTTAGCGGAAAATTTTGGCCCACGCAAAACAATACTTATGACGACGCCAAAGATTTACATGTGGTGGACACTACGCCGTGGAACAAGGGCGTGGTTATGAGCGTGGCCATTGTGCTGTGCGTATTTGCCTCCTATGTGATTTTTTCTAAATTTGGCATAGCCGCATAAAATATCCGAGCAAGCAAAAGGCGCTCCGGAAGGAGCGCCTTTTTATCTGCAACGACAGCAAAAATCTGTTGCGGAGGAGTGAAAACTTGTTATAATACAAATAGGTTTTTGTGGGAGAAATTATGCAAGAACAGCGTATTCAAAATATTATGGAGGACACTCCGTCCGTTTCCACCGCTTCAGCCGCCGAGGAAGAAGCCAAGCCCGCCGGTATAGCGGAGCGTTTTATTGCTTTGCTGATAGACTGGAGCATTATCAGCATTCCGTATCAATTGCTGGCCGCATACTGTATAAACCGTATGCAGTATCCCACCTTGGAAATGATTTACGGCATTTTGGCCGGCGTTATCGTGCCGTTTATTTTGTATGAGACGCTGTTCAGCTGCGGCGGTCGGAGTACGCTGGGTAAAAAACTGGTGGGTATACGGGTGGAAAACGCGGAAACGGGCCTGCCTCTGGGATTTGTGCGGGCGTTTGTCCGTGCCGTGGGGTATTTTGTCAGCGCGTTGCTGCTGATGTGCGGCTTTCTGTTGGCGTTTATTGATACCCGCCGCCGTGCATTGCATGATTATTTGGCAGGGTCCATTGTCATGCAAGCCCGCTATAAAAGCTGGGGGGAGAAAATGCTCCTTACGCTTACCGGCGTGGTTTTGATGTTTATTTTTGTCTTTTATTCCTATTCCCAACTTTTTGGCGCCGGTTCCATGGCGCAGCAGCGCTTGATTAACCGTGCCCAACAGCATGTGGACGATATAGCGTATTTGGAAGAAGTACACCGCATGCAGTTTGGATATTACACCAACGATTTGCTGCGTTTGTCCATATTGTCCGGTGATCCGGTGCAGTTTCAGCGTGATACGCAGGCGGTGCTGGATAATCGCAATTTTCGCATTGGCGTAAGCAAGGACGGTTTTAAAATCAGCGCACACGCCAAAGACGCCCGCAAAACGCTGGTATATTATTCGCGCTGACGCCGTATTTGTTTTTATATCCCTCCGCGTATATAGGCGGGGGGATGTTTATTGAGAATTAAAACGGGAAATGGCCGTTTTTGCGCACTGTCGCAACATCAAAAAAGACCCCCCGATATAATCCATCGGGGGGTTCACTTCATCTCTTTCATTCACTTTTCCTTTTTAAGTCAGGTCAGGCGACTTATCCGTCCAAACCGTCTCCGGCAACCGCACGCTCCGCCACAGGCCGAACCAATACATCAACCCACGCGAAACGCCACACGTCTTCACACTACCTTACCGCCAACGCCGCAACTGCACAACCCTCAACCAACACCGGCCATACACCGCAGCCGCTCACGGCACTGTCTTGCTTGTCCGCTCCGCCGCAACGGCTCACACATCCGCTCGTTGCCGCGGCCCTGCTTCCGGTCAGTCCGCTTTCCTACCCGCTTTCCTTCCTTCGCAGTTGCCACAGACGTCCACGCACCCAACCCGGGACTGTCTTACTGACAGTATAAGCGTATTTATAAATTTGTCAAGGGGTGATTTTTAATTTTTTTGGAGAATGTATTTTTGTAATATTTTTCGTCTGAGATTCAAAATCTTTTATATCTTTACGAGCGGAAAACTGCACCGATGAGCATGAGAGAAGCCTTTTTAGCACTTAAAAACACCCTATGCTTTTGCATAGGGTGTTTTTGAAGAGTTCTTAGAGTTTGGTGATGTCTGCGGTTCCTTGCGTCAGAATGGCGCGTACGCGCATCAGCAACGCCAGCCTGTTTTGACGTATGGATTTATCTTCCGCGTTTACCATGACATCCGTAAAAAACTGCTCCAGCGGCGCGGCGAAACCCGCAAACGTCTGCAGCTGTGTGCGGAACTCCTGCCCCTGCGGGGAGGCGGCGTTTTTTTCGGCCTGTTTGACGGCGGAAAAAAGAGCTTTCTCGGCAGGTTCTGCCAGCAATACTTCCTGTACGGGAGTATGGACCGGTTCCGCTTTTTTTAAGATATTACAGACGCGTTTGGCGGCTTCGGCGGCGGCTTTAAGCGTTTCGCTGCCCCGTTCTTGATCCAGCAGACAGACCAAATTTTCCGTTTGTTCCAACGGTATTTCATACCAAGTATTGACAGCTTCTAGCGTGCCGGCTTGATGACCGTGCTGCTGCATGATCAACGCAAGGCGCTGAAAGAAGAATTTCTTTAATTCTTCTTCCGCCTTTGCCGCGTCATGTCCTGCGTAGAGGGACAATGATTTTTCCGTCAGTTCTTTTAACGATATGTCCAGCTTTTTTTCCAGCAGTATGCGCACCGCTGCGTAAGCGGCGCGCCGAAGCGCAAAAGGATCCTCACTGCCGGAGGGAATTTGTCCGATAAGGAAATTGCCGCTCAGCGTATCCATTTTTCCGGCCAGAGACACCAAAGCGCCGGTCAAAGTTTCGGGTAAATCAGAATTGGAAGAAAGAGGCCAGTAAAACTGCGCCATGGCTTTCCCTTCTTCTTCATGGCCTTCCAATTCGGCGTAGCGGCCGCCCATATATCCTTGCAGCTCCGGAAATTCGTATACCACGCTGCTGGCCAAGTCCGCATATGCGTATCCGGCGGCATACGTTACGCTGTCTTTAATGGAGTCTGCTTGCAAGCGGTCGCACAGCCACATAGCCAAATCCCGCGTGCGGTCAGATTTTTCCAACATATTGCCCAACCCTTCCAAAAAAGTGCGTTCGGCCAATTTATTCTTAAACAAATCCAAGTTTTCCTTTTTGTCATTTTCATAAAAGAATACGGCGTCGGACAAACGGGCGGACATGACTTTTTTGAAGCCTTCGCGCACTTCGGTTTGATTGGCCGATACGCCGTCTCGCACGGCGATGAAATAAGGCTGAATGTCATTTCGGCCGTCCACGACGGGGAACATTTTCAGCTGCGTTTTGAAAACCGTAGTGATCAGTTCTTTGGGCAGCGTTAAAAATTTCAAATCAAAATCGCCTCCGACCGCTACGGGATGTTCGGTAAAATAGACGGTTTCCTCCACCAACTGCGGGTCCAAGTCCGCATGGTAACCACGGGCTTTTGCTTCCGCCATGACGCTGCGTATGAGCGTTTCGCGTCGCTCCTGCGGCAGCACCAAAATGGGCTGCGGCTGGGATTTTAAGAGCTGTACGTAATAATCCTTGTCGGCTTTTTCCACGCGTATGGGTTTGCGGCCGAAAGAGGTAATGGGATAGGTGTTCCGTCCGGATTTTACTCCGGCCACTTCAAACGGAACTATTTTCGTGCCGTACAGAGCAATCAGACTGCGTATGGGGCGCCCCCATTTCAGGCCGCTTTCTTCCCACACCATATTTTTGGCAAATTCCATGCCTGTTATGATTTTGACAAATATTTCCGGCAGCAATTTGATTGTTTTTTCGCCTTTTATGTTTAAGTCGGCGAAAATAAAGGGGCCTTTGTCCGTTTCTTTGATAATTAAGTCTTGCGGTTTAACGGCGTTTTTTTGCGCAAAGCCTGCGCTTTGGGGGGTAAAATTTCCCTGAGCGTCTTTGAGCAATTTGGCCGGAGGGCCTTTGATTTCTTTTTGCACGTCCGCTGCTTTTTCCGCCGTACCTTCTATAATCAGGCACAGGCGCCGGTATGTGCCGAACGTCTCCACTTGTTCATACGAAATGCGGTACTCGTCTAAAAACCGTTTAGCCAGTGTTTCCATTTGACTTAAAGCGGGTTTGACAAAACGCGAGGGCAGGTGTTCGCATCCAATTTCCAAAAACGCGTTCATTTTGCGGCCTCCTCTTTCTTTTCTTCTTTGGGTTGCGTGCTGTCCACATATACTTTGGCGCAGGCTTTGGCCAGATTGCGGATTTTGGTGATAATGTTTGTCCTATCCGATACGGATATGGCTCCGCGCGCTTCCAGCATGTTAAAGTAATGGGAGACGCGCATGGCGCATTCATAAGCCGGCAAATACAGGCCTTTTTTGCACAAAGCGTAACATTGCGCCTCATTTTCTTCAATGTCCCGCCGCAGACGCTGCGTGTTGGATTCTTCAAAATAATAATGGGAAAATTGCCGTTCCGCCTCTTGATGTACGTCGCGATACGTAACGGCGTCATTCCAGCGTATGTCAAAAACATTGTCCACTTTTTGGCAATACATGGCGATACGTTCCAACCCGTATGTAATTTCTACGGTGATGGGGTTCAAGCTGTAGCCCGCCATATTTTGAAAGTAGGTAAATTGCGTAATTTCCATGCCGTCAAGCCATATTTCCCAGCCGACGCCGGAGGCACCCAAGGTGGGGGACTGCCAATCGTCTTCAATAAAACGCACGTCGTGTTCTTTAGGGTCAAGGCCGATGGCTTTTAAGGAATTTAGGTAAATTTCCTGTATGTCGGCGGGGGCGGGTTTCATGATGACCTGATACTGGTAATATTTGCCCAAACGGTTTGGATTTTCGCCGTAACGTCCGTCGGCAGGCCGCCGGCAGGGTTCCACGTAAGCGCGGTTGACGGGCGTTTTTGTCAGCGCGCCCAGCACGGTGGCGGGATTGAAAGTCCCCGCTCCCTTTTCCATGTCATAAGGCTGCACCAAAATGCAGCCCTGTTTCTTCCAATATTCATTCAAAGAAGAAATAATATCCTGAAAATTTTTGCCGTATTTCATATATATAATTATACAAAACACGGTGCAGGCGGGCTATTTGCTACAATAAAAACATGATTACTACTGTGATTTTTGACATGGACGGTACGATTTTTTCCACCGAACCGATTTATTTTAAGTGTTACCAAATGGCCGCAGAACCCATGGGCCTGAAATTTACGTTTGAGCTGTTTGAGAGCTGTATCGGAATGAGTGTGGATGAGTCGTCCAAATTGGTTAAAAGTTATTTTGGACGGGATGTAGACGTGAAATATTTATATGAGGAATGCTCCCGCAATGTAGAAGCTTATTTTGCTTCCCATAAAGTGCCTTTTAGACCTTGCGCTAAAGAAACGTTGGAGTATTTTCATCAACGCGGATTAAAACTGGGATTGGCCACTTCTAACATTACCCGTTGGGTGGATATATTGTTGGAAAAAGAAGGATTAAAAAATTATTTTTCTTCCATCGTTACTTTCAATCATGTAGACAAACCCAAACCCCATCCGGAGGTCTACTTGCGCAGCGCCCAAAATTTAGGAGTGGATGTGGGCGAATGTCTGGCTATAGAAGATTCCGTGGCGGGGGCTATCGCGGCTATATCGGCGGGTATGCGTACGGTGGTGGTGCCGGATCTGAAGAAACCAAATTCTTTCGTACGGGAAAACGCCTTTCGGATTTATAAAAGTCTGTGCGAGATGGGAGCGGAGATGGAAGAAATTCTGGGGTAAACCACCGCTATGCGATGCGGCAATGTCCGTTGCGAGGCTGTTCGGAGGTTATTGCTGTTTTGCTCTTGCCATAGCCATTGTGTCTGTGTTATTATCGGTTTTTCGTCTGTTTGTTGCCGGTGCTGTTAAGTCGTTTTTATTTGCCGAAAATTGTCTTGTTCTTGACTCGTTTTTTTTTTTTGATACCCTGTATGTGGCGAAAATATAAACGTTTTTAAGATGTGTTTTTGTCGAATTAAACGCAGATGTAAGGAGAAAAAATAAAAAAAGGGTTTACGCTGATTGAGCTGTTAGTTGTTGTACTTATTATCGGCATTTTAGCCGCCATTGCTTTGCCTCAATATGAACGGGCGGTCAAACGCAGCCATTATACACAGCTGATGCTGCTTGCCCGCACTATGAGAGACGCACAAGAAATGTATTATCTGGCAAATGGCGAGTATGCTCAAAATTGGGAAGAAATCGGCACGGACTTTATGCCGGCGGGCGGAACGGTAAGCGCTGATAAAAAAAGGCTTTCTTATCCGGATGGAATGAATTGCTTTATTAACCAATCGGACTCTGCTTTGGTGGACAGTGTAAAAAGTGGTGTGGGGCATGCAATGGCTTTTCAAAAGGGAAACCGTTCCGATATAGACAGACACAGCTGGTGCGGCCGGCGTTATGATGATCCCGTTTTTTCCGAAGAAGCGCAAGCTTTATGTAAAAGTTTGACCGGAAAAACAAGAATGGAACAAGGGGTCTATTATTTCAATTAAAAAGCTTGCTTCCTCTTTCAAAAACCCCGCCGGTTGGCGGTTGAAAAAAGCATTAATGCGCTTGCACGGGAATCAAAGTTGTTTCGGGCCGCTCTTCTTTTTGGGCCGATGTTTTGGCGGGTAAATCTTCCGCGGGCAGCGTAAACGGTTTTAAGGTATGCAGCGGAACATTCAGATATCGGCTTAAAAAGCGGCGGCAGACTTCGCTGCATTTGCTTAATGAGAGCAAATCTTCCGCGTCCGTAAACGTCAAATTGGAAAATTTATCCTCATGCATGCGCTTCCAAAACTGCGGCGTAATTTGCAAAACGGGATGATCCAGTCCAAAGCCTGCCGCCTCCATAATACGCAGAGTAAAAGCGGGGACAAAAGCCGCGTTTGCTTCCCCGTATTCCAATTCCGTCAATGCTTGTAAAAGCAAATGGTATTTGGTCTCGTTGGGCTGATTTAGCGGTGTCAGGCGCATCATGAGTTCGCAAAAATGAAAAGCCAGTGTTTGCTTCTTTAGATTTTGACGTATGTGGGGGAAAACATGGCTGATTTTTCCTCCCGTTACCGTGCCCAGCGTGTTTTTATTTCGGGCATATATGCGGTATTGCGCACACGAGAAAGGTTCGCTTAAGGCTTTTAATTTTCCTTTGGCGCGGTTTACCCCGGGCAGGCGCAAATTAATTCTCCCGTGCCGTAAGGTGTAAAGAGAAATCAGACGGTCCGCTTCTCGGAAATCTTGGCGAAAAAGTACAATGCCGGCGTCGGTAAATATCATATATTTACTGTAGCAAATTTTTGCTATCTGCGTGCCGGAAAAAACGCTTGCATTTGGAAAATGCTTGGCAGAGCTTCGGCGTAACACCGTATCGGGCGTTATAAATCAGGAAAATGCATGTACAAGTTCGTTCCGATAAGTTATAATATATAAGTCCTTAAAATGGCGCTCGTTTTGCGCCCAAGGAGAATTTAACTTAATACAGGAGTGTACGGGCCTGAGACGGACGTTAAGCCTCCGCCCGTATAAAAAAGACGCATGTTACCTACATACAGACCTAATAAAGCTAAAAGAGCTAAACATATCGGATTCCGCGCCCGCATGGCCACCGCCGGCGGCCGCAAAGTCCTTAGCGCCAGAAGAGCCAAAGGCCGCCACGAATTGATTCGGGCCTAATATGTATTCCCATGGCTTGCCGCGCAGCCGCCGCCTGCATCTGAAAAACGATTTTAAGAATATCATACAGAGCGGGCGGAGAATAGCAGGCTTAGGCTTGGTGCTGTGGTGGAAGCCGGCCCCTATGGGACACGAAGACAAACGCATGGGGCTTGTCGTATCCAGAAAGCTGGGAAATGCGGTGCAGAGAAACCGCATCAAGAGGCTTCTTCGTGAAGCTTTCAGACTGAATCGGGAAAGATTGCAAGGCGGGGTGGATTATATTTTTTCTCCCCGCGACAGCGAGAGCTTGGCCAGCGCCGACGCGGCGGAGAATGCCGTTTTGAGTCTGTGCCGCCAAGCCGGCTTAGTGTTAGAACCGTCGTCCGCGGACCAAAAGTCCGCGCAAACGTATGAATAAGATTTCGCTGACAGGCAGAAAGATTCTGCTGATGTCTTTGAGTGTTTTTATGCTGTTGGTACGGCCATTGTTGGGGCCGCGCGGCGTATGCCGTTTTACGCCCACCTGCAGCCAATATACCAAAGAAGCAATAAGCAAATACGGGGTGTTTAAGGGGGGATGGTTGTCCGTATGCAGGATAGGCAAGTGCCATCCTTTTCACGCGGGCGGCTATGACCCCGTGCCTTAAGCGCCCGTTTTCCCGTGTCATGAAAGCCCGCTGAAAAAGTCCGCCGTTTCAAACGGCCGTATTCAGAGGATTTTATGAACCGAAACTTTTTACTCGCGGCCTTGTTGTTTTTGCTTGTGTTGACGGGATATAATCAATTTGTCGTTATTCCGCGCATGCAAAAGCAGCAGGCTGCCCAGCAGTTGCAAGTCCAAGATGACGCCGCCGCGTCTGCCGAACAAGACGCCGCGGTTGTGAAAACTACCGCTTCTTCCTTGCCGGAAGAATGGATTTCTTTTCAGGCTCCTGCGGCGCAAGTTACTTTTTCTTCCAAAGGCGCCGGCATTAAAACCTATTTGTTTCATGACATTATGGGGGATTTGGATTTGACTCCATATAAGGGAGCCGGTTATTTTGCCACGCTTCCGCAGCTGGATTTTGCGGAAACGCGCCGCACAAAAGATTCCATTACCTTTGCGGCGTATCCGTCGGCGGGGGTGGAAATAACCAAGACGTACCGCTTTAATGAAAACGGCATCAATCATCTCTCATTGACTTTTAGCAATAAAAACGCACATGAGATAAATTTGCCGGCTTTTGACTTTAATTTTGGTCCGGGTTTGGCCACCACAAAAAGCGAATTGGCCGACAACGAACGCGAAAGCAAAGCCGTCTATTTGACACAGGAAGCCGGCAAAAAAAATCCGACTTTGGTCAAATTTACCGATAATGAAGATTCTCCGGCTTCCGGACAGGATTGGCTGTGGGCCGGCGTGCAGAACCGCTATTTCTTAAGCGTGCTAATTCCGCAAAATTGGACCGCTGGCGTTTTGTCTACAAATAAACAAGCCGTTACCACGCGCAAACGGATGTGGGGGTTGTTCGGAGAAGGAGAAGTAAAAGGTCCCGAACTGCAGATTCAAGTCCCCGCCCGCACGTTGCCGGCGGAACAAACGGTAACTTTGGAATCTGATTTTTATTTTGGTCCCAAAGATTATCAGGCTTTTGAAAAAATGCCGTATCATCTGAGCCGCAGCATTGAATTTGGCTTTTTTGGCGCGCTGGGACGTTTGGCGCGCAATGTGCTGGAATTGTTTTACAGTTGGACGGGCAACTATGGCGCGGCCATTATTATGCTGACGGTGTTGCTGCAATTGATACTGTTCAAATTCACCTTAATGTCGCTTAAATCCAGCGCGCAGATGCGCAAGGTGCAGCCGGAAATGAAACGCCTGCAAGATAAGTATAAAGGCAATCCGGAAGCGTTGAACCGTGAAATGCTGGCATTGTATCAAAAACATAAAATTAATCCGCTTTCGGGATGTTTGCCGCTTTTGATTCAGCTGCCCATTTTCTTGGCCCTGTTTAATGCCTTGCGCACCTCTTGGTCTTTGCATGGAGCGAAATTTATTTGGTGGATTACGGATCTGTCTTCTAAAGATCCATATTATATTCTGCCCATTTTAATGGGCGCCGTGATGTTTTTTCAGCAGCGTTCGGCCATGCCCGCTGGCATGGATCCCACGCAGGCCGCTATGTTCAAATATATGCCGCTGATTTTCACGCTGCTGTTTATGAACTTTCCGTCCGGTCTTGTATTGTACTGGCTGACCAACAGCCTGATTACATTTGGTATTCAGAGCTTGGCCAACAAAAAAATCGCCAACGCGAAATAATCTAAGGAGTTTGTTATGCCGCACAAAGTAAAAATTGAAGCAAAAGAAGTTTCCGAAGCTATAGAAAAAGGGCTGAAAAGAATGGGTTTGCGCCGTGATCAGGTGGAAGTAACGGTGCTGGAAAGTCCGCGTAAAGGTTTTTTGGGAATCGGTTCTCGCCCCGCCGTTGTGGAATTGCGCCAAAAACGCTGGGTGTCCGACAATTTGGACGCGCAAATTTATATGGACGTTCCTAAGAAAAAACGGACTTCCTCCGGCCGCGGACGCGGGGGGCGTTCTTCCCGCATGCGTAAGACGGAAGATTCCTCCATACGAGAAATCAAACGCGGAGGACGCCGCGCTTACGGCGTACGCCGTTCCTCTTCCGCCGAAAAAACACCCAAAACCAACGAAACGCAGCTCTTGCCCAATGAAAGCATTCAAAATGCCGTTATTCCGGACCACTTGCAAGAGCCTTTGCGGCAAGCTCAGGACTTTTTGGCCAAAGTATTGGCCCAAATGGGCGTAAAAGTGGAAAATTTGCACGCGTGGTGGGATGAAAAACAACAGCGCATTTTGTTGACTTTTGACTGCGACCATCCGGCCATTGTCATTGGCAAAGAAGGCAAAACGCTGGAATCTTTGCAATACTTGACCACGCTAAGCGTCAGCCGTCATTTTGACAAACCCATTTCCGTGATTGCCGATACGCAGAATTATTGGCGCAAAGCCGAAGATAAAATCAATGCGGATTTGGAATACGGCATTAATCAAATCAAAAACGGCTACAGTGTTTACCGTTTCCGTCCGATGAGCGCACAGCTTCGCCGTTACATACACCGCGCGGCGGAAAATAATCCTTTTGTCATTACGGTTTCTGAAGGAGAAGGAGAATGGCGTAAAGTGACTTTGCGGCCTCGTCCGGCTGATCAGCCCGTGCAGGAGAAACCGGAAAATGTTTCTGTTGCACAACCGGCGCAAGAACCCGCTCTCTGCGCACAGGAGGAAGAACAAGCCGCGCCGCAAACGCAGCAACAACCGGCTGCTGCCGTCTCTGCCGAAGAATCCGTGCAGACGCTTGAACAGCCGGCAGAACAAGCCACGCCGCGGGCTTTTGCTGCTGAGGCGGAAACTTCTCTGCCTGCTGCCGACCAGCCCGCAGAACAAATAAATGAGGAGGAAAATTCTTCCGCTCAGCTGGTCGTGGCGGAGGAACATGTGGTACAAATCACCTCTGAAATACAGACTGTTTCTTTGCCGCCGCGGCAGACTTCCGCCGAGCCAAAGCAATCAAACGGTCCGTTGTTTGACTCGCTGCCCTCGGAGGAAAACAGTCAAGCCGAACAAAAATAGTTTTTCACAACAGTCCCCGCCATTTATGGCGGGGATTATTGTTTTTGAATGCAAACAATTTGCTACAATACAGCGACAAGGGGGGCTTAGCATGAAAAGATTTTGGCAATATTGGGCCGTTTTTATATGGCTGGCATGGCTGCCTTGCGCAGTGTCTGCCCAAAGCCGCACGGGGGAAATTTATACCGATACCCTATGGATACAATATGTCGGCCCGAATGAAGAAAAAGGTTTTTCGTTTGGCTATTTCTTGGCCGTCCCGCGCGGTTTGGAGAGAGGGAAAAAATATTTTTTGCTGGCCCAAACGGCTCCGAATTTATCCTATCTGAACGGCGGTCGGGCCGATCAAACGGCCGGCGCATTGCGTTTTTTGCAAGCCTATCCCCTGTTGTTTTCTTTGCAAACGCCGGTTATTATGCCCGTATTTACGCATATGCCGTCTGCGCCGAATTTGCGCACCGGAGCATTGGACCGTGACGTTATGCAGATACGGGAGGGGATCTTAAAAAGGCCGGATTTGCAATTTTTGGCCATGCTCAAAGACGCCCGTAAACGTTTGAAAAAAGAAAATATACGCACGCATAAAAAGATTTGGCTGCATGGGTTTGGCGCTTCGGGCGACTTTTGCGCGCGTTTTATATTCTTGCATCCCAAACAGGTGCAGGCCGCCGTCTGCGGCGGTACGGACGGCGTTGTACCCGTACCAGTGAAACAATGGCGCGGCCAACGGTGGGTTTATCCTTTGGGCGTGGGCGATATCCAAGAGATTACGGGCAGAAAATTTGACGCAGGAAACTGGAAACGTACGCCTCAGTTCTATTATGCCGTAGGACGGGATGACAGCCTGACGTGGGCAGGTGCGGCTTTTATGGGCAGAGAGGAAGCGAAAGACGTTTTGGAAATATTGGGGCCGTCCGTATCGGCGCGTTGGAACGCCGTGAGCCGTTTGCTTAAACAAAGCGGTGCGGCGGTGCAAACCCATTTTTATTCCCGTCGCGCTTTTGAGCCGGCATGGAAAGACGCGGCGTCTTTTTTTAAGGCGCATAGCGCAGACGGTTTTCATCCGACGCTGCCCAAAGAAATGTAGACGCCGGATTTATACGTCGCGCGCGTACGGCGTAAATTCCCCAAAAAGCGCGTAAAAATTATAAAATATACCTATATGAACAGCACGATATGCGCCGCGGCCACGGCGGCGGGGCGGAGTGCGGTGGCGCTTATTCGTTTAAGCGGACCGGACAGCTTGCCTATTCTGTGTAAAATTACGCATAAAGAGCCGGAGGTGTTTGTGCCGCGCCGGCAGGTATTTTGCCGTTTATACGACGACAATAAAATATTGGATGAAGCGTTGGTAACGTATTTTGCCGCGCCGCACAGTTTTACCGGGGAAGATGTGGTGGAGTTTGCCGTCCATGGTTCGCCTTATATTCGCGGGCGTTTGTTGGAGCGGCTGTGCCAGCTTGGAGCCAAGGCCGCCGCACGGGGAGAATTTTCCTACCGCGCCTTTTTAAGCGGGAAAATGGATCTTTTGGAAGCGCAGGGACTATGTGATTTGATTTCCGCGGGAAACAAAGCCGCCCATGATTTGGCCATGTCTTCGGCGGACGGGCGACTGAGCGAAAAATTAAACGCGGTCAAAACCGCTTTGTCTGAAATATTGGCCGAGATGGAAGCGCGGCTGGACGATGTGGATGAAGAAATGCCGCCGCTGCAAGTATCTTCTTCGCAGCGGGAGTTATTGGCGCAGGCGCAGGCTTTGGCGCGGCTGGCGGATACGTTTTCGGTAGGGCGTTTAATTAAAGAAGGGTTGAAAGCCGCCATCGTCGGTGCGCCTAATTGCGGCAAATCCAGTTTGCTCAATGCTTTGGTAGGTTTTGACCGTGCCATCGTGTCGGAGCAGAGCGGCACAACACGTGATACCGTGGAGGAAGCTTTAGATATAGACGGCCAAAAAATTATTTTGACCGATACCGCCGGCATACGCGAACACGCGCTGGATCCGGCGGAGCGGGAAGGAATGAAACGCAGTCTGCGCGCCATAGAAAAGGCGGATATAGTGTTGTTCGTGGCGGATTTGACGCGTGAGCTTACCGTGCAGGAAGAAGCTCTGTGGAATGACGTACAAAAACAAAATAAACCCGTTATTTTGGTGTTGAATAAAACCGACGAAACTGCACGGGGCCGCTGTCCGCTGGAGGGCAAAGCGCAATATACGGTGTATGTGTCGTGTAAAACCGGTTCGGGGCTTGAGGAACTTAAAAAACAAATTTTGCATTTCATATCCGTTCCAATGTCGGCGCAGGAGGACGGGATTATGATTTCCAATTTGCGCCAGTATGAAGCCGTCTTAAATGCCCAGACCGAAACGGAATCGGCGGCGGCGCGTCTTGCAAGCGGGGCGGGATTGGAGCTGTGTGCGGAACATTTGCGCGGTGCGCTGGGCGCATTAAAAGATTTGGCGGGAGAAACAACGCCGGACGATATTTTAGGTATTATTTTTTCTAAATTTTGCATGGGAAAATAAATGTACGAGTATCCTCAAATTTATGACGTCATTGTAATAGGCGGCGGGCATGCGGGTTGCGAAGCGGCTTTGGCTTCGGCCAAAACGGGCGCCAAGACTTTGCTGTTGACGCAAAGCTTGGATACCATAGCTCAAATGTCTTGCAATCCATCCATAGGCGGTATAGCCAAAGGCCAAATCGTGCGGGAAATAGACGCGCTGGGCGGCGCTATGGGCATGGTAACGGACAGCGCCGCCGTTCATTACCATATGCTGAACACCGGCAAAGGTCCCGCCGTACATTCGCCGCGCGTGCAGTGCGACAAAAAAACCTATCAGTTTAATTTTAAGCATACGCTGGAATTGCAGGACGGTTTGGAAATCATGCAAGATGAAGCGGTGCAAATATGCGCGGGAGACGGCGCGGTCCGCGGGGTGCTGACGCTTCGTAAAACTTTCTACCGCGCCAAAACCGTAGTACTGACGGCAGGAACTTTTTTAGCCGGCACCATACATATCGGAGAAGAAGTTTTCCCCGGGGGCCGCTACAACGATATGCCCAGCAACGAGCTTTCCAAATCCCTAAAGGCGTTGGGGCTGCACCTGATCCGCTTCAAAACCGGTACGCCCATGCGCGTAAACGCGCGCGGAATTGATTTTTCTAAATTCCGTTTGCAGCCGTCAGACAATCCGTTTCAGCCTATTTCCCACTTTACCGATTACTCCGTCCAAATCCGCCGTCGCTTTTTAAGCTGTTACATTACACGCACCACGGAAGAAACAGACAAAATTTTGCGCGAAAATTTGCAGCGTTCTGCCATGTACAGCGGGAAAATACATGCGCTGGGACCGCGTTATTGCCCGTCCGTGGAGGATAAGACTAAAAAATTTCCCGATGTGAAGAGCCATCCCCTGTTTTTGGAACCGGAAGGGGCCAATACGGAAGAATATTATATTCAGGGTTTTTCCACCAGCATGCCGGAAGAAGTGCAGCGTGCACTGTTAAAATCCGTACCCGGGTTGGAGCATGCGTCTATTACGCGTCCGGGCTATGCCATAGAATACGATTTTTCCGATCCGAAAGATTTGTATCCTTCGTTGGAAAGTAAAATGATTTCCGGTTTGTTTTGCGCCGGACAGGTAAATGGTACGACGGGTTATGAAGAAGCGGCCGGACAAGGCTTTGTAGCCGGTGTAAACGCTGCCCGCAAAACGCAGGGAAAAGAGCCTTTTGTTTTGCGCCGCGACGAGGCCTATATCGGCGTACTGATTGACGATTTGGTAACCAAAGGCGTAAATGAACCTTACCGCATGTTCACTTCCCGCGCCGAGTACCGCATTTTACTTCGCAACGATAATGCGGATTTGCGCTTGTGTCCGCACGGGTTTGCTTTGGGGACATTGGACGCTAAATATAAAGCGGCTTTTGAAAAATACCGCCAAGAAGTGGAAAAATATAAGAGGGACGCCTCTTATGTCATAGACGAAACAGATTTATATCCATGGACGGCCGAAAAAGTGCGTTTTCACGTGGATGTATACCAAAAATATGCCGGTTATTATGAGCGCAATAAAAAGGACGCCGAAAAACTGGCCCAAGCGGAAAACGTGGTTATTCCAGAGGGGTTTGATCCCTCTTCCGTGAAGGGACTGCTGATAGAAAGCAGCCAAAAATTAAAGACCGTCCGTCCCAGAACTTTAGGACAGGCTTCTCGCATTCCGGGGGTTACGCCGGCCGATATTCAGCTTTTGGCCATACATATAGAACGTTATCGGAGGCTCCGCCATGCGCGCGCTGATAAATAACTTTGCCGCTTCTTTAGGTTTGACATTGACGGCGCAGCAGACGGACTCTCTGCTGTTATATGCGGATTTGGTGTGGGAGAAGAAAGCTTTTTTGAATTTAACCAGTGTATCTGCCAAAGAAGAAATAATATCCCGCCATATTTGCGACGGGGTAGCGGGTGCGGCGTATCTTGCCGCCCGCATGGCGGCGGGAAAGAAAAGTTTTTCTTTGGCGGATATGGGGGCGGGCGCGGGTTATATTGGGCTTACGTGTGCGGTATGCCTGCCGCAGGCGTCCGTCGTATTGGTGGAAAGTTTACAGAGACGTTGTTCTTTTTTGAATTGGACCGTGTTAAAAATCGGCTTAAAAAATGTTACTGTATTAAATAACCGGCTTGGACAGCAGCCGGTGGGGGTGTTTGACGTTGTGACGGAGAGGGCTATGGGACGTCTAAACGACATATTGCCATTGGTGTCTGCCGCACTGAAAGAGGGAGGCGTTTTTGCCGCCTATCAAAGTACGCCTGACGAGGCGCGCGCAGAAACGCTGCAGCGTTTGAGTTTGCGGCAGGAAACTCCGTACGCCTATACGCTGCCAAAAGAGACGAAACAAAGATTTTTGGCCGTTTTTTCCTCGGAGATGAAATCCGCATTATAAATTATGGATATTGTCAAACAGATTACGGTTTTACTGTGGGTGTTGGGGGGCATATTGATTGCGCCCCCGATCATGCGTTATTTTGATATAGATCCCAAAGACGCATACCGTAAAATTTTGATGGTCGGCCCCGCCAAGCAAATCCAATCTGATGCGCCGCAGGCCGTCCAGAAAAAAGAAATAGACCCTCATGTTTTTGAAGAACTTTTTCAGCAGCATCAGCCGGAAACTCCGGCCGAACGCGCCAAAGCGGAGGCAGAGTTCAAAGAACTTATTTCCGGACTGGAACGCGTGGGACACATTGCGCCTCCCGCCGAAGCGCGGATTGTGGGTGTGCCGGCCCAGCAGCGTGTGAAACCCGATGCGCAGAAAAAAGTGCGCTGGCTGCCGCCTCCGCCCGGATTTTTAACGGGAGAAACCTTTAACTATTTGATTTACCGAGAAAAAGAACCCGTGGGCGAACAATTGAAAAGCGTGTTGGACAGCATTCACGGCAATTTAATGCTGGACTTGACGCCGTTTACGTTGATCAGCAAGCCCAATAAAATTTTGGTTATGCTGTTTGGAGATAAAGAAAGCTATATGGGCTTTACCAAACGGCCGCCGTGGTCCGGCGCGGCTTCCGATTTGAAAGCCGACACCATGTATGTGCTGGAAGGACTGAATTTTTATCCTTTGACCGTACATGAATTGACGCATTTGTATTTTGACGGTTATTTTCTGCCGGCCATTTCTCCGTTATGGCTTTCAGAGGGTATGGCCGTATACATGCAGATTTACGCCACCCAGCAAAAACCCAGTTGGGTGGACGGCAGCTTGCGCAATATTTTGGCGGGACGGTATATCCCTCTGGAAGATATGGTACAAATGGATGATCTGTCCTCTCTTTCCACGCAACAGGCTGAAATATGGTATACGCAGGCTTACAGTTTGGTGGATTATTTGCTTAATGAGCGCACGCGTGATGAATTTTATCGGTTTTGCAATGAACTGAAATCCGGTACGCCGCTGCATCAGGCTCTTTACCGCGCTTACGGCATGCCTTTTACGAAAGTGTCCGTATTGCAAAACGTTTGGCTGCATGACTTGGCCAAACATCGCATAGAACACCAAAAGCGCGGGGGGAAAGTGCCTGTTTCCGTTATTTCTTCCACACAAACCATTTCCGTGCCGACAAAAACGCAGGCAAAGTCTCAACAGAAGCTCAATGCTTCCCCCGTGCAAAAAACGGTCATTCCCAAATTGCAAATGGTGGAAACCAATGCCTTTAAGGGAGGATTTTAATGCAGCAGTGGACCCATATTCCCGTATTGGCAGGGCCGGTGGCGGATTTTTTGCTGATTCGTTCGGACGGCGTATATGTGGATGGAACGCTGGGGTTGGGCGGTCATACGAAGTTTTTGCTTTCCCGACTGGGACCTCAGGCCCGTATTTTTGGTTTTGACAAAGACGAAGAAGCGTTGGAAATGGCTCGCCGCAACGTCAATGACGCGCGTTTGACCGCAGTCCATGCCTCATATGTACAGGCTCCGCAAGTATTGCGTTCCTATGGAATAGATGGCGCGGACGGAGCGTTGTTTGATTTGGGGCTGAGTTCTTATCAGCTGGACAATCCCGCGCGTGGTTTTAGTCTGCTGAGGGACGGACCGCTGGACATGCGCTTTGATTTGTCTGCGTCATTGACTGCGGAGGAAATAGTCAATACGTGGCCTTTGGCTCAATTGGAACGGATTTTGCAGGATTATGGAGAGGAAAGAAATGCACACGCCATAGCCATGGCTCTGATGGCCGCCAGAAGAAACGGCAAAATTGAAACTACCTTTCAACTTAAAAAAATCGTGGAAAACACGGTGCGCGGCCGCGGAAAGATCCATCCTGCCACGCAAACTTTTCAGGCGTTGCGCATTGCCGTTAACGATGAGTTGGCCTGTGTGCAGGAAGTGTTGCGCGTTTTGCCGGATTTAATCAAATCCGGCGGACGGGCGGGGATTATTACATTTCATTCTTTGGAGGACCGCTTGGTAAAAAACGCGTTCAAACATTTGTCTTCGTCTGGCGCATGGCGTTTAGTCAATAAACATGTGGTGGCGGCCGGATATGAAGAAGCACGCCAAAATCCGCGCAGCCGCAGCGCCAAATTGCGGGTAATTGAGCGATTATGAAAATATTTGCCCTTGTTTTTGCCTTTAGCGTATTTGCTTTTGGCGTGGCCATGATGAGGATAGAAGTTACCCGTTCCGGCCGCGCCATAGGACAGCTTCATAATGAAGTGGAAGTAAAACGCGCAAGAAATCAATATCTGGAGCTGGAAGTTTTGCGCCTGCAAAGCCCTCAGGTTTTACAGACTGTTGCGCAGCAGCAGCTGGGGCTTCGGCGGACGCTGCCCCAAAATGTCGTTGTATTGGAAGATTAAATGCTGAAACAGAACGGTCCGTTTGCCTATAATGCCAAGGTCCGCATGAAATGGTGCGGGCTGGCTTGCCTTATGGCTCCGCTGTTGATTACCTTGCAGCTGTTTTATATGCAGACTTTCCGTTATGACGAATATTCTGATAAAGCCGAACGCGCCATTTACAATTATTTGGACGAAGACCGTTTGCGCGGGGATATTTTTGATGTAAATGGAAAATTTTTGGCGCAATCGGTGCGCACACATTCCTGCGGCGTCAGCAAACGTTATGTCAAAGACAAAAATAAAACACTGCAATTTTTGTCCGATACGCTGTCCATACCCAAGAAACAAATAGAAAACCAATGGAATAGGCACCGCAATTTTTTCTTTGTGGCGAAAAAAATTAAACCTGACGCCTATATAAAACTTTTGCCTTCTTTGCGCACCTCTGTCGGGCAGGGCTTGGATTTGACTCCGGAATACGAACGCGTGCATCCATACGGAGACAGCGCCATAGACATTTTGGGTGCCGCCAATTCCAAGAATTTGGGATTGTCGGGCATAGAACAGATGTTTAATACGGAAATGAGCCAGAAAATAAGTAAACGCCGCGCCAAACGCGCCCGCCGCGGAGAAGTCATTTACGACCGCAGCTTGAAAGAACAGCGTTCGGTGGGCAGTTTGTATTTGACCATTGACATTTTAGCCCAGTATTATGCGGAGCAAGCTTTGGAAAAAGCCGTCAAGGATTATGAGCCGGAACGCGGGTTGATTTTGGTACAGCAGCCGCAAACGGGCCGTATTTTGGCGGCGGCTTCTTATCCGAGGAAAGACGGACAGGCGCTGGCGTTTCAGTTTACATATGAACCCGGCTCCACTTTTAAGACCATCGCCATAGCTTCGGCGCTGGATGCGGGGACGGTGTCCATCAACGATTCCATAGACATGAGCGGACGCAAATGGGAAATAGCCCGCGGCGTGATCGTGCGGGACAAACAGCATGAAAAAGACGCATTGACCATTCCCGAAATTATGGCCGTTTCTTCCAATATTGGCGCCGGAAAAATAGCCCTAGAGTTGGGAGCCAAAAACTTGTTTTATTATATGAAAGCGTTTGGCTTTGGAACAAAAACCGATATCAATTTTAACGGGGAATCCAAAGGATATATTTTGCCTTATAATAAGTGGACGGTGGTGGATACGGCCACCAAAGGCTACGGATACGGTATTGCCTTGACGCCCATCCAGCTGATAGGCGCCTATTCGGCCGTAGCCAACGGCGGTTGGCTGATGCAGCCCCATTTGGTGGACCGCATTGAATATGCCGACGGCAGAACGGATAAAAAAGCCGAAGTGCAGAAAATTCGCCGCGTTATTAAACAGGAAACTTCCGATACAATGAAAAAAGTATTGGAATATGTCGTGCAGGAAGGGTCCGGCAAGCGCGCCCGCATAAAAGGTTACAGCGTAGCAGGCAAAACCGGTACGGCGGAGAAATTAAGCAAAGAAGGCGGCTATGCTACGCGTCATCACGTGGTGTCTTTTTGCGGTTTTACGCCAATAGAAAACCCTCAGTTTACCATTTTGGTTATTTTAGACAATCCCGCCAAGTATACGTTTGGCGGTACGGCGGCGGCGCCGGTATTCAAAGAAGTGGCGGAAGCTTTGCTGACGATGCAGGGAGTTCCGCCGGACAGACCGGAAGAATTGCAGCCGCCGGCTAAAAATAAATAAGATTTACCATGATAGGAGAAAATATGAAATTAGGCCTTACTTTATCTAAACTCGCTTCCATCACAAAAGGGACTTTGCGCACTCAAAATCCGCAAGCCTCTTTTGACTCTTTTGTAACAGACAGCCGCGTATTGGGACGTGCAGACGCTTTTTGGGCTTTGAAAGGACATAATCATGACGGTCATGATTTTATTACCGATGCCGTACGCAAGGGCGCGGCCGTTATTATAGGGGAACGAGGCCGCGTCCCCATTTTGCCGTCGGATGTGTCCACGGTGGAAGTGGAAGATTCATTACAGGCTTTGCAGGCGCTTGCCAAATACCATCGCTTAAACAGTACGCTGAAAATCGCCGCCATTACAGGATCCAACGGCAAAAGCACTACCAAGCAGATGCTGAAGTCCATTTGCGAGCAGGCCGGAGAAACCGTAGCCAATATGGGCAATTTTAATAATCAGTTCGGCGTACCGTTTTCTCTGCTGGAAATCAAGCCCAAGCACAAATACGGTGTATTTGAGCTGGGAGCGTCTCACGTGGGGGATATAGCCGAGACGGCCAGTTTGGCCGTGCCGGACGTAGGAGTTATTACCAATATTTCGGCTGCCCATTTGGAATTTTTTAAGGATTTGGAAACGGTGTACCGCACCAAAACGGAAATGGTGTCTTCTCTGGCGGCGGGAGGAACGTTGGTCTATAATATAGATGATGAAATGTTGCAGCGTTTGGAAGCGTATAAAGGCAAGGCCATCAGTTTTGGTTTTTCTCAACATGCGGATTTGCGTATTTTGGAGACGGAGAATTTCTCGTTTACCTACAAAAATGAGGCCTATGTGGTGGATATGCCGCTGCTTCGGCATGATAAGCTTAATGCAGCCGCGGCCTGTGCGGCGGCGATTGCCATGGGTATTTTTATGGATGAAATTAAAAAAGGTTTACTTTCCTATACTCCCATGCCCATGCGAATGGAAAGACTCCGTAGAGGAGAAACCGAATTCATTTTGGATTGTTACAATGCCAATCCCGCCAGTATGCAAAACGCGTTGGAAATTTTAGGCAAGCAACCCTCTTCTTTGCGCATTGCCGTTTTGGGGGATATGAAAGAGTTGGGAGAAAGCGCCAAAAATTATCACCGTCTGGTGGCGCGTTGGCTGCTGGATAACAAGGTGGATTACGCCTTTTTGGCCGGTCCCGAAATGAAATATGCGGCCGATACGCTCAAAAATGATACTTCCGTTACCGTGTTTTACGGCATGACGCCTCAGGCATGGACGCATGAATTAAAAACTTTGCTGCAAAAGCGCGGCGGGACGTGTTTGCTTAAAGCTTCGCGCGGAATGCAATTTGAAAACTTGCTTAAGGAGATATAAATCATGTTCTATTACCTCTCCCTGTTTAAGGACGACATTAGCTTTCTGAATATTTTTGGATATTTGACTTTTCGTACGGGGGCGGCTATTGTTACGGCGTTTTTGCTTTCGCTGTTGCTGGGGCCGGCGTTGGTGCGAAAGCTGCGTTCTTATAAAATACAGCAAATAGAACGCGAATACGGGCCGGCGTCACATTTGTCCAAAAACGGAACGCCGACAATGGGCGGGCTGCTGATTTTGGTTACTTTGCTTTGCAGCGTGTTGTTATGGGCGCGGCTGGACAGCGCTTATATTGGACTTATGTTGTTTACAACGGTATGTTTGGCTTTCGCCGGCATTATGGACGACTATACAAAATTAGTCAAAAAAAATCCGGAAGGAATGTCCTCCGCCGCCAAGCTCACCATACAAATTTTTACCGCCGTAGTGGTGGTGGGATATTTGGCCTTAAACCCGCCAAACGGTCAATATGCCACGTCTTTAATTATTCCTTATATCAGCAAAGCATTTGTGGATTTGTCCGTATTTTATTTTGCTTTTTCCATGTTGGTTATTGTGGGAGCTTCCAACGCCACGAATTTAACCGATGGATTGGATGGCTTGGCCAGCGGATGTATGGTGTTTGCCGCCGTAACGTACGGCGTGCTGGCCTATGTGGCGGGGAACATAAATTTTGCCGAATACTTAAAAATCATTTATGTACCCGGCGCAGGGGAAGTGGCCGTTTTTATGGGGGCTTTGGTTGGAGCCTGTCTGGGATTTCTATGGTTTAACGCCTATCCCGCCAGCGTATTTATGGGGGATACCAGTTCGCTGTTTTTGGGCGGCGTATTGGGTACGGCGGCTCTGATTGTCAAGCAGGAACTGCTGCTGCCCATTGCAGGAGGCATTTTCCTGCTGGAAACGTTGTCCGTCATGCTGCAGATGGGGTATTTTAAGATGACGCATGGCAAACGGCTATTTAAAATGGCGCCCATTCACCATCATTTTGAACTCAGTGGCGTACCGGAACCGAAAGTAATTGTGCGGTTTTGGATTATGGGTGCCGTATTAATGCTTTTGTCTCTGGCGTCGTTAAAAATCAGGTAGAACATGGTCAAACTTTTTTCTAAAAACAACAAACGAATATCTTATTCCCGCAGACCACCTGTTTCTCTGCGTGGTTCCGTGCAGCGTACGCGGCAGGAGCCGCAGTGGCAGCCGCTGAAGTTGGATAAACGTTTGACTTTTGTGGTGTTTGTTTTAATTTGTTTCGGTTTGGTGTTTACGTATTCATCTTCCGCCTTTGATTCCAGCAGTTATTTTAAGCGCCAGTTGGTGTTTGACGTGTTAGGCGTAACAGCGGCTTTGTTTTTATCCCAAACCTATTTGTCTTTGCAGCGTATAGTCAAGCCTATTTGGCTGATGGGTTTTTCTTGGCTGCTTTTGATGATTGTTTTGTTTACCGAACCGATAGCCAACGTCCATCGCTGGATTAATCTGGGGTTTTTTAATTTGCAGCCTTCGGAATTGGCCAAAGTAACCTTGGTCATTTATGTGGCGGATTATTTAAGCCGTGTACAAGGCAAGTTGGCTAAAAATTGGAAGCTGCTGCTGAATCCCTTGGCTGTCAGCGGCATTACGTTTATTCTGATGATGAAAGCGCCGGATCTGGGTACGCCCATGCTGATGGGGGCGGTGGTGGTGCTGATGCTTTTTGTGGCGGGGGCTACCATTAAGCAATTGTCGGTATTGTTTGCCCTATGTTTGCCGATTCTTTTGTATCAATTGATTTTTTACAGTTACCGGCTGGAACGCCTGCTTTCTTTTTTGAATCCGGAAAAACAAGCCGCAGGCGCTGGATACCAATTGATGCAGTCGTTTTTGGCGGTCGGCTCCGGCGGTTGGCTGGGAAAAGGACTGGGCAACAGCGAGCTGAAGCTGGAATATCTGCCCGCCGCACATACGGATTTCATTTTTTCCATTATGTGCGAAGAAATCGGTCTTTTGGGTATTTTGGTCATTTTGACGTTTTTTTGTTGTTTGCTTGCGCGCGGTATCGGCTTGGCGCGTGTGGCTAAAAACGGCTTTAACAGTCTGCTGATTTTCGGTTTGACCATGACCATATCCATACAAACTTTTTTTAACATGGCCATGGCCATAGGGCTTTTGCCGACCAAAGGCATCCCTCTTCCATTTTTTTCTTATGGAGGATCTTCGGTCATTATGACGCTGGTTATGGTGGGGATTATTCTGAATTTAGCCGCCAGTGAAAACGCCCCTAAGGCACATCGGCCGGATGATTTTACCAATTACAAAAACAGGAACAGATAAATGAACAAACGTTTTTTGATAGCAGCAGGAGGAACGGGAGGGCATTTTTACCCGGGTTTTTCACTGGGGCGTTTGCTTAACGGGCAAAATTGCAGTGTATTGTTTGTTGTGCGCAAAGGCGACGCCGCCATTGGTGTGCTGGAAGAAAATAAATTGAAATACAGGGAAATAGACATGATTTCTTTTCCCCGTTCGTTTAATCCGTGGCGGCATATTAAATTTACGGTTAAATTTTTTAAGGCGCTGCGACAAACAAAAAACATTATAAAAGACTTTCGGCCGGACGTGGCCGTAGGAACGGGGGGATATATATCTTTTCCGCTGATTCTTACGGCGCATTATAGTGGGATTAAAACCGCCATACATGATTCCAATACAAAAATAGGACTGGCCAATAAATTGTGTGCGCGGTGGACGGATTTGTTTTTGTTGGGGCTGCCGGTAAATGACAAGCTCAAGCGCAGCGTATTGGTGGGAACGCCCATACGCCAAGAGTTTGCCGAACCGGTAAACCGAAGCCAGACTTTGGAGGCTTTGGGGCTGAATCCTCATTTTAAGACGGTATTGCTGTTCGGAGGCAGCCAAGGAGCCAAAGCCTTGAACCAAGCCCTGATAGATGCCGTAAAACGACTGGTGGCGGAAGATGATGCCGTGCAGTTTATTCATATCAGCGGAGAACGTTGGTATGAACATATTGCCAATCGCTACGGCAAAACCAGCCGTGTGAAAATATTGCCGTATTCCAATGAGATTTATGACTTGATACATAGCAGCGATTTGGTGGTCTGCCGCAGCGGGGCGGGTACGCTGGCAGAACTGATTTATTGTAAGAAACCCGCTTTGTTGGTTCCTCTTCCGACGGCGGCGGCAAATCATCAATTTTACAATGCCAAAGTGCTGCAAAGCGTAGGATGTGCGGCTTTGGTAGAGCAAGGACCTCAGCTGCAAAACGAATTGTATACGCTTTTGGACCGCATATTGCACGCGGCTAACAATTCCGTCCTGCAGACCATGCGGGAAAATTATGCCAAACTGGGAGTGCCGGATCCAATAAACGCAGCGGAAGAAATTGTGAAGCTGTTAAAAAAGCTGTAATCAGAGCTTGACGCTATTTGAATGGTGCCAGTTGCAGCGTTTGGGTTAAAGATTTTCAGGCCGTTTCCCAAACACAAGTGTGTCGGACCCTCTTTTGACGCTTACATATATTTTGCATGATGTCTGACAGCTTTTGGAAGACAGCTTATTTCTGAGGTTTCAATCATTACAGACTCCTCCGTCCAAACCCGCTTCATTTCCCGCGTCTTTTCTGACGGAACAAATCATACTCATGAATAAAGGTGCGGCCGATATCCTCCAGTATATGATTAACAACCAAGGGCAAAATGCCCGACTTGCAGATGCGGACATGAGGGAAAATGGCAGAAGCGGCACTAAGCTTCGGCAGTATCATAAATAAAACGGTCCGTACGGAAAACGTTTCTGCTCGTTGCTTTTAACATATACATAATAAAATTAATTTTACTTTTGTTGGCACTAATTCTTTTCTTTTTTCTTCCGGCTTTTTACCATGCCTTTATGTCTCTGCATCTGAAATAAAAAGTTGACAAAATTACAGATTGATAGTATACTATATATGAACAATTGTTCATATATTAAATATATTTTTTGTTATAAACCGCCTAAAAAGGAGCATTTATGATGAAAGAAAATATTCCGGAATTTTTACATTTAACTTCCGCCCAAGCACGTGAATTGTCCAAACGTATGCCGCCGGAAGAAACCTTATATGAATTGGCCGATTTATATAAAATGTTTGCCGATTCCACGCGCGTGCGGATTTTATCTGCGCTGCGGGTGCAGGAATTATGCGTGTTGGATTTGGCGGCGCTGCTGGGCATCAGCCAGTCTGCCTTGTCGCATCAGCTACGCATATTAAAACAAGCCAAGTTAATCAAATACCGCCGAGAAGGAAAAATCGTTTGTTATTCTTTGGCCGATGAACATGTGGAGTCTATATTTAAGCAAGGGCTGGACCACGTACGGGAATAAGAAAACAAAAAGGGGGAAATATGTCTTGCACACATCATGCTTGCGCCTGCCGTGCTTGTGCGGCGTCTCAGGCGAAAAATAAAACGGAAAATATGCCGAAAAGCTGGGTTATGGTTCTTTTCGGGGGGATATTGTTTGGGGCGGCGTTTGTCTGGCCGTCCCAAACGGGACGGCTGGCCTTGTTTGTTTTTTCTTATTTAATTTGTGGTACGGAAGTGCTTTTGCGTGCCGGAACAAATATATTGCGCGGTGAATGGATGGATGAAAATTTCTTAATGGCTTTGGCCACCGTAGGAGCGTTTGCCATTGGAGAATATCCGGAAGCGGCCGCCGTTATGCTTTTTTACCAAACGGGGGAATTCTTTTTACATTGGGCGCTGCACCGTTCAAGACGCAGTGTGCGTGCTTTGATGGAGCTTCAGCCGCAGACCGTATTGAAAAAGAATGCGGACGGCTGGGAAAAAGCAGATGCACAGACGCTGGAAAAAGGGGATATCTTTTTGGTCCGCCCCGGGGAACGGGTTGCTTTGGATGGAGTGGTGCTTGCAGGCTGCAGCAATGTGGATACGTCTGCATTGACGGGAGAATCTTTGCCGCGGCAAGCCGGCGCCGGCAGTGAATTGCTGGCGGGAGTTATTGCGTTGGACGGACAGTTGGAAATGCGCGCTTTGCGGCCGTATGCGTCTTCCGCCATAGCCAAAATCTTGGAACTGGTGGAAAACGCTTCCGCAAAGAAAACGCCGACAGAACGTTTTATCACGCGTTTTGCGCGTTATTATACGCCGGCCGTGGTGGCGGCTGCCGTACTAACGGCTGTTTTGCCGCCTCTTGTATGGCCGGATGCCCAGTTCAAGACGTGGATATACCGCGCTTTGATTTTTTTGGTTATTTCTTGTCCTTGTGCACTGGTTTTATCCGTTCCTTTGGGCTTTTTTGGCGGAATCGGCGCGGCGGCGCGGCGCGGTATTTTAATAAAGGGCAGCGGCAGCATGGAAGGACTGGCCAAAGGCCAAACGGCGGTATTTGATAAAACGGGTACTTTGACGCAAGGACATTTTAGTCTAAGCGGCTGTTATCCTGCAGAAGGGTTTGATAGGGAGAATGTATTGGAATTGGCCGCTTATGCCGAAAGCGCTTCGCGTCATCCTCTGGCCCTCGCTGTTGTGGAAGCATACGCAAAACCGATTGACCGTTCCAACGTGGAAAAGGTTTGCGAAGAGGCAGGACGAGGTGTTTCTGCGCGGGTAAACGGACGGGATGTTTTTGTGGGCAAGTTCGCTGTACAAACGGCTAAAACCCCTTTTCCCAGCGAAGCGGACGGCGCAACGGCCGTCTTGGTGGAAGTGGATGGAAAATACGCGGGATGTTTGACGCTGAAAGATCATTTGAAACCGGACGCGGTGCAGACCGTAGCCGAACTGAAGGCGTTGGGCTTTAAGCAAACGGTACTGCTCAGCGGGGACGCTGCGACGTCCGTCCGTCTTGCTGCCGAAGAAGCGGGGGTGGATGCGTATTATGCGTCTTTGTTGCCGGCCGATAAAGTAAAAAAAGTGGAGCAGCTGCTGGCACAGCACAGCACCGGAGGCACTTTGCTTTTTGCGGGAGACGGCATCAATGACGCCCCCGTATTGGCTCGTGCCGATGTGGGTATAGCCATGGGAGCTTTGGGGTCGGACGCCGCTATAGAAGCGGCGGACGTGGTGCTGACCGATGACAAACCTTCTAAAATTCCTCAAGCCGTGGCATTGAGCCGCTTCACGGTGCAAATAGTGAAACAAAATATATGGTTTGCTTTATCGGTGAAGGCGGCCGTCATGCTGATGGGCATATTTGGCTGGGCGAATTTGTGGGAAGCGGTGTTTGCCGATGTAGGGGTGAGTGTATTGTGTGTGCTCAATTCCTTGCGGCCTTTGGCATTTAAGAAGTAAACTATCCCATGTTTGCCGCATGATGTAAAACTCCCCGCCGTTTCCGGCGGGGAGTTTTATATAGAGGTCAGTTGTTTCCGCGGCGGTATTTATTTTTCTTTCTTAAATGTTCATTATACGTGCGGCTGAAATCATGTCGGCCCGTATTGTCGGCCACAAAATACAAAGCGTCAAAATCTTTTTGAGGATTCAAAACGGCTTTGACGGAGGCATAGCTGGGATTGGCTATAGGTCCGGGCGGCAGTCCGTTGTAACGATAGGTGTTGTAGGGTGATTTGTTGCGCAAATCTCTGTAGGTAAGGCCTTTTTTCCAGTAACGGTTTTCTCTGAAGTTAAACCCCAGTGCATATTGCACGGTGGGATCGGCTTCCAGCCTTTTGCCTATTTTTAGGCGATTCAAATAAACCGCGGCTATTTTAGGCCTTTCATCGTGGAAAATGGCTTCCCGTTCTACAATGGAAGCCAGCGTCAGAACTTCTTTTTCAGACAGCTGTGTGGGATATTGCGCAAACAACGGCTTAATGGTTTTATTGTATTGCGCCAACATGGCGTCCACTACGGCCCATGCGGGCGTATGTTCGGAAAAATGATACGTGGAGGGGAAAAGATATCCTTCCAAATTTCTTTTGCGTACAATATCCAAAAATGCCTGCGGGTCCGTAATATCGTTGGCGGCCAACACTTCGGCGATTTCTTCACTGCGCCAACCTTCCAGCGTGGTGATTTTGCTCAGGTGCAGACAGCGGCCGCTTTTAATGCAGTTTAAGACGGATTCCGAAGCCATATTTTTGTGCAAATCGTATTTGCCGGCCTGTAAATCTTTGACGGAAGAAGAAAGTTTTAATATGATTTTGAACCAAGTGGTACTTTTAATCACTCCCGCTTCTTTTAAGTTTTCGGCCACCTCGGAAGCCGTTTGTCCCGCCTGAATGGCAAAGACTACTTTTTCGCCCGTGCTGAAGTAATGCAGCTTGATAAACAGCGCAAATGCCGCCAAAAGAAAAAAAAGAATACCGCAAGGAATGAGAAGTCTTTTTTTCATTTTATCGGGATAACTTAAAAAAGGCGCGTTTGCCCACTTGCAGCACGTCGCCGTTTTCAAAAGATAACGGCGCATCTTGCGTAAGTTTGCGGCCGTTAAGCCGTACCGCTCCTTGTTCAATCAGCGCACGGGCTTTGTTTTTGCTGGCGGCGGCTTTGGCCTCAAACAAGACGGCCGACAAAAGGGTCCCTTCCGACGGTCTTAAAAGAGGCATTTCGTCCGGATTCTCTTTTTTGGAAAAGACCTTTTCAAAGTTGGCTTTTGCCGCTTCCGCCGCTTCCGTCCCATGAAAACGCTGAGTCAGCAGAGAGGCCAGTTTCTTTTTGGCTTCCATGGGGTGCATTTGTTTAATTTCATCCAAATTTTCCGAAGTCAGCAACTCATAATAATTCATCATCATTTCGTCGGATATGGACATCAGTTTGCCGAACATGTCGTTGGGTTGGTCGTTCAATCCCACATAATTGCCATAGGATTTGGACATTTTTTTCACGCCGTCAATGCCGACCAACAACGGTACGGTAATGGCGATTTGGGGTTCCTGTCCGTTTTGTTTTTGCAGCTGACGGCCGATCAATAAATTAAAAATTTGGTCCGTGCCGCCTAACTCCACATCGGCTTTTAAGGCGACGGAATCCTGTCCTTGGAACAAGCTGTATAAAATTTCCAGCATACTGATGGGATTGCCTTCCTGCATGCGTTTTTTGAAATCTTCGCGTTCCAAGACCTGTGCCACCGTTACTTTGGATAAAGTATGCAACAAATCCTTTCCGGAAATAAAAGGTTCCAGCCATTGGCTGTTAAAACGTATTTGCGTTTGTTCGGGAATTAATATTTTAAATGCCTGTTCTGTATAGGTTTTGGCGTTTTCCAAAATTTTCTCTCTTGGCAGAATGGGGCGCGTAGAATCTCTCCCCGACGGATCACCGATGGCGGCCGTGAAATCACCGATTACCAATACGGCGCTGTGGCCTAAATCCTGAAAACGGCGCAGCAGAGACAGCACCACGCTGTGACCCAAATGCAAATCCGCGCTGGTAGGATCGCAGCCCAATTTGACGACGAGCTTTTTGCCGCTTTCCAATTTTTTTTGCAGTCCTTCTATATTCACAATGTCCACACAGCCGCGGGTTAAAAAAGAAATTTGCTCTTGAATATTCATGGTATCCTCATTCAGCTATAGCCCAAAATATCCGTACGGGAACGCGTACGGATAAGGGAAACTTACTATATTTTATCATATTGCGCGGCAGGACGTGGAAAAACGCCATAAACGAAGGAGAAAAACGCGTTTTATTTTACAGCGGAGGGCATTGCGTCCTGCTTAAACGCCGCAGCAATAAACCATTTGGATGCGGAGAAACCGTTCCATGGCTGGCTGAAGGTATTGAAAGGATAGTAAACAAAAGGCGGATTTTTTTCCGGATAAAAGCGGAAAAGACGATAGCGGCCGTCTGGCAAAATCATAAGAGACAGTTCCGCCTGCTGCGCTGTCGGCATAGGATTTAAGAGTTCTGCCTCCCGCTGATAAGAATTGGGTTTAATTTTATGGAAGAACACAATCCCTTTGTCTTGGCGATACAGTATTTGCGTAATTTTTCCGCCGTTTCTGCGTATCAGCCATTGATCATTACCGTTTATTGAATGTAATATCGTTTCCAATACTCCTTGCTGGCCCTGCAGATTTTGCACAAAAAATTTGTTGTCTTTTGTCAGGTTAAGCATCCACTGTCCGTCTTTGGAAACAAACTGGAAACAGTCTTTCCCGCAGGCACGGGGGAGTGGATTCCAAGCGACTTGTTCCGTCAAGGAAACGGTATTGGGTGCGGGAAGGCTGGGGACTTTTGGTTCCGGCTGCTGAACAGCGGCGGCGGGTGGCAGTCTATGCGCGGATTGTCCGGTTTGCGGTTTGTCGGCCCACAGCTTTTGCAATACGGGAAGCGATGTTTCCGTGGATTTTTCTTGCGTCTGCTCTTGTTTCACAGCTTCTTGCTTTATTCTCTCTTGTACAGCGGGAAGATGGGCCAAAGAATGGGGGGATTGTTTGGCTATAATCGCCAGTACCATCAGCAGCAGAGCCGGCACGACCAACGTCAATATGGATATCATGATGTTGCGCCCCATATAAGAAAGGGGGCGGGGCTGGGGATTTGGATTTTTCAAAGGGGGAATAAACAGAAGCGCCGCTTGGCCCGCTATCACAATCAGGTTCACAAACGGAACCACTGCCAGCAGGGTTAGAAAGCTCCAATAGGGAGCCAATCCTATATGGCGCAGGCGCCGCGCCGCCGCACAGATATAACAGGCAGCGCCCAGCAGAAAAAATAAAACCATTACCGCTTTCGGCAATTCGGCATGGATGCCGAAAAGACCCAGCAAACTGAAAAAGACTATGCCGCAAATGCTGATTCCGGCGGGCATCAGATAGCAAAATACGGTAAATCCCAGCATTTCCTTGCGGCCGGCTTCTCCGTTCCAAGAGAACAAGCGTTTCAGATAATCCATAATTTCTCTTCAGAAGTAAGACCTTTCGAAATATTATACCATAAAAGCCGGAGGTTTAATAAAAATCGTAAGGGTCGGCTATCAGCTTGCATTCGGTGTTTTTGGAGGGTTTGAAAGTATCCAGCGCAGCGATTAACGATATATAATTTTCGGCGGAGGTTTTCAAAAGAACGTACTGCTTTTTATAAAGGTCCGTTTTTTTGCCGGTGGCTATGGGACCGAGCGTTTGCAGGCAGTACGGCGCCGCCGCGCTCATTATGCGGGCGGTTTCGGCGTTGAGCAAGGTTTTGTCTTTGCTTTTTAACAGAACTTTGGAGATTTTTACAAAAGGCGGATAGGAGAAACTTTCCCGCGCCAGCAATTCTTCCCGTGCGGCGGTTTCATAAGAGGCATTCAGGGCTTCAAAGGGATAAAGGTCCGGCGCGCTGGTTTGTATGATTAAGCGGGCATTGGGGCGTCCTGCCAGCCGGTCCTGCAGTTTGAAAAGCATTTGCCCGAATTTTTCGGATGCGCGGAAATCGGGGCTGTCCAATTCCAAGTCTGCGTCGGCCACGGCCGCCAATGTGATTCGTCTGCAAAGCGCCGTGTCCAAGGCTTGACGCGTACCTACGACGATATCCGCTTCTTGCACTTCCAATGCCTGACGTACGGCGTAACCTTGGCCGTCTTTGTTTTTTAGGGTATCCGAATCCAGCCGCCATACCCGCGCCTGCGGAAAAAGTTTGTTTAGCTCCGCCACGATTTTTTGCGTTCCGCCGCCGCGCGACTTGAAAATTTTATTCTGACATTGCGGGCAGGTTTGTTCCATATTTTCTTTATGTCCGCATTTTTTGCAAAGCAGAAATTCTTCGCCTGTTTCTTTTTTTTCTCTGGTTAAGATGGCCCCGCATTTTTTGCACTTGGCGTATGCTCCGCAGTTTAGGCAATAATAGGCATGGCTGTATCCGCGCCGGTTTAAGATAATTAAAGAGGCGTGTTTATGTTGCAGGTTTTCTTGCAATTGATGAAGCAAAAAATCAGAAAGGAAAGGAGATTTTTCTCCTTTTTTTTGTGTGATTTTGTAGGGAATTGCGCTGGCGGAGGCTTGCAGGCTTATTTTTTCGCTTTTGCCCGTTTCGGCAGCGTGCAAGCTTTCCAAAGACGGCGTATCCGAAGCGGTTATAAATAAAGCTTCGTGCTGCTGACATCGCTGCCTCAGCAGATCGCGCAGGTGGAAATAAGGTTTGTTTTCCTCTTGTTTGTAATTGTCGTTTTCTTCTTCCAACATGACAGCCAAGCGTAAATTTTTGAACGGCAGCAAGGCTCCCGACCGTACGGATATTACCAGACACGGTTGTCCGGCCGATATGCGGGAAAAAATTCTTTTCTTTTGACTGAGCGGCATTTTGCTGTGCCAACAAGCGGTATATTCCGCTCCGAAAAGAGTTTGCAGTTCCATAGCAAGATTTTGTGCGGCTAATACGTCAGGCAGCGTGATTAAAGCTTGTCCGCATGTTTGCAATGTTTTGGCAGCTAGGCGCAGGGCAATTTGCGTTTGTGCTTTTTCATCTGATCCGCAAAGAAGTATAGCGTGGAATCCCGCGCAAAGCCGTTTGGATAATGATTCAAAAACAGTCGTTTGGGCGGGAGAAAGCGAAATGTCGGGAGCGGAAAAAGGGCTTTGCGGCAAAGGACAGGGGTTGTTTAGTTTGAAATGCGCCTGCGGCGGAACGAGTGCGAATAAAATTTGTCCTATAGGGCCACCCCACGTGCGTTTCATAAAATGCGCCAGCGTAAATAAATCCGAGCCGAAAAGAGGCTTTTCGTCCAATACGCAGCGGATTTCTTTTATCAAGGTTTGCTTGGCAAAAGAAGACTTCTCCGACACACCCACCACTAACCCCGTAGTCAGCATGCGTCCAAAGGGGGCCGTTACGCGCATGCCGGCGCATACGCGCGGCGCCAAGTCCTCCGGCACGGCATAATCAAAAGTACGGTCCAGTGGTACGTTAAAAGCGACTTGGCAAAACATATTTAAGCGTGGGGGCGTTTAAGACCCATTTCGGCCATAACCATCTGCAGATCGGCCCAAGCGTCTTTCTTCCAATTCGGATTGCGCAGTAAAGCGGCGGGATGATAGGTAGCCAAAATTTTGACGGGTGTTTGCAGCTGCACCGTATCCAAATGCAAAAGATGAAATTTGCCGCGCAACGCGCCTAAAGATTTGGTATCGCTGATTAACGCTTTGGCCGCCACGCCGCCCAAGGCCACGATATACTTGGGCGATATGACAGCTATTTGCCGTTCAATGTATTTGCGGCAGACGGCTATTTCTCCTGCGTTTGGCGCACGGTCATTGCCGCGCGCTTCCGGATTGGCGGGGTTGACCATAGGGTGGCATTTGGCGATATTTCCAATAAAAACCTGTTCTCTTTTCAGCCCCATGGCGGCAATCATTTTGTCCAACAGCTGGCCAGCGCGTCCTACAAAAGGGCGGCCGCTGTGGTCTTCGTCAAAGCCCGGCCCCTCGCCGATAAACATTAATTGCGCGGCGGGATTTCCTTCCCCGGGGACGGCATGCAAACGCGTTTGCCCCAACGGGCAGCGTTGACAGGCGCCAATTTCAGCAGCTATTTCATCCAAGGCCGCTTGTTTTTCCTGAACGGTGGTATAAGAAACAGGAGCCTGCGGCATCGGTTTTTCCGTCTCTTCAGCGGGTTCGTTACCAGTAATTTGCGGCGGGCGTGGATTCTGTGGCATTGGCTTTTCCGTCTCTTCAGCGGGAGGTATATTCTTTCGGGCGGCTCTGGCAAATTCTATGGTTAAATGATCTTGTTTCGTCTCGGAAGCGTTTGCGTCCGTACAGGCACGCTCCCGCCGTGCAGAGCCAACCGGCGTCAGTTCATCTTCTTCTCTGCTTTGCAGAAAAGCCTTAAATTGTGCCGCCAATTCCCGCACGCCGTCTTTCATGGTTACAGTCTCATCGGTTCTTTGGCTTTGCGTTCCGCTTCTTTACGGGCTTCTTCTTGGGCGCGAAGTTCCGCTTCTAAATTCTGGCGGCTGATTTCCAAGACGGCGTCTTTGCTCATGCGGCCCGATAAAATATCATCCAGCGCCACTTTGATAATGGCGGCGTTCGGTTGGTTTTTGTATTCTGCTTTCTTTTTCAATTCTTTGGCCCAAACGGAGGCGAGCACCACTACATCGTAGCGGTCTCCGTCAAAGTTCATAAGTTCGGACTCAAAGGTCGTTTCTTTTGTGTTCGGCATTTTCGGCTCCCTAGATAACTTTGGATAGTTTCAAATCTTTTATGCAGCGTTCCGTTTTAATTTGTTCGGCGCGGATAACGGCTGCAGTGTCCGCCACGGCGTTTTTCAGTTCGTCATTCAGCACAACATAGTGATAATGCTTGATTTCCTTTAACTCTTTTTTGGCCGTTTTTAAGCGCAGTTCAATATTTTGCGTATGGTCTTTGCGCGCGGCAATGCGCTCTTTGAGCGTGTGCAAAGAAGGCGGTACAATAAAAATTTTAACGGCTTGCGGATATTTGGCCGACACGGTAGCCGCACCTTGTACATCTATAACCAGTATGGGGCAGCGGCCCCTTTTCAATACGGCGTCCACTGATTTTTTGGGTATGCCGTAATAATGGGCGTGTACCTTGGCCCATTCCA
>CALUXG010000023.1 GCA_944324685.1 uncultured Elusimicrobiales bacterium
CGGGAGACAATGCCGAGATAGAAGTGAAGCTTATTACGCCAGTGGCTATGGAAGAAGGATTGCGCTTTGCAATACGCGAAGGCGGCCACACGGTAGGAGCCGGTGTTGTTACCAAAATTATTGAGTAACCAATGCCGTTGTTTTACGCAGGCGGAGCAAGGTGTTTTTGCTCCGCCTCTTTTTTTGAAATGACTTGAAATTGATCTCATTATTCTGTTAAATTATTATAATGATTTTAATATGGCTGGGGCTCAGAAAATGAAAAAACTATCTTTTGCAGTGTGTGCGTTTGTTTTTGCCGCCGTGTTTTGTGGTTGCGCTTCTTCACGGGCGGTACCTACGAAAAATCCGGATTTGGTGGTTAAATACCAGCAAAAACTGTTGGAAAGCAAAGCCTGTGTAACGGATGCGGATTGCGTAGCCGTGGCAAAAGGCTGCTGTCCTTGCGACGGGCAGGAAGCCGTCAATAAGAAATTCCAAAACAAGCTGGCCAAACAGCGGGAAAAAGCCTGCGGCGTTGGTCCCTGTACCTTGCAAATGTGCTATACGGACATTGATGTGGCCTGCGTCAATCAGGTTTGCACGGGAACATTGAAGCCTTTCAGTTCTTATGTTGCAGTGGAGGAATAAACGATGAAAAAACTTTTATTTTGTATGTTTGGGGCGGTTTTGCTGTCTGCCTGCGCTTCTTCTCCAAAAAGCGTGGGAATTAATGCCGTTCCGGATAATTTGACGAAAGCTATTACGAAAGCTTCCCGTTCTTGTACCACAGATGCGGATTGTGTAGCCGTGCATAAAGGCTGCTGCGAATGTGCCGGCTATGAAGCCGTCAATGTCAAATCTGCCGAAAAAATACAGCATATTTGGGATAAAGCCTGCCGCATGGCGCCTTGTACGCGTGAGATGTGCTATGTGCAGATTGTTCCGCAGTGTCAACAAGGAGTATGTGTCGGCCGTCCTAAAACCATGGACAGTTATTTTGAATGAACAACAGAAGGGGTTTTATGTCTAAAAAAACAATTCTGTGGACCTTGTTTAGCCTGTTATTTCTGCCGGCGGTGTTTGCTTATGAGTTTCAACCGAGTGCTTTGGAGGAAAAAGGACCTCTTTCCGAAAAACAGCAACGGACAGATATAAACGGTGATAAATGCGCTGTTCTCTTCTTGGAAACGGACATTGAAGAATTGAAATTGGTGCCGTCTTTGCTGGGAGACTGCGGCATAGAAAAAACGGCAAAAGGCTATGAGATATATTTGCCGGAAGGAACGCGGCATATTACTTTGCGTGCACCCTCTTTTAGAGAATTGCGCTGGCAGTTTGAGCGTATCCGTCCTGCCCAGTATCGGGCGACTATAGACAAGTCCGGCGTGGATGCGTCGCAGCTTAACGCCGTGGTAAAAGTCTCCGGCACATTTAAGTATGATATGTTCGGTCTTGCCGCGCGGTGGCTGGATGACCATAGGCCTATATTAAAAATTAATACGGATTTGCCTTTTTCTTTTCTGAAAGAACACTTGCTAAAAGACGGGGCTTATGAAGAAGTGGATACTCAGGCGGCGGCTTATGTTTTGCGCGTGCCTCCCAATACCACGGTGGAGCAGATTATACGAAAAGATTTTATACAAAGTGATTTGCCGTGGAATGAAACACTGGAAGAAAAGAATACGTATGCGTTGGATTTAAGCTGGCAAGTGCAGCAATAGACGTCTTGCTTTTGCCGCGCATATAATTTCTGCCCATACGGCACCGGTTCTGCAAGGAACCGGTGCTTTTTTGAGGGAATAAAAAGGCAAGGATATATTTTGTTGGTATATATAGGCGTGATTATGGTATAATATATACAAGAGAAAAACAAGCGCCGCGTTTTTGAACCGGCATGGTGGAAACCCGCAATAGAAAACATGGCGCAAAACCGTCTGAATATGGTATAATGTCTATACGTATCAGACTTTTAGGTGGCAAACCCGCCACGGCTCGTCGGAGAACGATGAGCCGGTGTGGGATTTACTGCCGATAATTTTTTATTTACAAGAAGTTCTAAGGAACCAAAAATGGCAGAAAAAACTGAAAAGAAAGCTAGAATTCTCAGCCAAGAAAGAATCCGCATTAAACTGCGCTCTTATGACCATCGCATGCTTGACAACAGTGTTGCCCGCATCGTGGAAACCGCGCAGAAGACGGGCGCTATCGTCGCCGGTCCGGTTCTTCTTCCGGTACGCATCAAAAAATACACCGTGCTTCGCTCTCCGCATACCGACAAGAAATCCCGCGAGCAGTTTGAAATGCGCATTCATAAGCGGCTGATTGACCTGAAAAGTCCCACTTCCAAAACGGTTGACGAGTTGATGAAATTGGATCTCCCCGCCGGCGTGGATGTGGCAATCAAAAGCAATTAATTAAGGAAAACACAAGGTTATGGCAGAAGAAAACAAACAAGCTGCTGGCGCCCAAGAGGCAACGGCCCCCGTTGCTGAAGCGGCCAAAGCAGAAACTGTCAAAGAAGCTCCGGCT
>CALUXG010000024.1 GCA_944324685.1 uncultured Elusimicrobiales bacterium
AAAGACATTACGGCGTTGGTAGCCGAAAAGACGGGCTATCCCGAGGATATGTTGGACTTGGATTTGGATATGGAAGCCGATCTGGGCATAGATACGGTCAAACAGGCGGAACTGTTTGCGGTCATGCGTGAGAAGTATCAGATTGCACGCCAAGAAGGCGTACAGCTTAAAGACTATCCGACGATTCGCTCCATTATTAAGTATGCCATCGCCAATGCGGGTACGGAGGGTCAAACGGTTTCCGCGCCCGCGGCGGTATCCGAAGCGGTTTCTCACGAACCGCAAGAAGCCGCACCGCAATTGCCTACTATTGAAGTGGAGAGACTGCAGGATGCCATACCTTCGGCCGGCAAAGTGGGCAAACCGTCAGAAGATATGTTGACGACCAACCCGACGGGAGAGATTAAACAGCATGAATCTTTGGCTGAACGGCCCGAACGGGAAGGATACGCTGGAGAACACTGCCATGAGAAAAAACTCCGCAGTGTTACCGTAGTGGCGCAAGCTCCATTGACCGAGCGCGAAAACCGCCGCTTGGCCAAAGATCGTACGGTGCTGATATTTGCCGATAATTCACAGCTTATCAAGGCTTATCAGGAAGAGTTTAAAGAATTGGGCGTTAAAACCCATGTGTTCACTACGCTGAAAACCCGCAGCAAAAATACGACGATAGTCAATTGGGAATCTTATGAAGAAACGGAAGCGGCCTTGAAGGAATACGCCGCCGAAGATCCTAATATACAAGGTATTGTGTATCTGCTGGGGGCCACGGTAAGGAAGTTTGACAAAAAAGTCAGCCCGCACAATGAATTGACCAAATACGTCATGCCGCTGTTTATTGCGCTGCGCGTATTTGAAAAAGGGTTGGCCAATCGTGCCGATGCCGATACGTTCTTTGCGGTAAACACCAAAATTGACGGTCATTTCGGTTATACGACCAAAGATGAGTTCAACCCCATCTCCGGCGCATTGACCGGTGGCGTTACCTGCTACCGCAAAGACGTTTACGAACGTACCGGCGCCATTTCCAAACTCATTGATTTTGAGCCGACGACTACGCCGGATGAAATGGCTCGTTACACCATGGACGAAGTGCTTCACGGAGATATGCGCCTGATGATCGGCGCACGCGGCGGCGGACGCAGCACCATTTTGTCCGTACCCGTGCGTTTGGACCGCAGTGAGAAACGTTTTGACTTGGCCGGCAAAACCATTATCTTTACCGGTTCGGGCCGCGGTATCGGCGCCATGCTAAGTCAAAAAATTGCGGCGCAGTACCACAGCAAAATCATCGTGTTGGATATTATAGAAATACAGGAAAAAACTCCGCTGTGGGCGTCCATGAACGAAGCCGAATTGGCGGCGTTAAAAAAGCAAATTTGGGAAGAGCTGAAAGCTGATAAAACGCAAAAGGCCACTCCCGTCATGCTTGAACGCGCTTTTGGCCGTGTGAAAGATTCCATTACATTGTATAATAATCTGCAAAAATTGCGCGATTTGGGCAGCGAAGTGGAATACTACCATTGCGACGTGATGAACAGTTCCATGGTTAAAGAAGTCTGCACGAAGATTAAAGCCAAAAATGGCCGTGTAGACGGGCTTATCCATTTTGCAGGTTTGGAACGTTCTAAACTCATTTATGATAAAGATCCGGCGGAATATTACCGTATCTTTGACGTCAAGGCCACCAGCTTTGTCAGTTTCCTGATGAACAATATCGTGCGCGATAGCGGATTTTTCGCTTTTGCTTCTTCCATTGCCGGCAAATATGGCAACTTGGGCCAAAGCGATTATGCTTCCGCAAACGATTATTTGGCAAAGTCTGCGTTCTCGTTGACCAACCAAGGCTACCGTGCCGTGTCTATAGCCATGAGCGCTTATAAAAATGTAGGCATGGGCGTACGTGCCGGCGTGGAAACTTTCCTGCGTTCCAACGGAGTAGACTTTGTAGATCCGGAAGACGGCATGCAAATCTTCTTAGATGAAATCGTATACGGAGATGTGCCGGAAATCGTATTGACGGGTTCTTTGGGCCGTTTGGACTGGGATCACCAACACCATTTGGAAATGGATGAAATCGTTCCCCGCAGCGCGCAGCGCGCGCCGCGGGGCGGACGCTCGGGACGAGGAGGTTGCGGCCCTGCCGCGCAGCAGTCCGCCAAAGCTCTAGACGTTGCATTGCCCGATCCGGCGCAGGCCAACCATTTTTTAGGCAAAGTGGCTTCTTTGGAGAAAAATAAAGAAATCCACGCCGAAAAAGAATTTAACCTGCAGTCTGATCCGTATTTGGCCGATCACGCCATAGAAGGGACGCCGTATGTCCCCGGGGTCATGGGTATTGAAACGTTTATGGAAACGGCTACGGCCTTGTCCGGTTCCGTGCCGCAGGGACTCAAAGACGTACATTTTTATTTGCCTATTAAATTGTTGCGCAACCGGCCCCAAGCCGTCCGCGTGATAGGTGTGGAAGTCGGCGGAGAAATTTCTATGGAAATTGAATCCGACTTCATCAACAGCAAAGGAGTAAAAATGGGCAATACCCGCCGTCATTTTACGGCCAAAGCCTTGCAAGACGGTTTTGTATCCACATGGAATGAAGTGAAAGAGCAAGTCCATTTAGACGTAAATGCCGTACCGCAAATCAGCAAGGAAGAAATTTATAAAAAGTATTTCCACGGCCCCAGTTTTCAGGTTTTGGGCGGTATTTTACGCGCGGACAAAGATAGTTCTTTGGCGGTATACAATACTACGCCCCAACCGCAGTGGAGCGACGGGGAGAAAGTACTGTTGGCTAACCCGATGCTGATTGAGGCAGCTTTCCAGTGCTGTGGTTTTCGCGACATGGCCATTGATAATAAAATGACCTTGCCCGACGGCATAAAAGAAGTGGCCGTATTCAAACGCCAAACGCCGCCGCAGAAATTGTATCTGTACGGACGTTTTAAGGGTTTGACCGCCGATGGAAAAACGCTGCACGACGCCTATGTGTTTGACGAGAACGGCGAAGTGTGGGTGGAATTCCACGGGTATCAGGCCATTGGTCAGTAATGCGCTATCAAACGCAGTTTGTTAAGATAAAAGATCTGCCTCCCGCACAGTCCTTTTTAAGTTCCTCCGAAAGCGCTTATTTGCAGACATTGCGCTCGGAAAAACGCAGAGGGGACTGGCTGGGGGGCAGATTCGCTTTAAAAACGCTTTTGGCGCGGGAAAGCGGTCTTCTTCCTCTGTGCAGTTTGCCTGAGCCGTTGGCGCGGCAAAAGCCGGAAATGTCTTCGGCGGCTTTGAACATATTGAAACAAATAGACATCGTCAAATTGCCCAGCGGCGCCCCTCAGGTGTTTGTAGGCGCGGTGCCGGATGCGCGCAGCGTCAGTATTACGCATTCGCATGGCTGGGCGGCGGCGGCACTGGCGGAAGTGCAAAGTTTTTTGGGTATAGACTTGGAAAAAGTGGAAGAAAGAAGCCGAGCATGGAGCGAGGAATTTTTTGATCCGCGCGAACGGGGGGACGGATCGGCGGCGCATTTGACGAAAGTTTGGACGCAGAAAGAAGCGGTGGTGAAATTGTTGGGGCGAGGCCTTTCTCTTAATACGCGGGAGATTGTGCTGTCAGAAAAAGGTTTGCTGCTGACGGGGAGTGCGCAGGAAGCGTGGCAAAGCGCCGGCAAGCCGCAAATTATACTTAACTCGGCTTCTTTTGACAATGATTTTGTGTTTACGGTTGCTTTTGCGCCCGCCGCCGCGGGCGCGAAGTTTGGTAGAATATAGCTTTAGGGAGGGCAAATGATAGAACTGTTTGATAATCCCAGAGAGGATAAAAAATCCGACCGGCCGGCCCCCAAAAGTCTGGTTAAATTCCGCCAGATTTACCAAGACGCCATGGCCGGCGCGGGAGAAGAAAAGAATAAAGCCCAAAAAGCCAAGGGCAAATTTACGGCCCGCGAACGTCTTTCTTATTTGTTGGATAAAGACAGTTTTTTTGAAATCAAAAGTCTGGTGGAAAGCAACTGCCATGATTTCGGCGTGGCGGACAAGCATATTAAAGGCGACGGCGTTATTACCGGTTTTGGCCGTATTAACGGACGGCCGGTGGCTATTTTTGCACAGGACTTTACGCAGTTGGGCGGCTCTTTGGGGCTGGCCCATGCCAGAAAAATAGCCGATATTATGGATAAGGCGCTGGAAGCCAAGATTCCCGTAATAGGCCTTTTGGACAGCGGCGGCGCGCGCATTCAGGAAGGGGTAAGCAGCTTGGATGGATATGGGGAAATTTTTTACCGCAATGTTAAGGCCTCGGGCGTGATTCCGCAGATTTCCGTTATCTTAGGTCCCTGTGCGGGCGGTGCGGTGTATTCCCCTGCGTTGACGGATTTTATTTTTATGGTGGAGGGCATCAGCCACATGTTTGTTACGGGGCCGAGCGTGGTAAAGGCGGCCACCGGAGAAGAAGTGGATTTTGATACGCTGGGCGGCAGCAAGCCGCACAGCGAACAAAGCGGCGTGTGCCAGTTTGTGGCCAAATCGGAGCAGGATTGTTTCCGGCAAGTACGGGAGCTGCTGAGCTTTTTGCCGCAGAATAATCAAGAGAATCCTCCACAAGAAACCACCACCGATATTACCGACCGTCCCGTACATGTGTTGGAACGTGTATGCGAAATGGACCCTAAAAAAGCATTCCGCATTCATCATGTCATTTGGCGTTTGGCAGACAATTATGAGTTTTTTGAAATTCACCAGAATTTTGCCAAAAATGTCGTAACGGGCTTCATTCGCATGGGCGGTGAAGTGGTGGGCGTGGTGGCCAATAATCCGGCCCATTTGGGCGGTGCGCTGGACTGCGACGCCAGTGACAAAGCCGCACGCTTTATCCGTTTCTTAAATGCGTTTAATATTCCTATTTTGACGCTGGTGGACATCGGCGGTTATTTGCCCGGGGTGCAGCAGGAACACGGCGGCATTATCCGCCACGGCGCCAAACTGCTATATGCGTATGCGGAGGCGACTGTGCCTAAAGTAACCTTGGTGCTGCGCAAGGCGTACGGCGGAGCGTATATTGCCATGGGATCCAAATACCTGCGGGGGGATTTTAACTTCGCTTTTCCCAGTGCGGAAATTGCCGTTATGGGGCCGCGCGGCGCGGTGGAAATTTTGTATTCCCGCGATTTGAAGAAAGAAGAAGATCCGCAGAAGAAAGAAGCGATGAAAGAAAAGTTGACACAAGAGTATTCGGACAAATTCGCTTCTCCGTATCAAACGGCCATGAACGGATCCATTGATGAAATTATAGAACCTTCCGAAGCGCGTGCCAAAATTATTTGCGCATTGCGTATTCTGAAGAATAAACGGGATCCTCGTAAGCACGTCAATACGGGCAATATCCCGCTGTAAGGCTGTTTTTATTTGCCCCCGCGAAAACGCCAAACGCGGGGGCTTTTGCAAGCCAAAGCGCGGAGGTATGTTTCCGGCGCAAACGGCGTAAGATTTTTAAGCTCCTTAATCAGTGGTTTTTTTGATAATATATCAATATGGAAAAAGAGTCTTTAGACAGCGTCAATGAATATTTTAAGCATATCGGCCAGATTACACGCGGCGTCAACCGCGAAGAAATGGCCGCGCTTTGGAAACGCGTGCGAAAAGGCGACAAAGACGCAAAAAATAAAATTATGGAAATGAATTTGCGTCTGGTTATTCCGACGGCCAAACGTTTCCATCGGCCCGGGATGGAATTGATGGATTTGATTGAGGAAGGCAACTTGGGCCTGCTGCAAGCTATAGAAAAATTCCGTCCGGAAAAAGGCTATCGTTTTTCCACCTATGCCGTTTATTGGATAGAACAATATATTCGCAAGTATATAGAAGAACAATCCGGCTCCATTAAAATTCCGTCCCATGCGTGGGGCAATCTCAAGCGTTGGTTCAAAGCGTGGAACCGTCTAAAAGAAGAAAACGGACGCGATCCGTCTTTGGGTGAAATGGCGGCGGAGCTGGATTTGAGCGCACGCCAAGTCAAAGCAATTATGGATACCTTAAACGCGGCCACAGGGGTGGACTCTTTGGCTTCCATTGTCGGGGAGGAAGAGGAACTGACGCTGGAGGATATGCTCAGCGACGACGGAAAAGGAAACCCGCACGATGTGTTTTTGCGTTCGGAAAATATTAATATTTTGCGGGAAAGTTTACAGCAATTAAAAGATAGGGACCGACAAATTTTGACCATGCGTTTTGGACTGCTGGACAATGAACCTAAGACTTTGGGGGAAGTGGCGGAACAGTTGGGGCTTTCCCGTGAGCGCGTGCGCCAAATTGAAGAGCGGGCCAAAGAGACCATGCGTCAAGCCGCGCGCAAAGCCGGTTTATTGGAGACGCAAACCGTGGATTTCCGCACCCGAAAATTGCATGCGGGCATGCCGGTAAAACATAAAACCAACGTATTGGGCGAAGTGGTGGACAGAAGTCCGCTGGCGCGTTTGATGCGCCGCGCCGCCGCACAGAGACAGTCTGTCCAAAAAGAACATTCCAAAAGCCACCGCGTGTCCAAGCGCAAAACCTCTTGCGCAGATCGGAAAAAAACAAGCGGAAAAACCGCCTCTGCCGTTAAAAAGAAAAAACATTTTTCAAAAAAATAGTTTTTTCATGAACATATGAAATTTCTCTTTCTGCGCTGTTGCCCATTTTGCCGCAACGTCTTTCGTAATTAAAATTACCCCTTTTGGCATTTGCTCCGTCCAGTGCCGTTTTGTATTTAACCGGCGTATTACAAAGGTTTTTTTGGAAAAAGCCGAAATCAAAAACGCTAAAACAAAAAGCTAAAACAAAAAGCCCCGAATTTCGCATTTTGAGAACACAAAAAACAGGGCTTTTTGAAAAGTGGGTTTTTCTTATAATCTATGAGCCAAAACAGGCTGCTGCGGGTTACAAAAAACAGGTTTGTATAGGAAAAAATCTGCCCCCGGCGGGAGTCGAACTCGCAACTTTCTCCTTAGGACGGAGCTACTCTATCCAATTGAGTTACGGGGGCTTTACCGCCTATATTTTAGCAAGTTTGTTCTTAAGCGTTCAAATTTTTGTAAAAATTTGTTTATTGCCTGCCGTCTTAGTTATAATACAAACAGATAAGGAGGATATGATGAAATTTACGGAACTGATGTCTTTGCGCCGTTCACGCTATGCGTTGACAAATACATTGCCTATAAAAGAAGAAGAACTGCAACACATCATCGGGCAGTGTTTACTCTATTCCCCTTCGGCTTTTAACAGCCAAAGCGCACGGGTTGTGCTTTTGATGGGGGAAAAACACCGGCAATTGTGGCAAATGACCAAAGAATGCCTGCAGCAAGTGGTGGCGGCTGATAAATTTGCTCCGACGGAGCAGAAGCTGGCGGGGTTTGCGGCGGCATATGGAACGATTTTATTTTATGAAGATACGGAGACGATTCTTCAGTTGCAGGCGAAATTTCCTACGTATAAAGACAATTTTCCCGTCTGGGCTTCACAAGCCAACGGTATGCTGCAGTTTGCGGTATGGACGGCTTTGGCGGAAGCGGGGGTGGGGGCGTCTCTGCAACATTATAATCCCTTAATTGATAAGCATGCCGAACAGGCCTTTTCCATTCCGCCCGCGTGGCATTTGGTGGCGCAAATGCCTTTTGGCTTTTCTTCTGAGGAAGTGGAAGCCAAAACCCAGATTGCGTTGCAACGGCGTCTGTTGATAAGAAAATAATATCCGTTTAAGTATATAAAAACCCCGTCTTAATAAAGACGGGGTTTTTATCAGGCAAAATAAGTTTATCTGGCCAAGTTTACGGAAGGCTGGTCGCTAGTTTGCGGCTGCGAAGGAGCGTTTCCTTGAACGCTTTGCTGCATATAAAGCGCTTCTTCGTCAGACATTAAGCTCATTTGGTGCAGCGCTTCGGCGCCTTGGACGCAAACATCACGCACTTCTTTGTTCTTTTCCATCTCCGCCAGTTCTTCCGGCGTGGCATTGAGGAACAAATCAAAGTTAATGTTGATTCTGGTGGCCATATTTTGCGCTTTTACGTCATGGGCAGACATTCCCAGCGCCACCAAAAATCCTATCGTCAACAGATTTTTGCCTCCGGACATCTGACGGCACATGGCGATTAACCGTTCATACAGCGGCATATTCTTTTCTATAGACTCACGGATTAAGAAGCGCATAAACGAGTCTCCGGCTTCCTGATATGAGTGCATACGGTATTCGGCTGCTCTGTCCAGAATGTCCAAAAATTCTTTTTGATGTGCGGAAGAAACTTTTTGCATCCACGGTTCGTTCAACAACTGGTTGCGCAACAGCTGGCGCTGTTCTTGAGAAGTATTTTTATCAAACAATTTGGCATAAGGCTGCATTTCTTCGTCCAGTCTGGAGGAATAATATGTCAGCGGCAACAAGAAATTCTTTATTTTGTAATTTAATAATTCTATTTCTTTGGCCAATTGTCCTTCCGTAACCACGCTGGCTTTTTGGAGTGCAGCATATTTTTGGCGATGGAGTTTATTGGAGCGTTGTAATCCATTGACTTTTTTTTCGGTATATCTTAACTGCCGCTGCAAATCCGTTTTTTCCGCTTGGGCTTGTGCCAAAGCTTTTTCCAAGGACGCAATTTTTTCTTCTGCCGCTTTGGCGGAGGCTTGTAAATCTTTCCATTCGCTTATCATTTGAGGCTGTGGTACGGCCGCCTTTTCTATGCGGGCGGGATTTAATAAGCGGGCCGGATCAGTAATAGCCACGACCGGTTCCGGACGAGGAGCCGGCCGCGGGGGAAGTTTTTTTCTCCAATCAGCGTGCAGCTGCTGTTCCAGTTCTTGGGAATACCATTTGGCTTGACTGGCCAATTTTTGTTCCAGTCTGGCTTTTTCCGCTTGAGCCTGCTCCAGCAGATCATTCAGATGAATAATTTCTTTTTCCGTCTTCCTCATCAGAGCTTGTTCATGCATTTCCCATCCTATGTGTGTCGCCAGCAGTTCTTTCTCCGCTTCACGTTGAGCGGCTTGGGAGGCGCCTAATTTTTGCTGCAGAAAGGCAACTTCTTCGGCGTTTTGACCTGCGAGCTTGATGCGTTCCCTTTCCCAATTTTTTTGTTGGGCCATTTGTTTGTGATGGAAGCGGACCTGTTGGATAATTAAAGCTCCGGCGGAAACTCCCCCCAAAGCCAAAATATATTTGCCTTCACGGTTAATCCACGGAGTACGCTGAATGTCTTCTTTTGCACGCTGCTGATATTCAGCCAAGGTTTGGGGCTTTTGTTCGGCGGGGTTGGTTTTGTCCGCGGAAGCATACAATGTATTTTGCCCCAGTAAAGAGAAACAACATAGTACGGCTAAGGATTTTCGTATCATGCACTAACACCTCATGAGCCGGCCGGTTCAACCGGTAGATTATGGGATACAACTACTTTCTATTTTAAAAAGCGCCAATAACAGATACAAGGGCCATAGGGCCTATAACAAGAATAGGCCTTTATACTTTGACGGAGTTGCATAGACAAGCAAAACAAAAGTCCGTTGATTTTAGAAGAAAAGGCAAGTTCTTCTGAGGGGTGATTGATATGTGGATTTTTGGCAGAGAATGAGCGCACGGGGACGCTTTGAAGTAATAAAAAAGGAGACTCTTAGCTTTTGTATAGCTAAAAGCCTCCTTCTCAGATGGTTTCCGGACTAGGACTCGAACCTAGAATGACTGGACCAAAACCAGTAGTGATACCATTTCACCATCCGGAATTAAAACTTATTGCTGCTGCTCAGGAGCGTTTTGTTGGGGAAGCGGCTGTTGCTGCTTGGCCAATTCCTCTTGATATGCTTTGAGGACGTTTTCCTCCAAATAATGGCGGAATTCCTGATTAATCGGATGCACCATATCTTTATGCGTGCCGTCAGGCAATTTACGAGAAGGCATGCATAAAAATACGCCTTTTGTCCCTTCCACCACTTTCATGTTGCGTACGACAAAAGCATCATCAAACGTTACGCTGGCAAACGCTTTTAAGCGTTCTTCCCCCATTAGATGAATGCGGATTTCAGTTATTTTCATCCCAGTCCCCTCCGAAACGTACTGTGAATACTTTTCGTCCCTTTTTTTTCATTTTCCCTGCCAAATCTTCGGCCTCGTTCCGGTCGGAGGTTACGGCAAAAACGGTAGAGCCGGAACCGGACATCAACGGGCTTGCGCCCAAGGACAGAAAATCTTCTTTTACGTTTCGTACTGAGCAAACATACGGCAAAACCGCATCCTCCAATCTGTTGAAAAACAAAGAACACCACATCGCCGGAGGGAGGCTCTGGCCTATGTACTCTATTAATTTATCTAAATTGGAGAGGTTTGTCAAGACGGATTTATGTTCCGGCGGACGCAGGCGTCTGAAAACGTCTTTGGTGGGGACGGCGGTATCCGGATAAACTAAGACGGCCCAAGGCAGAGGACCGGCGGCCTGTACCGGCGTTAATTTCTCGCCGATCCCCTCCCCTTTGAGAAAAGTATCCGGATATAAAAACAAAGGGACATCCGCCCCTAAGCGTGCCGCCGGCTCCAGCAGCTGCAGCGGATCTTTGCCAAACAAAAGGCACAATCCCCGCAATACGGCCCCCGCGTCGGACGAACCGCCTCCTAATCCCGCTCCGAACGGAATATGCTTTTGCAGGCGGATATGCGCGTGGAGGGTCAGACCAAAGTGTTGTTCAAATACCCTGACGGCGCGCAAAGCCAGATTATCGCTGCTGCAGCTGAGGCCTTGGGCAAGGGGGCCGCTCAGTGTCAACTCGTGTTTTTGATGTGCGGCGGGTTGAGCTTCAAGGGTTATTTTGTCTGAAAGGGATACTTTGGCAAACAGTGTGGCCAGTTCGTGATAACCGTCCGCGCGTTTCCCCGTAACTTCCAGAAACAAATTGACTTTGGCCGGAGCCGTTAACGACATGCAAGTCATATGCTCATTGGTATTTTGAGATAAAATTTTCTTTGAATTGCAAAAACGTTCCGTTTTCTATGGCGCGGCGGATATTTTCCATGGTGCGCGTAAGGAAACGGATGTTGTGTATGGACAGTAAGCGGTGGCTGGTTAACTCCCCGCTGCGGAATAAATGGCTTAAATACGCGCGTGAATAGTTGCGGCAGGCAAAACAGTCGCAATCTTCGTCCAAAGGCCGTTCGTCCAAGCGGAAGCATGCGTTTTTAATGTTCAGGCGGCCTTGTCCGGTCATGACCAAGCCATTGCGCGCTACGCGCGTGGGCCAAACGCAATCAAACATATCTACGCCGCGTTCTACGCAGTTTAATATTTCCACCGGCGTGCCAAGACCCATAAAATAACGGGGTTTTTCTTCGGGAAGATTTTGCGTTACCGCCAGTACCGCTTCATTCATTTGCTGTTGTGTTTCTCCCAAAGACAATCCGCCTATGCAATAACCGTGCGTGGGCAAAGACGCCATAGCCAGTGCCGCTTCTTTGCGCAAATCCGTAAACACGGAACCTTGTATAATTCCGAACAAAAGGGAGTTCCCCACGGTAAAAGAAGCATCTTCATTAAGCGTAATTTTTTGCGCGGGAACGGTTTTTTGGTATTGCTGGGCGGCGCGCTGTGCCCAACGTTTGGTTTGTTCCAAAGCTTGGCGCGCTTGGTGTTTGTCCGGATCTTTAGCGTGTATGCATACGTCCAGCATGGTCCAGATATCCGAGCCGATTTCATTTTCAAATTCAATGACGTTTTCCGGTGTGAAAAGATGTTTGCTGCCGTCATGGTGGGAGCGGAATAGGACGCCTTCTTCGCTGATTTTGCGAAATTGTGCCAGACTGTATACCTGAAAACCTCCCGAATCGGTTAAAATACTGCCGTCCCATTTCATAAATTTGTGAAGTCCGCCCAGCTGTTTTAATAGTTGGGTGGTGGGGCGCAAATACAAATGATAGGTGTTGGAGAGGAGGCACTGTGCATGGACTTCATGCAAATCATCCGATGTTAAGGCTTTCACGCTGCCTTGTGTAGCCACCGGCATAAATACCGGCGTATGTACGGCTCCGTGGCGGGTATATAAAATACCCGTGCGGGCTTTGCAGGAAGCGTCTTTTTTAAGAATGCGAAAGGGCGAAATCATACGTATATATTTTAGCAAATGCTTGCAGGCAAACTCCTGCCGGCCAGAAAAAAATATTCGGAATATCCAATTACAGTAAAAGCATACTGTCTCCGAAAGAATAAAACCGGTATTTCCTTTCTACCGCTTCACTGTAAGCGCGGTAAATAAAATCTTCCGAGGCAAAGGCCGTTACCATGCACAGCGGAGTGGAATCCGGAAAGTGGAAATTGGTAATGAAGCAATCAATGGCTTTGAATTCGTAACCCGGATAAATGAATAAATCCGTCCATTTTTTTCCGGCGGAGGTTACACCGTTTTCCGTAAAACTTTCCAACGTGCGCGTGCTGGTGGTGCCAACGGAAAAAATGCGTTTTCCTTCTAAGCGCGCCGCATTGACGGTTTGTGCCGTTTCGGCCGGCACTTCGGCCAATTCCGCCAACATGTGATGTTGCTGCGGTTCTGTGCGCAAAGGTTTGAACGTACCCCAGCCTACATGCAGCGTAATATAAACGACGCGTACGCCTTTATCTTTTAATTTTTGCAGCAATTCTTCCGTAAAATGAAAACCGGCCGTCGGCGCGGCGATAGATCCTTCATATTTGGCGTATACGGTTTGATAACGTTCTTTGTCTTCGGCCAAACTGGCGGACAGGCCTTCGTGCTTACGGGCTTTTTCGATATAGACGGGCAGCGGCATTAATCCGTGCGCATGGCAGAACGGCAAAATATCTTCTTGGTTAAATTCCACGAAGACTTCGTTATTTTCCGTTTTGCCCAGCATTTTTCCACGAAGTCCTTCCCCGAAATCCAGTTCCGCGTTTTCTTTATAATCGCGCGTCAGCACGGTCCATATATGCGGATCTTTTTGAGGACGCACTAATAAGATTTCCACTTTTCCGCCGGTTTTTTTGTGTGCAAATAATTTAGCGGGGAAAACTTTGGTATTGTTCAGCACCAAAACGTCTCCGGAATTAAAATATTCGTGTATGTCTCGGAAGATGCGATGTTCTATGCTTTGCGTATTCCGGTGCAGTACCATCAGGCGCGCGCTGTCGCGCGGCGTGGCGGGCTGTTTGGCAATTAAGGGGTCGATATTAAATTGTTTGAAACGTTCAAAAGCCATATGAGTTATTGTTTGCTTATATCGGATGATGGAAAATAGTTGGCCAAAATTTTCTTGTAACTTTTGCCGGTCTCCGCCATGCCTTTGGCCCCGTCTTGGCACAAGCCTATGCCATGACCATAGCCGCGGCCTGAGAACGTAAAACCTCCGGCGCTTTTATTTATGTCCGTAATTTTGCAGCTGCGCAATACGCTGCTGCCTACGGCAAGGCGGAATTTGGGGCAGGAGAGCTCTTTTTTGCCGCCGTTGGTGGTAAATATAAGAGTTTCTGCTCTTTTGCTGGGACTTTTTTGGCCTATCTTAATTTTTTTGACGGAACCTTTCAATCCGTTTTTATTTACAAAATTGTTAATGGATTTTTGCGGCACTTTTCTCGTCCATGTATAGCTTTTGCTGGCGTTGTCGTAGCTGCAGGCCGCGCCGCGCAGCGGTTTGATGGTGTCGCCTTTGGCGCCGGTCCAGCTTTTGGCGTCGTCGGTGCCGCCGCCGCAGTTGGCATGATAATAGGTGTAAAACGGTTTCCCCTTAAAAGTTAAGATTTGCCCTTTGGTGGATGTTACGGCCTGACGCACGCTGTCGTATATTTTGCCCGATCCTTTATACATCTGGCTGCGTACGTCGCTGTATAAATCAAAGGAAGCTTTTTTAGGTCTTTGCAGCTCCATTAATGTATACGTTCTTGCGGCCACCGCTTGTGCTTTTAAGGCTTCCAGCGGCCATGAAGGACTCATTTCGTAAGGCAGCACGCCCAACAGATAATTTTCCATATCGGCGTATTCTATAAGCTGAAAAGTTTTGCCTTTAGGTACGGCGTACAATTTGCCGGTATAGGTGTTGTTTTGGAAAGTTAGCGTTACGTCTTTATCCGGTTCAATGACCAGCGTGCCTGTATGTCTCAGGGCTCCTAAGCGCAATTCTCCTTCTCCCTCCATCTGTATGTTCAGCGTTTCCGGTTTGCTCACTTTGTATTTTTTTTGGGAATGTAAAGCATAAACATACACTTTGCCGGAGTTTTTGATTTGCGCGTTTTTAAGATGTTCGGCCAAAAGCACACGCACGGTTTGTGCGTTTGCCGCGGAGAAAGCAAGACAAAGAAACAAGAAAACAAACGATAATTTTTTCATTAGAAAAGTAATCCTTCTCCGTGTTTTCGGCCTAAATGGTCATAGGCTTTTTTTGTTGCGACGCGTCCACGCGGCGTACGGGCTATAAAACCGGCTTTAATGAGATAAGGCTCTATGGCGTCAGTCAAAGTATCTACGGCTTCAGAGACGGCAATAGCCAAGTTCTCTACGCCTACCGGCCCGCCTCCGAAGCGGTCTATGAGCGCTTCTAAAATACGTTTGTCCACGCTGTCTAATCCTTCGTTGTCAATATCCAAAGAGTTCATGGCGGTAACGGCAATTTCTTGCGTAATGACGCCGTTGCCTTTTACCTGCGCAAAGTCGCGCGCGCGGCGCAAAAGCCGATTGGCGATGCGCGGCGTGCCGCGGGAACGTTTGGCCAATTCCGCCAAGCCGGCTCGGTCTGCCGCGATGTTAAGCAAACGCGCCGAACGGGCCAAAATATCGGTAATTTCTTTAATTTCATAGAAACCCAAGTTAAACACTATGCCGAAGCGGTCGCGCAGCGGGCCCGTCAAAAGTCCTGAACGGGTGGTGGCTCCTACTAGCGTAAATTTAGGTACAGCCAGTTTAAGCGTAGTAGAGCCGGCGCCCTTGCCGGTATTGATAAAAAAAGTGAAATCTTCCATGGCGGGATAGAGGGCTTCTTCCACGGCGGGATTTAAGCGGTGTATTTCGTCCACAAACAGGATATCTCCTTCGGACAGTTCCGTAGTCAGCATGGCGGCCAAATCCCCGGGCCGCGCCAGTACGGGGCCGGAAGTGGTTTTTATGTTTACGCCCATTTCTTTGGCCAAGATATTAGCCAGTGTGGTTTTGCCCAGCCCGGGAGGGGAATAAAAAAGACAGTGGTCCAATGCCTCTGCGCGGGTGCGGGCGGCTTCAATAAAAATGCGCAGGTTTTCTTTCAGTTTGTCCTGTCCGACGAATTCTTCCAGCGAAGACGGTCTCAAAGCGGCTTCCATTCCGTTGGTTTCTTCGGCCAGTTGATTGACGCTAAGCACTTCGTTTTGATTGTTCATTTTTTCAACACCCGCAACGCTTCTTTGATGATATTTTCAATTTTGTCGTTAGGGTTAATTCCTTCATGATACAGCTGTTCTATGGCGCGGCGGCTTTCCGGCGCGCTGTAGCCCAATGCCTGCAAGGCCTCCAAGACTCCGCTCATATAGGGCGCCTCGTCAAGCACTTTGATTTTACTGGATCCCTGTACGCTGACGGCGTCCATTTTATCCTTAAGAGACGAAATTAATTTTTCCGCTGTTTTGGCCGTAAAACCAAAAATGCCCGTTAAAATCTTAGGATCGCGTTTAATAATGGCATTATGGAAATCCGCCACGGAACGCAGGGCTTTATTTAAAAATTCCAACGCTTTTTTTGCTCCCGTATTCGGAATAGCCGTTTTGAATAAGGTCCAAAGCTCTTTGTCTTCTTTGGATAAAAAACCGTATAGTACCGTACCGTCGTAAGGAGAAATAGATTCGGCTATATACAACGCGGCTTCGCGTCCTTCTTCCAATTCGGCGGCGCTGCTTTTAGTCAAGTTGACTTCATAGCCGATCCCGCCACAGACGATGACGGCGGATTCTTCGCGCGTTTCCAGTACGGTGCCTTTAAGGTATGCAATCATAAAATAATTTTAGCAAAAATGAGGCGTGAATACTTTGATAAACATGGATGGAATTTTTCATGGAAATATTTTTCCGCGTTTTAGAAAAAATGACATTGATTGCGGGAATCAGACTCAAAAACTGGAGGAGTTTTTTATGTTGAGTCGTTTGCCGTTTATTTGCCGAAAAACGTTTGCCTCTTGCATCGTTTTTTTTTTTTGATAAATTTTGTGTATGCGCAAAATTTATCAAAAAATGTATCCAAGTGCAAAAAACCGCTCTAAAGACGTTTTAGGTGGGTTTATGGATAAAGTCATCCTGAGGAGTCGTAACTCAGGATCTCGGCCTTTTGAGAATATAAAGCGGTCGGGATGCCGAGTAAAAGCGTCTCGGCATGACGATATTATACGGGGATGCCGAGTAAAAGCGTCTCGGCATGACGCCAATATACTGAGATGCCGAGTAAAGACGTTTCGGCATGACGATATTATAAATATCGAGAATATAAATAACAACAATACAAACAGAGTCATCCTGAGGAGTTGTAACTCAGGATCTCAGCCTCATTGTGCAAACCGTGCCGGTTTTACGCTGATAGAGCTCTTGGTTGTAGTGCTGATTATCGGTATTTTAGCTGCCGTAGCGCTGCCACAATATGAAAAAGTAGTATTCAAATCCCGCGCCACGCAGGCATTGGTGGCGTTTGACGCGCTGATTAAAGCCAAGCAAATTTATTATATGGCCAACGGAAGCTATGATACTACCATGGAGGCCATGGATATAGAATTGCCGGATTTTAAGGAGGCGATTTACCAGTGCAGTACGGCTGGTTGTACATTGTTGTATGAACCTATTTATTTGCAATGGCTGCCGGGAAATTCAACCTGTGTCAAAATCTGCAATGCCCGTCCCAAAGATGATGAAGCTAAACATTTTTGTGTTTCTTTGGGAGAATTTTATGAGGAGGGGGTCGTCGGGTCTCAGGGGTACTGGAACAGGTACTGTATGGAAAAATAACTTATTTCCCGAATTTCTTTAACTGGGCGGCTTTGGCCGCCTTTATTTTTTCCAAAAAAGCGGTCTGTACGGAAAGTTTTTCGTTCAGCGGGGCGGTTTTTACATGGCAGATGGCTATGGCCACCGCGTCGGCTACGTCGTCCGGTTCGGGTTTCTTGTCTAAATTTAATGTCAGCTGTACCATGCGCTGCACTTGTTTTTTGTCTGCCGTTCCCGTGCCGCACAAAATCATTTTGACATGTTTCGGCGGATAAAAAAACACGGTTTTGCCCATTTGTTCACATGCCAGCAAAATCACGCCGCGCGTCATTACCGTATTGGCCATAGTCTGTGCGCGTTTTAAGAAAAAGTTTTGCTCCATAGCCACCTGCGCGGGTTTGTAATCGGACAAAATTTTGCGCAGCTGTTCATAAATATAATTTAAGCGGGAGGGCAGCGATTGGCCGGCAGAGGTATGAATCAGACCGCACGCTTCCAGTTTTAGCATGCCGTTTTGCCCGCGGCGCAATACGGCCCAGCCGGTGCGGTCTAAGCCCGGGTCAATGCCGAGGACGGTGGAGTTGGCAGTATTCATAGGGCAAGTCCAAAAAAACGCCCGCCTTGGACAAAGGCGGGCGTGAGGCGTAGAAATTATTTTTCCAGTTTGGCCATAATATCGTCGGGGATATTATAGTTGGAATACACGTTTTTGGTATCGTCGTGATCGTCCAGTTCGTCCATCATTTTCAGCAAAGATTCCGCCACGTGTTCGTCGGTAATGTTTACTTCCGTATCCGGCAACATGGTAAGCTCGGCCGATTCCGGCGTAACTCCTTTGGCTTCAATGGCTTTTTTGACGGCGTCAAACGTAGCGTCCGGCGCGGTAATGACTTCGTAAGCGTCTCCTTCCGTGCGCACGTCTTCCGCACCGGCTTCCAGCGCGACGTTCATTAAATCGTCTTCTCCGATGGCGTCTTTGTTGATCACAATGATGCCTTTGTTCTTAAACATATAAGACACGCAGCCGGAAGTGCCGATGGATCCCCCGCGGCTGGTAAAAATTTTGCGTATTTCCGCAAAAGTGCGGTTCTTGTTGTCCGTGGTGCATTCTACGATAACCGCCGTAGATCCCGGGCCATAACCTTCATAAGTGATTTCTTCGTAAGATACCCCGGGCAATTGGCCGGTGCCTTTCATGATGGCGCGTTTGACGTTGTCAGAGGGCATGTTGGCTGCACGGGCATCGTCCATGGCTTTTCTGAGGCGGGGGTTTTGGTCGGGGTTGCCGCCGCTCATTTTTGCGGCGATGGTGATTTCTCTTAAAATTTTCGTAAATACTTTGCCTTTTTTGGCGTCAACGAGGGCCTTTTTATGCTTGATGCCGGCCCAATGTGAATGTCCACCCATGGGTTTACTCCTTGAACTGCAAGATTGATAATTTATTCTAGCAAATTTTTATACCGTGCCAACAGCCAAACGCCGCGCGTTTTTGCGCGTAAGCAGCTTTTGAACGGCACGTCATAAAATCTGCCCCGTGCGGGATTCGAACCCGAACCACCGGTTCCGAAGACCGGTACTCTATCCAGTTGAGCTAACGGGGCGTTCTTATTTTATTTTAGCATTTTCGCGTTTGCTTTTATTATACAGTAAAAAGATTATTCTCCCCGCCTAAATATTTTTTTTGCGGACGGTCATCCGTATATGCTATAAAAGAGTTATGAAATCCTTAAAATTTTCTGAAACTTTAACTTGTCCCAACGGCTGCGAAGCGTTTGAAGCGGACCGCTGGTCTTTTATAAACGTTACCCAAAATCCGGAATTAAAAGATGCCGTATTAGGAGGAGAGCTGAATTTGTTCTGCTGCCCGCAATGCAGTACTTTTTTTCATGTTGATACGGATTTGATTTATCTGGATGAAGAAAACGGCTTGTTAATATTTGTTTTTTCCGACAAAAACCGACGCAGCCGAAAAGCATTGCTGGAGAAAATGAAAAAGGATTATGAATTGTTGAAAGACAATTTGCTGAAACGATTGAAGTTGGACGTCGGCCCTTTTTGTGTGTTCGGTTTGGAAGAATTGAAAGACGCAGTGCAGAAGGAACAACGCCGCGCGGATGAATCGGAAGCCGTGGCGGCTTCGGCCGCGGCGTTGGGATTGAAGGTGGCGCGTTTGCATCCGCAATGGGCGCGTGAACACGATACTCCTTTATATATACCGGCTGAAACGGACAGAGACGCCAAAAGCTTTGCCGCCGCCGCGCGAAAAGTACTGGACGGAGGATTGCAAAGTCCCCTTTTGGAACATTTTGTCCGATTAATGGAGAAAGAGGACGCGCTTGCGCCTGATCTGTTATGATACCCAAAAAACACAAAGCTTTGCTGCAAACGATAGGAGCTTATGCCGACAAATTAGGCCTGAAAGCTTGGATTGTCGGAGGCGCCGTGCGGGATTTTTATTTAGGCAAAGATACACAGGATTTAGATTTAACGTTTGAAGGATCTCCGGAAGCGGTGGCGGGCTTTTGCGTGAAAAAATGGGGGGGAGAGAAAAAGCGTTTTTCTCAGTTTAACACCTATCGCGTGAAACTGACCGGCGGGCTGAAATTGGATTTGGTGCAGGCGCGTAAAGAATTTTATCCGCGCCCGGGGGCCTTGCCTCAGGTAACGCCGTCGGACATTAAAGATGATTTGTTTAGACGGGATTTTACGGCCAATGCGTGGGCGCTGAGCATTTTGCCTAAAAATTTTGGTTGTTCTTATGACCCTTTCGGCGCGCAAGAAGCCATAGACAAGGGGGTAATTAAAGTTTTACACTCCAAGAGTTTTTGCGACGATCCCACCCGTTTGTATCGGGCTGTGCGTTTTGCCGGTCGGTTTGGCTGGAATATGGAACGCTGCACCAAACAATTAATGCGGGACGCGGTGCGGGAAGAATACCCGCTGGTGCTTTCGCGGGAACGCATACGGCAGGAATTTGTAAAGCTGCTGGAGGAAAAAAAATTGCGTGCCGTGTTTTCTTTCATGGAAAAATACGATTTGGCGCAATTTATTTATCCCGGGTTAAAATGGAATGCGGCCATTTCCAAAGGAGAGGATTCGTCGGTCAAGCTGGGCATATGCGCTTGTTTGTTGGCGGACAGCGGAGCGGAGTTTTTGCAACATTTGCATCTTCCCAGAGAAACCGTCCATGAACTGATGGGAGCGTGGACGGTGTATGAGCAGAAGCAGTCTCCCCTGTCGTGTTTGACGCCTTTGCAAATATCGGTACTGCGTGCCGTATGTCCTTCTTTGAAACCTACCGCATTGGAACCGTGTTTTGTAAAAGGAGGAGAACTGCGGGAAATAGGATTAAGCGGCCGGAAAATTTCTTCCAATATGGAACGTTTGTGCAAACTGCAATGGCAAGGCCGCATCACCAATAAAGAACAAGCTATGAAACATTTGGAAAAATAAAAACTTGTTTATAAGCCTGAAAAAGACTTCCTCTGCAAAAGAGGAAGTCTTTTTTGTTTCATGCCATTTCTTACAGAGTCGCTTGCTGATAAGTAAAAGAGAGCGGCCAATGTGGCGGGCGTATCTATACGATGGAATCGGCCAATAAAAAAGCTACCGGACAATATGTGGAGGCCCTGAAAGCAGCGTCCCCCGCTCCGGTAACTATTAAGTAGGGATTGAAGGAAAGTCTTGTCAACCCCAAAACAGCCGTCTGTAAAATAAGGAGCTGCAATCCCAAATACCGCTTTTGCGGGCAGTCATTTGGATACTGTCCGGACTGAGTCTGCGCCCAATGTGCGTGATAAGGGGCCCCTTATCACCACGTCCGGAAGTGCAACTCCCATTAATAATATAGCGTAAAAAGCTGTCTGCGTCAAGGAACCTTTTCAAAATATCGGCGGCGGAGAATATGAATGTTCGGGAGAAAACAGTTAAAATGCAAAAAAATGGAATGCAGAAGCCGCTAGGTTGACACGGTGGTTGCATATAACCGCGTTTGTTTCGTTTTTCGCGTTAGTGGTTCTCCGACGAAAAAATATAAAAAAATCACTTTTTTATACGTAAAAAAGGGCGCCGAAAGGCGCCCTCTAAATGCTCCCCGAGTAGGACTCGAACCTACAACCTACCGGTTAACAGCCGGTCGCTCCACCATTGAGCTATCGGGGAATAAATTGTATTTCCTGCGACTTATTTATTTTACCTAAAAAAAAATACTTTGTAAATACTTGTTTTTATTTTGTTTGCGGCCAATGCGCCGTCCGGCGCACTTGCGAAGATGCTTGGTAAGGCGGTGGCGAATGTTTTTTGGGTGCCGGCAGCGGCATTTTTCCGGCAGTGGCTGACCAAAAATCGTCTGCTTTGCGCCGTGAGATGCTCCAGATGACCAAAGAAGCAAAGAGCAAAGCAAGCAGGGCAAGCGTCGTCTGCAAGCCGGCGCAGTGTATCAGTACGGCAATCAGCAGTACGCATACGCTTTCCACCGTATACGAAGCCGTACCAAATAAGCCCAATATTTTGCCTCGTATGTTTTCGGGAGTGCGCAACAGAATCAAGGTGGAAATCATGGCCGAAAACGCGCCGAACGGTACGCCGCAGAGCGCTGTTGCCGCCAGTACGATTGGTTTAGGTAAATTAAAATACAGGACTAAAACGGAAAGCAAATAGGCGGCATAATTGGACGTCAGCAGCGTAAAAAATTTTAATTTTCTGGCGGCGCGCGCAAAATGTACGGCGCCAATAAAAGCGCCTAAACCGAAAGAGGCTCCCAAAAAACCCAGATAAACGGTGCTGTATCCGTAATGATAAATATAACCCGGCACCAAAAGCAATTCCCATGATTGGCCTAAAATAAAAAACGGCATGGTTAAAATAATGCTTTGCCGCAGGATGTCGTCTTTTTCCAATACTTGTCGCGCATGGCGGAACGTGGTGATGTTTGGTTGCGTGCGTTTATTGCGGCGGCTGTAAATATGTATGCTTAATATCACGATGAGCAAGCACAACGCCGCCACCGCCAGCCAAGAAACAAACAGTCCCGCCGCCGCTATCAATACACCTCCCAGCAAGGGACCGAAAACCGCCATAAATCCGTCCAAAGCTTCTACAACGCCTGTCGTGCGCGCGAGAGGTACTTCGGCGTATCTGGAAAATGTGGGTGCCAGCGCGGTACGCGCAAGCTGCCCGGGAGCGTCAAAAAAAGAGCTTAAGAATATCAGCAAACCAATAAGCCACGGATAATCGGCGTTGCGCAAAATTAATACGGGGATAAGGGCCAACAGCAGAAACTGAATCAATTCGCATCCCAACATGGTTAAAGAGCGGCCCAGTTTGTCAATAATTTGTCCGCCGAAAAGCGAAGAAAAAATATTGGGCAGCAACGCACAAAACGCAATGAATCCCGTCCACAGCAGACTGCCGGTGGTACTTAATATGTACCACGGCAGCAACAGCTGCATAAACTGGTTGACCAGCGACGATGTACCCTCGGCCGTCCATAGCAGCCGCAGGGGCGTTTTGGTATTGCCGTGTCGTGAAAAAAGCAGCATTGTTTCCCCTTTGGAAATTATATAAAATGGAGGGGAAGAAAGGGAGAAGTATATGGCAGAGTATAAAGATTATTACAAAATTTTAGGCGTGAATAAAAACGCCACGGATGCCGAGATAAAGAAAGCATTTAAGGCGGCCGCCCGCAAATACCATCCGGATTTGCATCCGGAAAGCGAGAAAGCCGCCATGACGGAAAAATTTAAGGATGTAAACGAAGCTTATGCGGTATTGTCGGATAAACAAAAACGCAGCATTTATGACCAAGTAGGCCAAGAAGGGTATCAAAATTATGCGCGCGGCGGCGCTTCCGGCGGACGTACGCGTTCTTCGTATGCGGGCGGAAATCCGTTCGGAGGCGCGTATCAGCGCTATAGCGGCGGCGGCTCCGGCTCCGGAAACACCTATTATAATTTCAGTTCTACTGGAGGCGGTAATTTTGGCGGAGCCGATTTCAGCGATTTTTTTCAGAGCATTTTCGGCGGAATGGGTGGAGGATTTGGCGGTTTTTCCGGTTTTAACGGGACGCGTTCCGGCCGCGGCGGCGTGGCCCAACGAGACGGAGATATGGAAGCGGAGTTGGCTTTGAATTTGGAAGACGCACATCGCGGCGGACCTATGCAGCTGACTTTGCCTGACGGCCGAAACGTTACGGTCAAATTGCCGGCGGGCGTGGGAGAGGGGAAACGCATTAAACTGAAAGGTTTGGGCAACCCGACTTCGCGCGGTGCCGGAGATTTGTACTTAACGATTAAGATCCGCCCGCATCTGACGTATCGTTTGGAGGGGGACGATTTGCACGTGCCCGTTACGCTCATGCCGTGGACGGCGGCTTTGGGAGGGACCATTTATGTGCCGACCTTGGACGGACCGGTAAAAGTGAAAGTTCCCGCCGGCACGCACAACGGGAAAAAATTAAAACTCAGCGGCAAAGGCTTAAACAGCAAAGGCAGCCTCTATGTAACATTGAGCATAGACGTACCCCGCACGCTGACAAAAGAACAGAAAGAATTGTTTTCCCGTTTGGCTCAAATCAGTTAAGCAGGCGAGGCTTAAAATTTTACGCCCGCATTTCAAAAATGCGGGCGTTTTTTGTAAAGCAAGAAAATGAAAATATTTCATTTTTATTTCCGGAGTTTTTGTTTTCCAATGAAATGTTGGAAACGTGCGCTTCTTTGGCGCCGTGGACACGGTCCTTGCCGGATTTGGAACTATGGCAGCGATCTTCGTTCCGTATTATGCACCAAAGCGCCCCAATGATATTCCTCGTTTAAGAGCAATTCCCCGTTTTCGGCATATACGGTGCGGGGGCCTTCCAACAAACCGTCGGCGTAATATTCGTTGCAATATTTATTCCCGTTTGGGAAAAAACAGAAGCGTTCTCCGTCCAAACGGCCGTTTTTGTAATTTTCGTCATACCACACGCCGCCTTCAGGGAAAAAAATCAGGCGTTTGCCCTGCAGTTTGCCGTTTTCGTAATTTTCTTCACAACTGGTTTTTCCGTCTTGATACCAAGAAATGCGCCGGCCGTGCAGCTTGCCGTTTTTATAAGACGCGCGTATACAGGGGTCTCCGTTTGGGAAAAAACAAGTCCACTCGCCGTCTAATTGGGCATTTTTATATCGTGCGGTTGTTTTTACCGTTCCCTCTGCCGTATATGTATAGTATTGGGCAGACCCTTGCAAGACGCCTTTCATATACTGTTCTTCGGAAACGAGACGCCCTTTTTCATCATAGCGCACCAACACGCCTTCCAATTTGTTGTCTTTGTAAGTGGCTTCGGCGCGCAAAAGATTGTTTTCGTCCAATTCTCTGGCGGGGCCGTCTGGTATGGCCCCCAGCAGTTCCAAGGTGGCGCCGTTGGCGGCCAGGGTTTGTTCCGCCACCTCTTGTCCGTCAATATAAAAAGACTGCGTGGCCTTGTTTACCTTAATGACGGTACCCTCATAATTTGGCAGCGGTTTTGGGGTTTCTTTCAGAATGGGCGTCCCGTGCAGCGTTGTGTCGCCCACGTCAAGCAAAACGCCGTTTCTGTATTTTTCGGATAAAGTGATTTCTCCGGAGGTCAAATCTATAATTTGTAAATCTCCGTCTAATTTTCCGGCTTTGTAATGTTTGATGGTTTTTGTGTTAACGTCAAATTCTTCCACCTTGCCTTCCGGCAGGGTCCCCGCCGTGTTAATTAAATTATGGTCTTTGTCCAAGAATTCCTTGGCCAGCGGTATGGCGCGGTAATAACTGCGTCCTTCGGGAGTTACCAGACATATAATTCTTTCTTTCATAATTTTACTCGCTTGTTTATGTTATTGTAGCATACTTTTTCTGTTTTTAATGGCGGCAAGGGCGGACTTGACAGCGCTCTTCAGGTCTGATACTCTTTTAAGAAAGAGGTTTTCTTATTTTTGCTGCAGAGGGGGCGCTTGTGAGTGAAGTCGTTTTAACCGATGAAAATTTTGAACAGGAAGTGTTGAAATATACGGGAGTGGTACTGGTGGATTTCTGGGCGCCGTGGTGCGGTCCGTGCCGCATGTTGGCGCCGGTGGTGGAAGAGTTGGCCAAGGAATACGCAGGAAAAGTTAAAGTGTGCAAATTAAACACGGATGAAGGTTCTTTGACCAGCGCCAATTACCATATCACTTCCATACCGACGTTGATTTTTTTCAAAAACGGCGAAGTGGCCGGTCAAACCGTAGGCTTGCAAAGCAAGGCGGCTTTGCAGGAAAAATTAAATTCCCTGCTCTAAATTTCGCCGCAGGCGCAGGAGTCGTTTTCTGCTGCTGTGTTTTGCAGGACAGCGGCGTTGTATTTTGGTTTGTTGTGTAGCTTTTGATACACCAGTCTCATTGAGGCCGTTCTCTGATTTGTCGGCTTCCACCTTTTATGATGAACTCCATTTCCGAACAGCCGTTTTTTTTGATTGATGCGCATGGTTTTCTGCATCGCAATTACCACGCCTTGCCCAAGTTGACTACTTCTGCGGGACAGGAAGTGGGGGCTTTGTATGGTTTTGTTCGTTGGCTGATCAAACTGCTCAATGAAAAAAATCCCGTTTATGTGGCCGTATGTTTTGATTCTGCCGGCGGTTGCGCCCGCAGAAAAAGCTTGCTTCCTGCTTATAAAGCCAATCGCAAAAAACCGGATGACGCCCTGTTAAGTCAACTCGGTTTGGCGCGGGATATGGTGCGGGATCTGGGGTTGTCCGTCGTAGCCAAAGAGGGCATAGAAGCCGATGACTTAATGGCTTTTTTGGCGTTGCAGGCACAGAAGCAGCAAAAGCGAAGCGTGCTGGTGACTTCCGATAAAGACGTATACCAGTTTTTAAGCGAGTATATTTCCGTATGGCCTTCCGGCGGCAAAGACGGTATCAAAGGGCCGGAAGCCGCCGTAGAAAAATTCGGCGTCTCTCAAGCGTTTTTGCCGGATTATTTTGCCATTGTGGGGGACGCTTCGGACAATGTTCCCGGGGTGGCGGGCGTAGGTCCCAAAACAACGGTGGAGCTGATAAACACATTCGGCCATTTGGAAGATATTTTGCGCGCGGCGCAAAACGATGACCCGCGTATGAAGCCCGCTCTGGCCAAAAAACTGCGCGAGCAGGAAGGCAATGCTTTGCTGTCCAAACAGCTGGTGGTGCTTGATCCGGCGTTGAATATGCCGTTTGATTTGGAAGATTATCGCGTACGTATGCCGGATCCCGCGGTCTTGGCGGCCATGTTTGAACGCTATGAATTTAAGAATTTATTAGAAAGTTTTCATCCAAAAAATTCCGTCTCCGATGTCGTTTGCGTGCCGTCCGCTCCGGATCCGCTGCCGCTGAAAGAAGTTTTGGATAAGGCTGCTTCGGCGAAAGAAGTATTTTTATACAGCGAGGATGATTTTTTTCTTTTTTCCGTGTCCGAAACCGAATATGCTTTATTGCCTTTGGCGGAAATAGAAGCTTGGGAAACGGCCGCATTGGAGAAAATCATTTTTGACGATGCCGTGCTGAAGCTGGGGTATGATTTGAAATTTACTCTGCGCGAATTGAATATTCCCTTAAAAGGCGTTACTCCGCATTGTTTTGACGCGCGTTTGGCGCGTTACGTGTTGGATCCGTCCGGAGATTTAAGTCCCGCCGGCGCGGTGGCGCATTATTTTTCCGCTATGGCCAATCAGCAGGACGCTTGCGAACGTTTGACGCTTTACAATACCTACATGTTCCGGTTGCGCCAAAAACTGGAAGAAGAACTGAAAGCCAAAAATATTTGGCAGCTTTACCAAACGTTGGAATTGCCCTTGATGACGGTGCTGGCCGATATGGAATTCACGGGAATGAAAGTGGATTGCGCATGGCTGGAGGGGTTTAAGATTTTGCTGGAACAGGAAATGGAAAAGCTGCAGGCGCAGATTGATCAAACTGCCGGTGCGCCCGTAAACATTAACTCCACCCGCCAGCTGGGACAGCTTTTGTTTGAACAGTTGCAGCTGCCGGCGGTCAAAAAAACAAAAACGGGTTATTCCACGGATGAGGAAACTTTGTCGCAAATCGCGTCGTTGCATCCTGTGGCCCGACAAATTTTGGATTATCGTTCCGACGCAAAACTAAAAAGCACCTATGTAGACAATTTGCTTTTGATGGCAGACGATGCAGACCGCGTGCATTCGTACTTGGATCAAACCGGCACGGTTACGGGAAGACTTTCCAGCTCGGCGCCAAATTTGCAAAATATCCCCGTGAGAACGGACAAAGGCCGCCAGCTGCGCCGAGCGTTTATTGCCGAAAAAGGACATGTTTTGTTAAGTGTGGACTATTCTCAAATTGATTTGCGCGTTTTGGCGCATGAAAGCAAAGATCCTGTTCTCGTACAGGCATTTTTGGACGGCGGAGATATTCACACGCAGACGGCGGCGCAAATATTCGGCGTGATGCCTCTGATGGTAACGGACCAAATGCGCTCTGGCGCAAAAGCCGTAAATTTTGGTATCATTTACGGGCAGGGTCCCATGGGGCTTTCTCAAGCGTTGAACATTTCTTTGCGGGAAGCCAAAGAATACATAGACAACTACTTTAAGAATTTTCAGGGTGTGCGCCGCTGGATAGATGAAAACGTTGCCAAGGCCCGTAAAAACGGGTTTGTCAAGACCATGTTCGGGCATGTCCGTTATTTACCGGAATTTAATATGGGAGTAGGCAGCATGGCGTCTTTTGCCCAGCGTGCCGCCATCAATACCATTGTACAGGGCGGTTCTGCAGATATTATCAAGAAAGCCATGGTGGATATTTTTCAAACCCTGCGCCATACCCGCGTAAAAATGATTATGCAGGTGCATGATGAGTTGATTTTTGAAGTGCCGGAGAATGAACTGGACATTTATGTTTCGTCCATTAAAAACCAGATGCAAAATGCCGTTAAACTGATTGTACCTCTTGTGGTCAGCGCCAAAGCCGGTCCCAATTGGTATGATTTGAAAAAATTATCCTAATCCCCATGAATTTCAAAACTCCCAACAAATTGACGGTCGGCCTTACCGGAGGTCTTTTGTGCGGCAAGAGTACGGCTTTGCGCGCATTTGGCGCGGCGGGGGCTTTTACGCTGAGTTGTGATGCGTTGGTGCGGGAAATTTCGGCCCGCGCCTGCGTACGAAAAGAGATGAACCGTTTGTTCGGCACGGCGGAAAAGAAGTTGTTGGCGGCCAAAGTATTTTCGGATGTTAAAGCACGGCGCAAACTGGAAAAATTATTGCATCCGCTGACGGCCCAAGAAATTTCAGACCGTCTTCGCAAAAATGATGCGTTTTTGCGCGTGGTGGAAGTGCCGCTTTTGTTTGAAGCGGGCTGGCAGGACGCGTTTGATTTAACGGTGTGTGTTTGCGCGCCGACGAAGACTCTGCCGGCAAGACTGAAAGCGCGCAAAATGAAAAAAACAGATTTTTTGAGAAGGGCTTCCACACAGCTTGATATGCAGGAAAAAGCTTTTCGCGCGGACATTTGTTTGCTAAATAACGCGTCGGAAAGAGAGTTAAAAACAAAAGTGCGCCGTATATGCCGCGCGCTTGTCAGAGTTTATACAGTCAAATAAGGAGACAGTATGCCAGATACGCAGGAAAAACCGGCCAAAGTGTCTACTGCCAAGGCCGAATCAAAAAATAAAACCGAAACGGAAAATAAAAACCATCCTTCACCTCACAGAATGGTCGGTTCTCAGCGGCGCATTATGCAAAAGACGGGCAATGCTTCTGCACCTTATGCCCCGCAGCCGGTTCAGCGCCAGCCCAATGGCGCCAAACCCATGGATGCCCGTGAATTAAATAAACTCAGTATTGCGGAGTTGACCAAATTGGCCCTCAATTACAATATTGAAGACATTTCTGGTTTGCGCAAAGCGGCTTTGGTGGGGAAAATCGTGGCTATACAAGCCAAACAAAACGGTTCCGTATACGGCGGCGGCGTGTTGGAAATTCTGCCGGACGGGTTTGGTTTTTTACGTTCGGAGGACAACAATTATCTGGCCGGACCGGAAGATATTTACGTTTCTCCGTCTCAGATCAAACGTTTTGGCCTGCGCAAAGGAGACAGCATTGAGGGTTTAATCCGACCTCCGAAAGAAGGAGAACGTTTTTTTGCCATGCTTCAAGTGCAAAAAGTAAACGGAATTGACTCGGTGAATGTGTATAACCGTCCCTTATTTGAAAACCTGACGCCGCTGCATCCCAATGAACGATTTACGTTGGAGCTGGATAAAAATTCTTTGACGCAGCGCGTCATTGATTTAATGGTGCCGATAGGCAAAGGACAGCGCGCGCTGATCGTGGCCGCTCCTAAAACCGGTAAAACCATGATGATGCAGGCCATCGCGCATTCTCTGGCGGAAAATCATAAAGACGTGGTGCTGATGGTGCTGCTGATTGATGAACGTCCCGAAGAAGTAACCGATATGGCCCGCAGTGTGAAAGGGGAGGTCATCGCCTCCACGTTTGACGAGCCCGCCGAACGACATGTACAGGTGGCGGAAATGGTCATAGAAAAGGCCAAACGATTAGCGGAAATGGGCAAAGACGTGGTTATTTTGCTGGATTCCATTACCCGTCTGGCCCGCGCCTACAATACGGTGGCTCCGTCTTCGGGCCGCGTACTGACCGGCGGGCTGGAGGCCACCTCTTTGCAAAAACCCAAACGCTTTTTGGGTGCGGCGCGTAATTTGGAGGAAGGCGGTTCTCTAACCATCATCGCCAGCGCGCTGGTGGAAACGGGCAGCCGTATGGACGAAGTCATTTTTGAAGAGTTCAAAGGTACCGGAAACAGCGAAATTTGTCTGGACCGCAAACTCTCTGAGCGGCGTATTTTCCCCGCGGTGGACATAAACCGCAGTTCCACCCGCAAGGAAAATTTGCTTTTGACGGAAGACGAACTGAATAAAATGTGGATTATCCGCAAAGTGTTGGCTCCTTTGAGCAGTGTAGACGCCATGACGCTTTTGCTGGACAAGCTTTCTTCCACCAAATCCAATAAGGATTTTTTGAAACAAATGGAAGTGAATGCTTTTTAAGCATGTACAGACGGGAAAGAAGCCTTTGGCTTTCTTTCCCTTTGTATTTTATGGTAAAATAAACAAGAAGGCGTTTTTGCCCCGAACCATTTGCAGAGGAAAATAAAATGAAAGAGAAAATACATCCGAAATATGAATTTGTGGAAGCGGTTTGCGCTTGCGGCAATAAATTTCTTACCCGCTCCACGGCCAAAACTTTGAAATTGGATATTTGTGCGGCCTGCCATCCTTTCTTTACCGGCAAGCAAAAATTGCTGGATACGGAAGGAAGAGTGGAAAAATTCAACAAACGTTTTGCCTCTACGGCCGGAAAGACCGTAACGCGCAAGCCCAAAACCGAAGTAAAAGCCAAGGCTAAACTGGCGAAGAAAACCGTCTTAAAGAAAGCCGCTTCCGCCAAGAAGGCTCCCAAGGCCGCCGCGGCGACTAAAAAAGCTGCCAAAACCGAGGCCAAAGCCGAAGCCAAGGCCGCAAAATAGCCGTTTTTTTTAAGAAAACAGACTCTCGCTAACGGGGGTCTGTTTTTTTATTATCTGCCCGATAAGGAAAATAAATTGTATGGATACCTCCAAATATATTGAAGAATACAAAAAGTTGGAAACGGAATTGATGAGCGGCGCTTTGTCGGCGCATGAACTGATGGAAAAATCCAAACGCCATGCTTTTTTGAAACCCATTATTGAAAAAGAGAATGAAATAAACCGAATCTTAAAAAACATAGAAGACGACAAAGCCATCATCAAAGACGGAACGGATAAAGAAATGGCTGCATTGGCCGCCGAAGAAATGCAGGAGCTGGAGGCGCGGCTTGTGCTGTTGCAGCAGGAGTTGCGCGTATTGGTCATTCCCCCTGATCCGAACGATTCAAAAAGCATTTATTTGGAAATACGCCCGGGAGCAGGCGGAGAAGAGTCTGCGTTGTTTGCGGCGGAACTTTTGCGCGTATACCAACATTTTGCCGATTCCAAGGGCTGGAAAACCGAACTGCTGGAATATACTCCCACGGGACTAAAAGGCTGTAAATACGTCAGTATGTTTATTAAAGGCGATGGGGCTTATTCTTGGTTGCGCGATGAAGCGGGGACGCACCGTGTGCAGCGCGTGCCGGATACGGAAACGTCCGGTCGGGTACATACGTCCACCGTTACGGTGGCCATTATGCCGGAAGCGGAAGACATTGACATAGAAATCAAGCCCGAAGATTTGGAATTGGAGACTTGCCGCTCCGGAGGTGCCGGCGGTCAAAACGTAAACAAAGTGGAAACGGCCGTACGCATTATCCATAAGCCCACCGGTGTAGTAGTGTCCTGTCGTGAAGAACGCAGCCAAGGCAAAAACCGTGAGAAAGCCATGGCCATGCTTAAAGCCAAACTTTACCAGATCGAAGAAGAAAAGCGCAATAAAGAAATTTACGACGCGCGCAAAAGCCAAGTGGGTACAGGGGACCGCAGCGAAAAAATACGCACCTATAATTTTCCTCAAAGCCGCGTTACCGATCATCGTACGGACAAAAATTATCACAATTTGGCGGAAATCATGGAAGGAAATATAGGGGAAATACTGGAAGATTTGCGGAAATTGCGGCTGGAAGAAAAATTGAAAAATCTGCAGTTGTAAGGTAGAATGAGGGTATGAAAAAAATCCCTGATATACGCGCTTTGCATCATGTGTTGGTTTGCCGCGGGGAAGGCTCTCTGGAAAATGCCATTGTTTCTTCCTGCTGTTACCGCGAAATAAAGAAAGCCAATCCTCATGTCAAAATTACCGTCGCGTGTTTTGGCGGCGCCTATGAATTTTTGAAACATAATCCGTATGTGGATGAGGCCGTTAAATTGCCCGTCGGGAGTGCGCTACGGCCCAATCAGCGTTGGTTTGACCTGATGACGTCGGCGCTGCAGTTGCGGCGGCGGCATTTTGATTTGGTGTTGGACGGGTCGGGAAAATCTTTTTGGAACTGGCGTTTATTTAAGTGGATAGCGGGAGGAAATAAGGTGTTGGACCGTTTTACCTCTCCCGTCCGTCCTTTTGGCGCGCCGGAACAACACGGCAGTGAACATGAAACGGCCATTTTGCGTCAACTGGGTATAGCGGAGCCGGACGGGGGATATGATTTGTTCATTTTGCCTTCCGCCCGCGCCTGTGTGGCAAAATGGCTGGAAGGGCATGGTTTTTCCCATTATATTTTATTTAATCCCGCCGCAGAGGCGGCCTGCCGTCAATTCCAACCGGATGTATTAAAAGAGATATGCGCCGCCTTAAAAGGGCTGAATATGCCCGTTATTGTGCCGGCCATGACGTCTAATGCCGTTCAGCTGCGGCATATTTTGGAGGATATAAAAGACGTTTTTGTGGTGCAGCCGGCGGATGTTTTTGAACTTTTTGAATGGGTGCGGCGTTCGGCGCTGGTTATTACGCCAGATACGGCGGTAGTTCATATTGCTGCCGGTTTTTCAAAGCCGACCGTGGCATTTTATATGAGTACGGATCCCTTTTACATGCCGAACCATCCCAAAGCCAAAGTCTTGCAAACGGAAGAAACGGATATTAATCGGTTTGATTGGTGGCAATTGGAGTCCGCCTTGGCCCAGTTTAAGGCTGTTTTATGAATCTTTTATCCCGCGCGGCTTTATTGGACCGCGCAGAACATGTGTTAAAACAAGTTCCCACCCAGCAGCCGCGCGCGGAGGCGGAATTTTTGCTGGCAGCCGCTTTGGGATTGACGCGTACGCGGGTGCTGGCTTTTTCCAATGAAAAAGTGTCGGAAGCGGAAGAGAAAAAATTTTGGTCTTTTGTTGAACAAAAAAAACGCGGCCGGCCCGTGGCGTATATTACGGGGGAAACGGATTTTTGCGGTCTGACGCTGCATTGCGACGAGCGGGCTTTGGCGCCCCGTCCGGAAACGGAAGAACTGGTACAATACTGCATGCGTTTGTTCGACCGCGGCGCTCATCCCTCCGTGTTGGATTTGTGTACGGGAAGCGGCTGCATAGCTTTGGCCATGGCAGCCAAATTTTCGCGCGGGCGTATGGTGGCTGTGGATGTGTCTGAAAAAGCTTTGCAGCTGGCTGCCGAAAACGCACGGTTGACTAAAATGCAGCAGTGCGTGCAATTTTTGCAAAGCGACTTGTTTGAAAATGTGGCCGGCACATTTGACTTAATCGTTTCCAATCCTCCATATATACCGGCGGGGGAATTGGAGGGGCTTTCGGCGGAAGTGCAATGCGAGCCGTCTTTGGCGCTTGACGGCGGAGCGGACGGCTTGGATATAATCCGGCGTATTGTTTTTGCGGCGGCGGATTACTTAAATCCGCACGGCACTTTGGCTTTGGAAATCGGCGCGGGGCAGGCGTCTGCCGTTTGTGCCATGTTTGACGCGGCGCGTTGGGAGGGCGGCGTCAAAAAAGATTTTGCCGGCGTAGACCGGTTTGTATTTGCGCGGCTGCGGTAAAGCCCGTTTCCGCGAAAGGAGAAAACATGGACAGATTTTTAATAGAAGGAGGGCATGCGCTGCAGGGAACGGTTAAAGCCGGAGGATCCAAAAATGCGTGTTTGCCTATTTTAGTGGCGTCTTTATTGACCGATGATTCTTTTGTGCTGCATCGCGTGCCGAATTTGCGCGACGTGCGCACCACGCTGAAAATATTAACCGCGTTGGGGAAAAAAGTTTCTTTTTCGGATGGAACCGTCCATATAACGGCGGATGGGAACTTAAAGAACAGTTTGCCTTATGAACTGGTCAAACAAATGAGAGCCAGTTTTTGGGTGGCAGGGCCGCTGTTGGCCCGTTTTCGCGAAGCGGTCATTCCTCTGCCGGGGGGGTGCGCGCTAGGCGCGCGGCCGGTGGATATTCATCTGAAAGGATTTGAACGTTTGGGGGCAGTCTGTCAAAACGAAAGCGGCAACGTTATTCTCTCTGCCAAAAAACTGGAACCCGCCAAAATCACTTTGCGTTTCCCCAGCGTGGGCGCCACACAGAATTTAATGATGTGCGCCGCACTTATCCCGGGGGAGACCGTATTGGAAAACGTCGCCAAAGAACCGGAAATTGACGATGTGGCGGCGGTATTAAATAAAATGGGTGCGGAAGTGGCGTCCGATGACAAAGGGCGACTGATTATCCGCGGACGGCACACGTTGCACGGCACAGAGCACACCGTCGTGGCGGACCGTATAGAAAGCGGCAGTTACATGATTGCCGCGGCGGCTTGCCGCGCCGACGTTACCGTTACCGATTGCGTGCCGGAGCATAATTCTATTTTGCTGGAATATTTACAAGAGGCCGGCGTACCTTTGGATATAGGGGGGAATTTTGTACATGTGAAACCCTACTGCGGTTCGCTGAAACCTATGCGCATCCGAACGGCGCCTTACCCGGGATTTGCCACGGATTTGCAGCCTCAGTGGATGGCCTTGATGGCATTGGCGGCGGGTGCGTCGGAAATAGATGAAACCATTTTTGAAAACCGTTTTATGGCCGCGCCGGAACTGGTACGTATGGGCGCCGATATTGTAACGGAGAAAACGATAGCCCATATTAACGGCGTCAAAGAATTGACGGGCGCGCATGTCATGGCCTCTGATTTGCGCGGGGGATTTTCTTTGTTGATTGCCGGTTTGTGCGCCAAAGGGACCACGGAAATAGAACGCATATACCACATAGACCGCGGCTACGAAAACCCCGAGGGAAAACTCAATGCGTTGGGAGCCAGAATCACGCGTTACAACCCCGATAAAGATGAATTTTAATGATTTATACGGCGTTTTGTTGGGCCGCCGCGCTTCGGTTTGCGGAGCGGGACCTGAAAAATTCGCCCGCCTGCTGGAGCGTTTGGGCAATCCTCAAACCCGCTATCGCATTATCCATGTGGCGGGTACGAACGGCAAAGGAAGCGTATGCCACTTATGTGCAGAAGCGCTGCAGTGCGCCGGATACAAGACCGGATTGTTTACTTCTCCCCATTTGTTTTCACCGACGGAACGCATACGCATAAACGGACGCTTGGTAGATAAACGTACTTTTGTCCGTTTGTGTCAAAACGTATTAACAAAAGAAGAAGAAAAACTTAATTTTTTTGAAATTCTCACCGCCGCCGCATTTTTATATTTTTCTCAAGAACGCGTCCAATATGCCGTCATGGAAACGGGTTTGGGCGGGCGCAAAGATCCCACCAACGTCGCCGTTCCCTGTGTGAGTATTATTACTTCCATAGGGCTGGACCATTGCGCTTTGCTGGGCGGCACTTTGGCCCAGATCGCAAAGGAAAAAGCCGGCATCATCAAACCTCGGATTCCCGTTTTTTGTCCGCCGCTGGCCCGTGAGGTTTCCGCCGTCATCACAGACGCCGCCCGCTCTGTTGGTGCGCCTTTGTCTGTGGTGCAGAACGCAGAGCCGTTTACATGCAAAAAGATTGATTGGAACAAAGGCTGTATGCTTTTGCAAAAAGGAAAAGCCTTGTGGCCTTTGCACTTGTTGGGAGAAAAACAGCCTCAGAACGCCGCGCTTGCTTATCGGGCATGCCGGTATTTGGGGATTGTGGACGAGGCTCTTAGAAAAGCGTTCGCGCGTGTTTTTGTGCCGTGCCGTTTTGAAACAATCATTCAAGGGAACACGCTCTTTATTTTTGACGGAGCGCATAATCCGCCGGCGGTACAGGCCCTGACGGAGTTTTTTGCGCGTAGTCCTTGGAAAGGGCAGGCCGCTTTGGTTTGCGGATTCATGAAAGACAAGGATTACCGAGAAATGCTTCGGTTGTTTGGAAACGTTTTTTCGGCGTTGTATGTTACCGCGCCCCGCACCGAGCGTGCGGCGTCTTTAAGCGATGTGCGCATGTGTCTGCCTAGGAAATGCAAAGCTTCTTTTTTTTCTTCTCCGTCTTGTGCGCTGAGAGCGGCTGCCAAGACACATCATACGGTCGTGGTGGCGGGGTCTTTTTATTTGGCGGGATATCTTCGCGCGCGTAAGGGATTGACAGGACAGTCCGATTGTGATTAAATTAAATATATCCATATTTTCGGCGGAGAGTTGACAGCCATGGAAAATAATCAAATGGACGGACAAAACGATATTGCGCGTTTTTTGGAAAAATTTAACCAAGACATTTCCTCCGCCGACTTTTCTTTTTCCCGTCCGGAGCCTCGGAAAAACGAAGTGTCCGCTTCCGTTGCCAAACAGGAACGTTATCAGCAATCCTTTGAAAAGCTGGAAGAGAAAATTCGCGAATTGGAAGATAAATTTGAAGCTTCTTCCGTCGTTAGCGAAGCCATTATGCGGGAGTTGGCCCGTAATCGGGCGGCGGTGGCGGAGAGTCAAAAAAGCAAAGACGCTTTTATGGACAATCTCAACCGGACGATTGCCAACTTGAAAGAAAGCGTGGAAAATTTATCCCGTGCGCAGCGAACGTCCCGCATGTACGATCCTGCACCTGCCGCGGGCCGTGCTTTTGACGTCGCTCCGGCAGCACAAACTTCCGCTGAAGAATATTTGGCCATGATGCATTACCGACCGGAAAATTACCGCGTGGCGCAGCAAAACAAGCTGCATGCAGAGCGGGCTGAAAAAGAAAAAGCGCTGGCGGATTTGCGTATAGAACGTGAAGAAAAAGACCGCGCGTTGGCGGATTTGCAAACCGCGCGCGAAGCCAAGGACCGCGTGCAAGCGGAGCTTCGTTCCGTTCGTTCTGAAAAAGAACAGGCCGTTTTTGATTTGGATGCCGCACGCAGCGAAAAATCTCTCATGCAGTCTGATTTGCGCTCCGCCCGCGCCGACAGAGAAAGAGCTTTGACCGATTTGGAAACGGCCCGCGCCGAAAAAGAGCGGGTTTTGACGGATTTGCAGACCGTCCGTTCCGAGAAAGAACGTATTTTGACTGATTTGGAGACGGCCCGCGCCGAAAAACAACAGGCGTTGGAAAATTTGCGCGTGCGTACGGAAGAGAAAGAGCAGGCCGTGGCGGAACTGCAAGGCGAACGTGAGGAAAAGGACCGTATCATTTCCAGTTTGCAGCAGAAAGCGTCTCAGCTTAAGGCCGTTAATGTGGCTTTGGACCGTGAAATCAAACGAGCCCAAGAAGAAAAAATGGACGCTTTGCGCAAATCTGCCGAGCAAGCGAAAGAGATTTTGTCTTTACGTGATGCTTTAACGGCGGCGGAAGAAAGGTTTAAGACTTTTGATTTTGACGGACGTATTATTTCCATTAAACGTCATTACCAGCATAAAGTTTCCACCTTGGAAAATCAATTGCAGGAAATTTCCAATACTTGCATGAAACAAGTAGAAGAAATAGAATCGCTGAAAACGGAAAACCTGAAACTTCGGCAGGCGGCGGAAGAACGCGAACAGCTGGCCGCTTTGTACGAGGCCAAAACGCGTGAACTGGAAGATCTTCGCGCGTCTGTAGAACAGCTCCGTTCGGAAAACGACAATAAAGCCCGTTTGGCGGCATTTACGCAGCGTATGCAGCGGCTTCAGCAGGAACATGAAGATCTTTCCCGTCAATTGGTGCAGGCGCAGCAAGCTTTGCAAACCGTTAATGCGGAAAAACAAACGCTGGAAGACAATTTTAAGGTATTGCTCGGTAAGATAGAACAAAATGACGACGTCATTAGGGAATTAAAACAGAAAATAGAAATCTTGAGCCGAGAAAATAAAGAATTAAAACAAAGCTCGGATTCCACCCGTTCACATGTGGTCAAAGCACCTGTTGTCCGTCGGCCCGTGCCAGTATCTCCTTTGCGTTCTAAGCCCGCCGCGCCGGCTCGTACGGGCGCTCAGCAACCCGTACGGGAGGATTCTTCCTCTGCGCCTTCTATGCCTGCCGCGGAGGCGACTAAACGGGCGCCGGTAGTAACGGAGGCGGACTTGCCTGAAATTCGCGTGGCAGACCCCGCCCCGCAGGAAGATTTGTACAACGGGGAAGATTTCTTGGAAAAAACGGACAGTTTTATCGGACGCATGAAATGGTCGCTGTTCAGGGAAGACAAATAAAATCACTTTTTCCCCAAGCCTGATGAAAGTCAGGCTTTTTTACAGGATATAATATGGCAGAAAAAATAACCGTGGCGGTTTTGTATGGTGGGAAATCAACGGAACACGAGGTATCCGTACACAGCGCGCAAACCGTATGCCGTTTGCTGCGGCAAAGCGGCAAGTATTCTCTTATTCCTATTTTTATTGATAAAAAAGGGTTTTGGTTTTTGCAGGAAGACTGCGGTTTTTATTCCCCGAGGGATGTTTCCATTACACCGGTTATTTTGCCTCAGGGACGCTTGTTGGCGGAAGGGAAAGGAACATTTTTACAGCCTGACGTATTTTTTCCCGTTCTGCACGGCACTCATGGAGAAGACGGCACCATACAGGGTCTGCTGGAAAGTTTGAATGTGGCATATGTGGGATGTGGTGTTTTGGCCTCTGCCATGGCTATGGATAAAGAAGTCAGCAAAGCGGCCGCTTTGGCGCAGGGAGTACCCGTTCTTCCGTATCGAAAAGTTTCCCGCGATGAGGCTTATGACCGTGCCGCGCTGGAAAAATGGGCCGAACAAACGGGTTATCCCCTGTTTGTGAAGCCGGTGCGATTGGGTTCTTCAGTGGGAATAACGAAAGTAAAAAATGTGTCGCAGCTTCATTCGGCGGTAGCTTTTGCTTTGCGTTTCGATACGGACGCACTGGTGGAAAAGGGAATAGAAAACCCGCGGGAAGTGTTTTGCGGGTTGTTGGGGGAAGGAGAAACGCTGCGTTCGTCTTTATGCGGGGAGCTGAAAACGCCAAGCGGCGAATTTTTTGATTATCAGGCCAAGTATGTTACCGAAGGAGGATGTGAAACGCGCGTACCGGCGTCTCTGCCTCCGCACACGCAGGCGAATATACGCAAATATAGCGAATTAATTTTTAAGAGTTTACATGGGGAAGGTTTGGCCCGTGCGGATTTTTTGGTGGATAAGGACGGGAAGGCTTGGTTTTCTGAAATCAATACTCTTCCGGGGTTGTCGGAAACGAGCTTATATCCTCAGCTTTTTTGCGCTTGCGGCATGGCCTATGGACAGCTGTTGGACGAATTGATTACTTTGGCTTTGCGCATACATAAACGGCGTGAAAGTCTATCCATGGAGCGGACGGAATGATACGGAAAGTGTGGAAGCATTTTATGGGTCTGGACGTGCGCCTGAAGATGGTTTGGCTGCTGTGTCTGTTTGGATTGTTTTTGAATACGTTGTTTTTGTTGCGGGATATGCAGTACGGCGGGCTTTTGCTGCGTTTACATGCCGGTTTTTGGGTATTGTATGCTGGACAAATTGTTTTTATTTTGATGCACGAACGAATGGTCTGTGTTTTGTCTTTACTGCAAGCGGTTTTGGCTTTTTTAACCAATGCGGATTTTACTTTTGTACCGGTGTTGCGTTTTATAGGGTATACCCTGCATCGGCTGACGGGCGGATTTACGATTGATGAAATGGAAGTGTATAAATACGTATTTATGTCTGCCGCTTTAACTTTGGAACTTTTGAAAACGGCATGGCTGTGGCTGTTATTGCCGGC
>CALUXG010000025.1 GCA_944324685.1 uncultured Elusimicrobiales bacterium
GCTGTGATGGATTGATACGGAAATTGAACGATTTTGCAAAATTAACGGAGGGTTTTATGGCCGCTGACATTAAATTCGGCACGGATGGTTGGAGAGGCGTTATCGCGTGGGACTACACTTATGAAAATGTACGCCGGCTGGCGCAGGCGATGGCGGATTATATTAATGAGAACGCACCGTCGGACGAAAATGGCAAAATGGCTAAAGTGTTTGTGGGGTATGACCGCCGTTTTATGTCGGATTTGTTCGCGGCGGATATTGCCAGTATTTTGCGTTCCAATAAAATAGACGTTACTTTGTCGGACAGACCCGTTCCGACGCCGATGGTCAGTATGCTTACAACGAAAAAGTTTTGGCTGGGTATTGCCGTAACGGCCAGCCATAATCCCGCTCAGTATAACGGCGTAAAAGTGAAATGGGCCGGTTGTTCCGCTCCTACGCGGGAAACGCGGGAAATTGAACAATTGATAGACGTAAACCCCGTATTGTTTTTATATGGCCAACGGGCAGAACAAAAAGATTTGACGGATGTATACCGCAAGTATTTGGCGGCTTCGGCCAATCTGAAAAAAATAGAGGGCCTGAAAGGCGCTATCGTGGTGGATTATATGTATGGCGCGGCGGCCGGTTGGATGGAAACGCTGTTGCCCAAAAATAAAATCATCGCTCTGCACGAAGAACATGACCCGACGTTCCGCTCTCTGCAGCCGGATCCGTCTCCGAAAAATTTAGCGGAACTTAAAAAAGCCGTGGTGGCCAAAAAAGCCATTGCCGGTTTTGCCTTTGACGGAGACGGGGACCGTTTTGGTCTGGTAGATGAAAAAGGCAATTTTATTACGCCGTGCCTGTTGGCGGGGGTATTGCTGGATTACTTGATTAAAAACAAAAAGCTCAAAGGAAAAGTGGTACAGACCGTTTCCATGGGATATTTGCCCAAACGCATTGCCCGCGCGCACGGACTTCCGTATGAGGAAGTGCCGGTTGGTTTTAAGAATGTAGCGGAAAGAATGGCCTTGGAAGAAGTGGCTTTTGGTGTGGAGGAAGCCGGAGGCTATGCATGGCAGGGCGGTGCGCCAGACAGAGACGGTTTGGCGGTGGCTTTGACGTGGCTGGAAATGATGGCAGTTTCCAAAAAGAAAGTTTCCCAGCTGTGCGATGAGATCGTCAAGCAATACGGTTCTTCCGTATACCAGCGCCGTGATTTGCCGGTGGTCAAAGCGGTGGACAAGGCTTCTTTTGTGGAAAAATTGCGTAAAAAATTGCCCAAGAAAATCGGCAATTTTAAGGTGGCCGAGATTGGCACATTAGACGGACTGAAGATTTATTTTGAAAATGACGAGTGGCTGCTTGTGCGTCCTTCCGGTACAGAGCCGTTGGTGCGCGTATATGCCGAAACAGCCACCAAAAAAGATACGCAGGTTTTGTTGGATTTTGGCGAAAAGCTGGTCAGCCAATATATTAAATAGGGGAGTATATGCTACAGATAGGTTTGGTGGATGATTCCGTCATTTTGCGTTCAGCTATTAAAAACGTATTGGAATCGTCCGGATATGAAGTCGTTTTAGAAGCAGGAGGCTCCAAAGAGTTGTTTGAAAAACTGGAAAAAACAAAGCCGTCTTTGATGTTGCTGGATGTTTTTTTCCCGACTGAAAATGGATTGGATATGTTGGCTCGGCTTAAAAAACAGTATCCAAAAATCAAAACGCTGATGGTAACGGGCCTGAAACAGGAAACTATCGCGGAAGAAGCGCGCCGTTTGGGTGCAGACGGCGTATTGTACAAACCGTTCGATACGGACGATTTGCTCAATTCCATTCGGCAAGTGGCGGGATAAAGGTTTGCTGTTTTTTCTTTGCCGCGTATACAGAAACGTATGCGCGGCTTTTTTATGTGGCGGTGTTGGGGGAACGGGACGGAATAAAAAACCCCCGCTTGCTGCGGGGGTGGATTTATTTTATTTTATAGAATTTGGCGATAATGTCCCATGCTTCTTGAGCCGTGTCCACAATATGGCAGGTGCGGGCTTCCTCATTGTCTATGACGCCGTATGAAGCCAGCGCATTAAAGTTGACTACGGAGTTCCAAAATTCTTTGCCCACTAGAATAATGGGAATGTCTTCTTTTTTGCCCGTTTTGACCAAAGTCAGAATTTCAAAAAGTTCATCAAATGTGCCGAATCCTCCGGGCAGGACGACAAAAGCGCGCGAACGCATGACCAAATGCAGTTTGCGAATGGCAAAGTAATGAAACAGGAAAGCCAGATTTTTCGTGATATACGGATTCGGATGTTGTTCATGCGGAAGCGTGATGTTAAAGCCCACGCTTTTCCCGCCGTTTTCAAAAGCGCCTCGGTTGGCCGATTCCATCAGCCCGGGGCCGCCACCTGTTACCACAGCAAAACGGTTTTTGCCTTTTTTGACGACCAGTTTGGCAAATTCCCGTCCGATTTCATAATACTTGGACAAAGACAAAAGTCCTTGCGTCTCGCTTAGACGTTCCTGCAATTTTTTGCTTTTAGGGTTTTTTGCCAAATCTTTTTTTGCCTGCGCCACCAAAGCTTTTGCTTCTTTTTCGGGGCGCACGCGGGCGGAACCAAAACAGACGATGCTTTGCGTAATGTTTAATTTTTGCAAATACAGTTCCGGCTTCATCACTTCCAGCTCAATGCGTACGGGACGCATAACCGGTGTATTTAACAATTCAATATCCTCGTATGCGCGGATATACGAGCTTTCATGTTCAATGCTGGCAATGCGGTGTTTTTTCGGATTTTTTTTCATAAACGTTGCTCCATTGGAGTATTTTTTCGGCCATGGTCTGCGCTGTCAGGCCCAGTTGTTCATATAACTGGCCGACTTTGCCGTGTTCCACAAATTCATCGGGCAATCCCAGTCTCAGCAGGCGGAAAGAATCATTTTTGTCCGTCAGATATTCCGCCACCGCTGAGCCGAAACCGCCGCACAAAGCATTGTCTTCCACGGTAACCAAACGTGGAGAGACGGCCAGCGCCTCTTCTAAAATGGCGGTATCTAAGGGCTTTACGAAACGCGCATTAATGACGCCTGCATCGATTCCTTTTTCTTTCAGCAGTTGAGCCGCTTCCAAAGCGGGATGTACGCGGTTGCCTATGGCCACAATGGTCAAATCTTTGCCTTTTTTCAGCCAAACGCCTTTGCCTATGGGCAGAGAGTGCAATTCTTCTTCCACAGGTATGTCAAAGCCCGCCCCGCGCGGATAACGCAGAACAAAGGGTTTGCCGCAGTCCAGCCCCGTTTTAAGCATATGGCCCAATTCATTTTCATCCGCCGGTGCGGCGATGATTAAATTCGGCGTGCTTCGCAAGAAACTTAAATCAAACATGCCGTGATGGGTGGGGCCGTCTTCGCCGACCAGACCGGCGCGGTCCAATGCAAATACGACGGGCAAATCCTGCAGGGCTATATCATGTACAATTTGGTCATAGCATCGCTGGGCGAAAGAAGAATATACCGCCACGACGGGTTTTAATCCCTCGGCGGCCATGCCGGCGGCAAAAGTCGCCGCGTGTTCTTCGGCTATGCCTACGTCAAAAAAACGTTGGGGGAAAGTCTGGCGGAATTCGTCCAGTCCCGTACCTTCGGGCATGGCGGCGGTGATGGCGTTTATTTTTTTGTCCGCCTTGGCCAGCTTGACGATGGCGTCCGAAAAAGCTTTGGTAAACGTAATGCGTCCGGCATTGCCGATGGTGTCTCCGGTATCGGCGTCAAACATGCCTATTCCGTGGAATTTGGTGGGCTTTTCTTCGGCGGGGGCAAATCCTTTTCCTTTTTTTGTTACCACATGCAGCAAGACGGGGCCTTTTACGTTTTTTATATTTTCCAGCACGTCTATCATCGCTTCCACATCGTTGCCGTTAACAGGGCCAAAATAACGGAAGCCCATTTCTTCAAAAATGGTTCCCGGAAACAAAATGGCGCGGGCTTTTTTAGCCAATTTGGCGGCGTTGTTGCCCAGTTCGTCAAAATGCTGCAAAAAATTGGTGGCTTTTTCTTCGGCCAACTGCACGTATTTTTTTGTCAGCAGTTTGGTCAAGAAACGGCCCAGCGCTCCCACGCGTTTGGAAATAAACATTTGGTTGTCGTTTAAGATGACCAGCATATCCGTAGCCAGAAGGCCCGCATTCTGCATGGCCTCATAAGCCATGCCTCCGGTCAGCGCGCCGTCGGCCACCAAGGCTACCACTTTTTCTTTGCTGTTTTTTTGGTCGCGCGCCATGGCCATGCCCAAAGCCGCAGAAAGCGCCGTACTGGCATGTCCGACGCCGAACTCGTCGTATTTGCTTTCACTTCTTTTTGGAAAACCGCTCAGCCCCCCTTTGGTGCGTATGGTATGAAATTTGCCTTGCCGGCCGGTTAAAAGTTTATGCGCATAGGCTTGGTGGCCGGTGTCAAACAGCAGTTTGTCTTTGGGGGTATTAAACACATAATGCAGCGCGACGATAATTTCCACCGCGCCCAAGCTGGATCCCAGATGGCCTCCGTTCTTGCTGGTGGTTTTAATGATTTCATCTCGGATTTCTTGGCATAACTGCGGCAGCAGTTCGCGTTTGATGTTGCGCAAATCGGCGGGGGTTTTAACGGTAGGCAAAACTTTCATGCGGTCTCCTTAATATGTGCGGGTTTTGAAAAATTCAGCCATGCCGTACAACGGTGCAAGGTTTTTACGTTTGACGTTTTTCAGCGAATCCAATGCTTTTTGCGCTTTGGCAATTAACAGCTGTGCGTGTTTGCGGCTGCCTTCCAAACCGAACAGGCTGACGAACGTTAATTTGCCGTTTTGTTCATCACTGTTGGATTTTCCCAGTTGTTTGGCTGTGGCGGTAACATCTAAAATATCGTCCACTATTTGGAATACCAGCCCGATGCAGTCGGCGTATTGTTGAATGTGTTTCAAATCGGCGCCGCGCGCACCGGCGAGCAATGCGCCGGTTTCCACACTGGCGCGTATCAGTGCGCCCGTTTTGTTTGCGTGAATATAGCGCAGCACATTTTCCGGCGTGGTTTCTTTAACGGCAGGAGGCAGAAGGAAATAATGCAGGTTTTTGCCGGCCAGTTTTTTGGAAATCTTTTTGATTTTTTCCGCGCGTACGCTGGCGGCGTCCTGTGTGCCCATCCCTTCTGCATATACGTCGGCCGTTTGGCCTCCGACCATGCCGGAGGCGCCGGCGCGATGTGCAAAATTTTGCAAAGAAGCCAAGGTGTTTTCCGCCCCTATATTTTTCACTTTTCCGTTTTGGGCGAAAACTTCAAAAACATACGTAAGCAAGGCGTCGCCGGCCAGCAGGGCCAAATCTTCTCCGAATACTTTATGATTGGTGGGTTTGCCGCGGCGCAGGTCGTCATTGTCCATACAAGGCAAATCGTCATGAATTAAAGAATACGTGTGCAGCATTTCCAAAGCGCAAGCGGCGGGCAGTACGTCTGTCGCTTTTTTCCCGAAAGCTTCCGCCGCGGCTATGACCAATACGGGCCGCACGCGTTTGCCGCCGGCTTGGAGCGAGTAGTCCATGGCGTCTGTTAGAATTTTAGGAGCATTTGGAATTTTATTGATAAATTTGGAAAGATTTTTTTCCACCAGTGCGGCGCGGTTTTTGAGATATGCGTCAAAATCAAAGGCGGAATGGTTTTTCAAGGTCTTGTTTTTACGGCTGACTTTAGTCATAGCTACCTCTAAAGGAATGTTTCTTTTATTATACATTATATACAAAAATGAAACGAACATGGGGCAGGTTCGGATGTTCCGATTTTTATTCATAGCGGCAGTCTCCGTTACTGTGTTTTAACCCTGCCAACCCTAATCAGACAACTGACGCTGTGGCGCGCAGATGTCCGAAGCGATATTTTTGCATAATAAGCAGAACGGGCTTTTGTGATATGCTTGTTTTGGCATTATGGGGTGTCTTTTGTTTGCCGAAAACCGTCCAAGCCTTGACTCGTTTTTTTTTTTTGATACCCTATACATGGCGAAAAATCAAACGCCGCTGAGACGTGTTTTTGAACGTTTAGACGCCATTATAGGGAGGAAAAATGAGAAAAGGTTTTACGCTGATTGAACTTTTGGTAGTCGTGCTGATTATCGGCATTTTGTCCGCCATTGCTTTGCCACAGTATGAAAAAACGGTGGAACGCGCCCGCGCGGCGGAAGGGTTACAAATGGTGGCCTCCATTGCGCGTGCCAATGAAGTATATAAACTTTCCACCGGCAGTTATGCGACAGATATTTCCATGCTGGATATAGATATCCCCGGCTCCAATATCATAACTACTCCAGCCAAAGATCCCCGAAAAGAGACGAAACTGTTCCAATACGGCACGCGGGCCTATAGTTATTTGAATTCTTCCAAAGCCATTGCACATCGTCTTCCACAGGAAGAAAAATATTCTTTGGTGGTATTAACGGATAACACAATTATTTGTTATCCTCATACACCGGAATATCAAGATTTTTGCCGCAGTCTGGGGTCCGGCAAAAAATACGATTCCGACGCTTACATTGTCAACTAAGCAGGCAAGCCCGTACATTTTTATATAATAAGTACATGGTAAAACTGAATAAGCCGCATATCGGCGTTTTCGGTCGGATGAATGTGGGCAAAAGTTCACTTATCAATGTGCTGACGGGGCAGGATACGGCCTTAGTGTCTTGCGTGGCGGGGACTACTACCGATCCCGTCAAAAAGAATGTGGAAATCTTAGGCGTTGGCCCCGTAACGCTGATTGACACCGCAGGACTGGATGACGCCTCCGAACTGGGCGCGCAGCGCGTAGCTAAAACGCGGGAGATTTTGCAGCAGATCAATTTGGCTTTAATTGTTTTTTCCGAAACGTTTGGTCCTCAAGAGAAAGAACTGGCCACTCTATGCCGCGCGCGCGGAGTGCCGTTTTTCTTTGTACATAACAAAAGCGATGTATATCCCGCCGTCTCCGCAAAGCTGGAGGGAGCGGACGTAGTGGAATTTTCCTGTAAAACAGACGACGGTGCGGATATCCTTGCCGCCATTAGGGAACATTTGCCCAAAAGCGCCTATGCGCTGGACGATATCTTCGGCGGATTTATACGGGAAAATGATGAAGTCGTATTGATTATGCCTATAGACTCTTCCGCACCGCAGGGCAGACTGATTTTGCCGCAAGTGCATACATTGCGCGCTTTATTGGATTTGCGGGCCGTGGCGGTTGGTCTTCAGCCGGCTCAGTTGGCGGGCTGGCTCAAAACCCATCATCCCAAATTGGCGGTAACCGATTCGCAGGCTTTTGCGGCGGTGGCTTCCGTATTGCCTCTTTCCGTACCGCTGACGAGTTTCAGTATTTTGTTTTCGCGTTTGAAAGGAGATTTTGATTTGTTTTTGCACAGTACGCCGAAAATAGACGCTTTGCAAGAGGGAGACCGTGTGCTTATTTTGGAATCCTGTTCCCACAGCGTCAATAAATGCGATGACATTGGACGCGTCAAAATTCCCGCCGCATTGCAAAAAAAGACGGGTGTAAAACTGCATTTTGACGTGGTGGCGGGTTTGGACCCGCTTCCGGCGAATGTAACGGCATATAAACTGGCGGTGCAATGCGGCGGTTGCATGGTAACGCGCGTACAAATTTTAAGCCGTATACGCCGTCTGGCGCAGGCGGGCGTACCCGTCAGCAATTACGGCATGACGCTGGCGTGGTGCGCCGGAATTTTTGAGCGCGTAACGGAAATTTTCCGCCGCTGAACGCGGCGTCTTCTTGACAGAAAGCTCCAGAGCCTTATACTATTAGATAGGGTGAATATATGAAAAAAGTTTATCTGTTTTGTTTAGGCGTTGGATTAGGTGTACCGCTCTGGTCGGCGCCGACAACTTCCGCCACCGTAGACCGTCCGGTTACGGCGTCTGCTTTCAACCGGCCCCAGACGGCGTCTTCCGTCGTGCGCCCCGCCACTTCGTCTTCGGCGTTTCGGCCGACTACGTTTTCCAGTGTGGTGCGGCCCGGCACGGCGGGGACCGTTCAGCGTCCCGAAACGACGGGAACTGTGCGGCGTCCCGGGGAAAAGCCGGTGTCTTTTGGGCCGGACGTGACGTCCGCACGCAGTTTTTCTAAACCGAAGCCCGCTTCTGCGGCGCCGGAGGCTTCGCCTGCTGCTGCGCAAACGGCTTCTTCGTCGCAGGAAAGCAGTTACACCCCTTCCTATAAACAGGCAAAAGATTTGACGGCTTCCGCCGCCGCGCTTTCGGCGGCGCAGGCGGGCGCCTCTTCAGAAGCGGGGCTGGGTATGGGCGCCGCTTCTGCCGCTGCGCGCGAGTCGGAATTTGAACAGATTGCCTCGGAAAGTGCCCAGCGCAGTCAGGCGGCGGCTGATATGAAGAGTCAGATGATCAACCAGCAGACGGCCGGTTTGCAGGAAGCAATGAAAAAAATGGGGTTGGAGGGGGGAAGTTCTTCTGACATACAGGAACAAATGAACAGCATACTCGGAAAATAAATTTTGCGTTTGGGAAAATATCTGTGATGTTTTTGCCGTAGTGAAGCCCATTTCCCGGCCTGCTGCCAGAAGCAAATACAAAAAATCCCCGCTCTAATGAGCGGGGATTTTGCTTGTGCGTTAAACTTATTTTACGCGGCCGGCGGAACCAAATACGTTTTGGTTCTTTTCGGCATACATTTTAATAAGTTCTTCGCGGGCCGGCCCCAAGTATTTGCGCAGGTCAAATTCGCTGGGTTTGGTGGCGAATACTTTGCGGATGGTGGCGGTCATCACCAGGCGGCCATCGGAATCCACGTTGATTTTGCACACGGCGGATTTGGCCGCTTTGCGCAGCTGTTCTTCGGGCACGCCGGCGGCGTCTTCAATTTTTCCACCGTATTCGTTGATCTGTTTGACGGCCCACTGCGGTACGCTGGAAGAGCCGTGCAACACGATGGGGAAGCCGGGCAGGCGTTTGGACACTTCTTCCAAAATGTCAAAGCGCAGCTCGGGCAATTTTTCCCCGGGTTTCACCTTAAATTTATACGCGCCGTGGGAGGTGCCGATGGAAATGGCCAAAGAGTCCACTCCCGTGCGTTTGACAAAATCTTCCACTTGGGCGGGATCTGTGTAAGTGTGATGTTCGGCGGATACTTCATCTTCAATGCCGGCCAATACGCCCAGTTCTCCTTCCACCGTAACATCGTGCTGGTGGGCATAATCCACCACTTTTTTGGTCAAAGCGACGTTTTCTTCATAGGGTAGATGAGAGCCGTCAATCATGACGGAAGAAAAACCGTTGTCAATGCAGTCTTTGCACAGTTCAAAGCTGTCGCCGTGATCCAAATGCAGGCACAGGGGAACGGGCTTGCCGATTTCTTTCATCATTTCCACCGCGCCGCGCGCCATCCAACGCAGCAGCGTGGAATTGGCATACTGCCGCGCGCCTTTGGAAACCTGCAAAATGACCGGAGATCCGGTTTGCACGCAGGCGGTAACAATGGCCTGCAGCTGCTCCATATTGTTAAAGTTATAAGCCGGAATGGCGTAACCTCCCGCCATAGCGTCTTTAAACATTTCCCGGGTGTTAACCAGACCCAACTCTTTATAAGACACTGTCATAGAGCGTCCTCCTAAAAAATATACTTGTCTTCAGTATTCTACTATTTTTCTTCGCTTGCGCCAAATCCGGGGTTTGTTTTTGGCATATAAAAGAAGCTTTTCGGCAGAACTTGCCAAAGCGGGATATTGTGAGTATAATGTAATGTGTTAATACGCGCGTGTACGGGGGAAAAATGGATATAAGCAATTTGGAAAAATTAACGCAACTGGACGGAGTGTCCGGCCGCGAAGATGCCGTGCGCGGTGAAATTGAGGCGCAGCTGCAGGCGTTGGGTTTGCAGACGCGTACGGACGCCTTGGGAAATTTGATCTCATATAAAGACGGTACGGGGCCGCATAAAATTATTTTGTGCGCCCATATGGATGAAGTGGGGCTGATGGTTAAATATATTTCCTCGGCCGGATTTTTGTCTTTTATTACCGTTGGCGGAATAGACCCCCGCACCTTGCTGGCCCAGCGTGTTACGGTGCATACCTCTTCCGGCCCGGTAACGGGCGTTATCGGCACCAAACCGGCGCATATTACTCAAGAGACTGAACGCGGAAAAGCGGTTCCGCTGTCCGATTTGTTTATTGATATAGGCATGGACGGAGAAGAAGCGGCTCAAATTGTGTCGCCCGGGGATTTCGTTACGCTGCAAAGGCCTTTTGCGCGTTTGGGCGGCAGCCGTTTGTGTTCAAAAGCCTTTGACGACCGCGTGGGTTGTTTCTGTATATTGGAAGCGCTTAAACGCGTCAAAAAACCGCTCTTGGGCGTACATGCCGTATTTTCCGTTCAAGAGGAAGTGGGTTTGCGCGGGGCGGGGACGGCGGCTTTCGGTTTGCAGGCGGACGCCGCTTTTGCCGTAGACGCCACCGGCGCGGCGGATATTCCGTTGTGTCGCCCGCAGGACTATTTGGTGTGTTTGGGCGGCGGCGTAGGGGTCAGCGCCATAGACGCCGCTACGATTACGCCCAAATGGATGTTAGATGACATTATTTCCCTGTGCCGCGCGGAAAATATCCGTTATCAGGTGCGCATTGCGCCGCGCGGCGGCAATGACGCCGGAGCCATTCACCGTTCTCGTACGGGGATCGCTTCCTGTGCTTTATCCATTCCCACGCGCAATATTCATTCCAACGTGGAAGTAACAGACATCAATGACATACGGGCTGCGGTGGATTTGCTGTGTGCCGTTTTGGAAAAAGGTTTAAGAGGATTGAAATAATTTATGAAAAATTTTGAACCAGCCGCCAAACGTTCGGTATACGTTGACGTTACCGACTATTTGCAGGAGGAAAAATGCCGTTTGTCCGAAACGGAAAAAAAACATTTGGAGAAATTGGACGCAGCTTACAGGGCTTTGGTGTCTGTTTTGTACAATTTTGTGCCTACGTCGGGGCATCCGGGAGGAAGCATTTCTTCCGGACGCATTGTGCAGACGCTGCTTTATGAAATTATGGCCTATGAGCTGGCCGCACCGCAGCGGCGGGATGCGGACATTTTATCTTATGCCGCCGGACACAAGGCGTTAGGTCTGTACGCCTTATGGGCTTTGCGCAACGAGTGTGTGCGTATTTCCCAGCCGTCATTGCTGCCCGCACAGGAAAAAGACCAATTGCGTTTGGAGGATTTGCTGGGTTTTAGGCATAACAAAGTGCAGGGGACGCCGTTGTTTGAAAAATTTAGAGCCAAACCCTTAGGGGGGCATCCGGAGCCGTTGACTCCCTTTGTGCTGACTTCCACCGGCGCCAGCGGCGTCGGGGACGCTTCCGCCGCCGGCTTGGCTTTTGCCGCCGCTGACACATACGGGGAAAACTGCCCCGTAGTCAATGTCTTGGAAGGAGAGGGCGGACTGACCGCCGGCCGTGTGGGGGAAACCTTGGCCGCCGTTTCTACGGCACAGCTCAAAAATATTGTTTTTCACATAGATTGGAATGAGGCTTCCATTGAAAGCGACCGCGTTACATTTGACGGGGCAAATGCGGGGGATTATGTGCAGTGGACGCCTGCGGAGCTTTTCCGCATTCATGACTGCAATGTCATTTTTGTGCCGGACGGGCATAGCTTTGAGCAAATTTTTGCGGCGCAAAGACTGGCGCTGTATCCGCCGAACCACCAGCCGACGGCCATCGTCTACCGTACGGTCAAAGGATGGCGCTATGGTATGGAAGGGCGGGCTTCTCACGGAGCGGGGCATAAGTTCTGTTCGACGCAGTTTTATCAGACATTGGAAGAATTTGAACGCATGTTTGGGGTTTCTTTCCCGTGTTTTGAGGGAGAAAGAACTCCGGAAAATATAGAGAAGAATTATTGGGACGTTCTGCAGGTTTTCCGCAAAGCCTTGGAGCAGGAAAAAGAAACGGCCGCTTTTGCGGCGCAGCGTATACGAGCCCGCGCGGCGGACTTGCGTATGTTGGCGCGCGAAGAAAGAGCCGACTTGGGCAACGTGCAGAGAATTTACACGGATTTTGATCCGGCCCGTCCGCCCGAAAGTTTTCGTTTTAACGTCGGAGAAAGTTATACGACACGCAGCGTACTGGCGGACGCGCTGGCCTATTTGAACAAACAGACAAACGGCTGTATTTTGACGGGCTCCGCCGATCTGTACGGTTCCACCAATGCGGGTAAAATTGCCAAGGATTTTCCAAAAGGTTTTTTCAATGCGAGGCATAATCCTTACAGCAGAGAACTGTCCGTTGGCGGCATTTGTGAAGATGCGTTGGCGGGCATATGCAGCGGCATATCTTCTTTTGGCCGTCATATCGGCGTTTGGTCCTCTTATGCAGCGTTTTTGGCCTTTGCCCATGTTGCGGCGCGTTTGCACGCCATAGGATGTCAAGCCGCGCGCGAAGCAGGAGCCAATCCAAATACTTTGTTGCTTTTCTGCGGTCATGCGGGGTTGCCCACTGGAGAGGATGGCCCGACACATGCCGACCCACAGGCTTTGCAGCTGGTACAGGATAATTTTCCTAAAGGCCAGTCTATTACGCTTACGCCGTTGGAAGTGGATGAAATTTGGCCTTTGCTGATTCGCGCTTTTCAGCTGAGGCCGGCGTTGCTCTGCCCGTTTGTGGTTCGTCCGTCGTATGCATATATGGACCGTGCCGCTCTGGGGCTGGAACCGGCGGTCAATGCGGCAAAAGGCGTATATTATTTTATGAAACCGCAAGGCGAGCCTGAAGGAGTGATATTTGTACAGGGGGCTGGAGCGGGACGTATTTTTGCGCAGGAAGTGCTGCCGAAACTGAAAGAGCAGCATACTTCGCTGGCTGTGATTTATGTGGCCAGCAGAGAACTTTTTGAAGTGCTTCCGCAGCAAGAGCAGGACCGGTTGGTGCCGCCTTCTTGGAAGCAGATAGCCACCGGCATTACCGACTTTACGCTGCCTACGCTGGATGGCTGGCTGCACAGTGATATGGGACGTGCTTGCGCATTGTGGCCTCATAAAAACGGCGGCTATTTAGGCAGCGGCGCCGCATCAAAAGTATATGAAGAAGCGGGCATGGATGCACAAGGTCAGTTGCGCGCCGTCAGAGAATATCTGGAGCTGCGTAAAAAAGGCTCATGGCGCTGAGGATATTCAAGGAGAAAAAAATGGCAGAAGAAAAACCTTATTTAACTGGACGGACTTATCTTTTTAAGCTACCCAAAGGCAAAGATTTATTGGAGTCTTTGGCGGATTTTTGCCATGACAATCAAGTCAAATGCGGCATTGTTACCGTCATAGGCGCCGTGGAAAACGCTACGCTGAGCGTTTTTGACCAAGCCAAAAAGAAATATGACAAAAAAGTCATTGCCGAACCAATGGAACTGCTGAATCTTTCAGGCAATATCAGTATTCAGGATAATCGTCCTTGCGTGCATGCGCATGCCGTGCTGGCCAATAAAGATTATCAGGTAACCGGAGGTCATTTGCTCCCGGGAACAAAAATTTTTATTGCAGAAGCTTATATTCAGGAATTGGTGGGCGAACCCAAGGTGCGCCGTCTGGATAAAGTAACCAAAGTCCCGCTGTGGGGCTAAGTGTTTTTTGCTCTGTTGCCCCGCTTTTCTCCGGAAATGCGGGGTTTTTTATGGCTATTGCCGAGTAGGTGTAAGGTTCGGCCGCTATTTTGTAAATTTCGCCCCGCATTTAACCCTATGCAGCGCTGCGGCATGGAGGCCAAACAGGCGGGGCAAATTTATGTCAAATATATCTGGGACAGACGACATAAAAGACATAATTCATACCTAAAACAAAAAACACAAATCATTTTCAAACTCTTCATATCATTGTTTTCGAAAAAGTCCCTCGCCGTTTTCAAGAGTTGCAGCCGGCATCTTCGTCTTGTAAAAAGCAGAACAGATAGGTTCCGGAAGTCTTATGCCTTGACGGAAAAGGTTTTTGTGATAGGGTGGTTTTACCGTTGCATGGTTATCACTGCCGTGGTTGTTATGCCGTTGCCTCTTGTTTGTTGAAAATTCGGTACAGCTTGATTTGTTTTTTTTTTTTTGATACCCTATACATGGCGAAAAATTAAATGCCGCTGAGACGTGTTTTTGCACGATTAAACGCTGTTATAGGAAGAAAAAATGAAAAAAGGTTTTACATTAATTGAACTGTTGGTAGTCGTGCTGATTATCGGTATATTGGCGGCCATTGCACTGCCGCAATATCAAGTGGCTGTATTAAAAGCCCGTTATATGCAGGCTGTTTCCTTGGGAAGTGCTTTGCGTCAAGCACAGGATATTTATTATATGGCTAACGGGAAATATTCAGTGGATTTGCGTAATTTGGATATATCTGTTCCTGTTCCGTCCGACTGTACAATATCCCCAACCGGCGCCTATATGGCATGTCCTGATTTTGCTTGTGTTGTGTATGATGAGTGGGAAAATGCGGAGAAATTTGGAACAGTATATTGTGCCTTAAGAAAAGAAGGGAGCCCTTATTTGTATTATGATGCCTCTCCAAGATGGAAAGAGAAGCGTTATTGTCAAGTGTCTTTAAGCGCACCAGAATATGAACTGGCTAAAAAAGTGTGTATCAGTTCGGGCGGCGTCTATGAAAAAACAATTTATAATTCAGAATATTATTTGTTGCCGTAACATATGCTATATTTATTACGGCCGTTGCGTCCGGCAAGATGGGGGTTTTTCTGTGGTTTTGTAAATTTGGATGACTGCGCCGCCCCGCTGACAAAGCTTGGACATGACGCTGTGAATCAGAAAGAGAGACGGAGAAAAAAAGAGAACAAAAACACGCCTGCAGAAAACGCAGGCTTTTTTCGAATGGAAAATTTTATACCATAAAAAAGGTCCGCGTTTTATGCGCGGACCTTTTTATGGTACGGAAACGGATTTAGAATTTATACGGCGGTTTGTGATTGTGTCCGTATTTGGCGATTTCTTCTACCGTGCGGCCGCAGTCGGGGCAGCGGGGCTGGCAGGTTTTTTCATATTTCGTTGCAGGACACAACTGGTGCATATCCACTACCGGCTCGCCGCAGACGCTGCAATGCGGCAACTGTTTGATTTCTTCAGGAGTCAGTTTGACGGTAATATTTTGGGAGCATCTTTCTTTGGTAACTTCACATTTGTAGTGCGGATCACCCGTATCTAAAATGTGTTTGCCGCAGCTGGCGCATTTGCCGTCATTTCTCATGCGGACAGTAACTTCAACGAGGCGATCGACATTTTGTACAACCCTATCCGCCGGATTGTAATTATATTCTGAAACTTCGTTTTGCGCATAGGGCGTTTCAGAGCATTTTTTGCCTTGCTGGGCAGGGCAGCCTCTGTGCGGATCCCCCGTATTAATAATTTTATAGCCGCAATAATAACAATAGCCTTTTCTGATTTTGTTATCCTCTTTGATTTTTTTGGCCGCTTGTTTTTGAATGGCTTTTTCAAGCTGGCGGGCAAAAGCGGTTTCTTTTTGTTTTTGAGCGCGGGACGGTTCAAAAGTCTGCGCGGGCAAAGCCGTAAAACATACCAGCAACATCACGGGCCAAATTACGTGTTTTAACATGTTTTCTCCTTGTATTTTCAATTACGTGAAGTCGTAACGAAGCGTCTTGTAATCATATTAAACCAGTTTAAGGCTGTTGAATATAGGGTCTTTGGACCTAGACGGAAGGGTATTTTGGGCCTATTTTTCAAACGGGCCAAGCGTCGTTTTTGTACGCGCTGAGGCACCAATATTGCTACAATAACATACATGCAGAGAGTTATTTTTTCCCTTGTTTTTTTGATTTTGGCGGTGGGTCCGGCACGGGCGTTTTTTCCTTTTTCTTGGGGGAAACAGGAGTTAAAAACCGATTATTCCCAGACGGTGTGGGACCGTATTATGCTGGATCAATCCGTCTCCGATATGCGCCGAGGAATGGGGGAAATGTCATCGGCCCGTTACACAGACGCCTCCAATTCTTTTGCCAAAGCCATTATTAAAAATCCCTCCGATCCGCTGCCGCATCTGCTGTATGGGGCTTCCTTATATTGGAGCGGACGGGTGGATGACGCCATGACCGAATACCGCGAAGCGCTGCGTCTGGACCCTTCCAATGCTATGGGTTATCAGCTATTGGGCATTGCATGGGGCTGGAAAGGAAACATAGCGCAGGCGCAGGATAATTTTTTGAAAGCGGAACGCCTAAATCCGTATAAGGCGGATACGCAGATGAATTTGGGCTCTACATACGTCGCACAGAAAAAATTTGACCGCGCTTTGGATCATTACCGCCGTGCGGTACAATTGGCTCCGCGCGAAGCGCTGTATCATTTTCAGTTGGGTTCCTTGTTTGATTTTATGGGGCGCGATGCACAGGCAGAGGCTTCCTATAAAAAAGCCCTGAAATTCTTTTATCGTTATGAAGACGCACAGCTTGCATTGGCGGCTTTGTATGAAAAGCGGGATAATACTAAAGACGCGCTAAAGTATTATAAAAAAGCCGTTAAAACCAAATCCGGCGATTTTGTGGCCCGATTGCGCTATGGATATTTGCTTATGCGTTTGGGGCAAATCAAAGAAGCCCGAGAGGTGATGGAGGGGGCTTTTTCCATTGTGGCGTTTGATGATGACGGCTTGGCTTTGAACGCCGTATACCGCGCCAGCGGACAAAACGGCGAAACCTTTCGCAAACAAATAGAAAAATTTAAGGAGAATTTGCTTCAAGTCCCTTCCGCCAAAGATGTACAGGTGGAGGTTTCTCTGAATTATAATCCCGTTGTTTCTGCCCAGCCGCCGGAACAGGAAAACAACCGCTTTGCCGAGGCCTATCAAACGCTGTACGGTGCGCAAAATCCTTTGTCTGCCGCACAGAGCGCCGGTACCATGTCTTTCCAGCGCAGTTTCGTGTTGAACGCCGCAACGGAATTGGAACGAGAAACCCAAGTCAAAGAATTGGTGGCTGAATTGGAACGCGCCGTCAATGCGGCGGCCGACAAGTATGACGTCAGCATGACATTGCAGGGACGAACGATGGATTATGCGTCTCCGTCTGCGCTGACCCAAAGCCGTTCCGCCCCGCCCAAAGCGGTATATGACCCCCGCATCGTGGGCAATGATATGGGGCTGTGGGTGATGGGAAAAACATGGCTGCGCTATGTAGATGAAATAGAGGCAGATTTGAATGAGCGTGTTTTGCAAACGCCGTCGGCGGAATATTATATTTTGCAGGGCTTGGCCTCGCTGCTGGCGGGGAATGCGTCCGCCGCGGTAAAAGCATTTGAAGCGGCGCGCAGCTTAAACGCCTCCGACGTTTTGCCTCTGCTGGGTTTAGGTACGGCGGCCGTTATGGCAGGGGACGACTCTTCCGCCGCCGCGTATTACCGCTTGGCTTTGGAAAAAGATTCCAAAAACAAAACCGCCAGACGCAACCTAAAAGTGTTGGAGGAGGAATGAGAAAATACGGCCAGCATTTTCTAGTAAACGAACGCGTCATAGATTCTATCGTAGGGGCCGTCGCGTCGGAAGGGCGGCATTTGGTGGAAATAGGCCCCGGGCGAGGCGCTTTGACGGAAAAACTGTTGCTAAAACCGTGTCTTTCTTTTACGCTGATTGAAATTGATCCGCTTATGCGGGATTTTCTTATGCGGCGGTTTGATGCGCTTAAAGATAAGATTATATTATCTGATTTTTTGAAATTTGATTTGAATGCATTGCCGCGGGGGCCCGTTTTTTTTGTCAGCAATTTGCCGTATATTGACGCGGCGGACATTTTGGACAAAGTTTTGTCTTATGCGCATTTTGCCGGAGCGGTGTTCATGTTTCAAAAAGAACAGGCGCGGCGCATTTTATCCCGCGCAGGCCAAGCGGAATATGGGCCTTTGTCTGTTTTGACGCAGCTTCGTGCCGACGTGCAGCCATTGCTTCGCGTGGGCAGAGGTTGTTTTAATCCGCCTCCAAAAGTGGAAAGCGAAGTGCTTCAGTTTCGTCCGTGCCGCCGTGTTTTGGCGCCAGCTGATTTTGAACGGTTTAGGCGTTTGGTTAAGGACGCGTTTGCACATAAAAGAAAAACTTTGTTTAATTCGCTGTCGCTGTCGGGATATGATAAAACGCGTCTTAGCCGTGCGTTGGCGCAGGCGCATATATCGGCGTCGGAGCGCTCGCAGGAAATTTCTTTGCAGAATTTTTTGTTTCTTAATGATTTACTGAAAAATTAAGTCCGGCCTTGTATTGCAGGATTTGTTCTTGGGGCAGGAAAGGCTTTACTTCCTGCAAATGCAATCCGCGCGCCGCCGCACCGATAAGCGCATGTTCATCGGTTTCTTCGGGGGCATAATACTTCCCCGCTTCTAGCAATGCCTCTTTGGGCGCCAATCCCACCAATTCGCATCCCGTAGCGTAAAGGCCCAGCGAGCAGGCTTTTCTTTGGCAAAACTCATATACGGCATGCAACGGCGCGGCGCGAAAATCCGTAATATTACATGAGACTTGCGCACGGGAGAAATTTTCCATATACCAACCGATGGCTTTGACGCCTTTCATGCCGCCGGAACTTTCGCGGATTTTGGAGGCGATGATTTTGGCCGGAGCGGGGTCTTGCGTGTTCAAGTTTACGTTAAAAGCAATCAAAACGGGTCTTGCGCCTATAATGCATGCGCCGCTTTTTGCCGCTGTTTCCGTCAATATGCGCGGCCCAAAATCCGCCGGCAGCAGACGCAGTTTGTCTGATAAATGTTCATATTCTCCTTTGCGCAAAAAAGCCAAATTTTTTCGTTGCAAAGAGCTGGCCGCCGCCTCATACAAATACACGGGTATGCCTAATTCTTCGCCGACGCGTCGGCCTAAGTTTTGCGCGGCTTGCGCGCATTGCTGCAATGTAATATCCGCCAACGGCACCAGCGGACATACGTCCACGGCTCCCAGTCGGGGATGTGCGCCGTGTTGTGTGCGCATATCTATCAGATTGCAGGCCAATGCAATAAATTCAAACAGGGTTTTTGTTACAGCGTTCGGTTCTCCCAGCAACGTAAAGACGGTGCGGTTGGCGGAGGAATTGGCATCGGCGCCTAAGAAACGCACCTGCGGCGCCGCACGCAAAAGCTCCGTCAGCCTGCGCTGTACGGAAAGATTGATTCCGTCGGATATGTTTGGTACGGCTTCGATTAGAGGCATATTTATATTATAGCGCAAAAAGCGGAATCGTACGGGAAAGAAAAAACGATGAAAAAATATTTTGATTTTTTATAAGTTATGCTATAATACATATAGATAGCTATTAAGTTTAGCTATCCGAAATATCAAACAAGGAAGTAAAAAGTAAAATGGCAAACGGAAAAGTAAAGTGGTTTAACGACCAAAAAGGTTATGGTTTCATCACGCCCGAAGATGGTTCTAAAGATCTCTTTGTGCATTATCAGGAAATTCAGGGCGATGGTTTCAAAACCTTGGCCGAAGGTCAGGAAGTAGAATTCGAAATCGTCGAATCCGAAAAAGGCCCCAAAGCCGTGAAAGTCGTTAAAAAATAAATTTTTATTTTTTAGACTTTTCAAACCCGTGCCTTCGGGCACGGGTTTTTTCTGGATTCTCTTGTTACGGAGTAAGAATATTTGTTCCGTTTGCCGGAGCAAAAAACAAGCCGTAACGCGGCGGCCGAGGGCCGGCGTGAAAACGAAAAAGATGCGCTATACCGGAGGTGGTATACTATGGGTGTTCATAAAGCAACCGCGAAAGAGGCTCCTCTTTCCGAGTTGTGGTTGTTGTCTTATCCGCTGATTATTACAATGGCGGCGCAAGTGGTCATGCAGTTTGCGGACCGTATGTTTTTGGCGTGGTACAGTCATGAAGCTCTGGCGGCTTGTGTGCCGGCGGGTGCGTTGGCCATGACTTTTGCGGCTATGTTTATGGGGCTGGCCAGTTATACCGGCGTATTTATTTCCCAGTTTTACGCACAAAAAAAGTATGCTTCCGTTACCGTTTCTTTGTGGCAGGGGGTCTTGCTGGCGGTTTTGTCGGCTTGTTTGTTGGCGTCGCTTACGCCTCTTGGCAATGCGCTGATACGTTTCTTTGACCACGGGGTCCATGTTACGCCGCTTGAGTTGAAATATTTTGGTATTTTGAATTTATTTGGCGGTCTGTCCGTTATTAATAACGCCTTGGCCAGCTTTTTCAGCGGCAGGGGAAAAACCAAAATACCCATGTATGTAACGATATTTGGAAATATCGTCAACATTGTTATGGATTATGTTATGATTTTCGGAAAACTCGGTTTTCCTGAAATGGGCATAGCCGGCGCGGCATGGGCCACGGTAATGGGTGTTGGCTCCATGACGCTGATTTACTGCGGGATTATTTTCGGCGGGCGCGTGCGCAAACGTTTTAAGGTGGCGCGTTTGGCGGGTTTTTACAAACCGGTTTTCTCGCGCATGCTGCGCTTTGGCGTACCCAACGGATTTGGATTTTTAATGGACACGGTGTCTTTTACGCTTTTTACGTTTATGGTGGGCAATATTGATGTGATTTCCCTGCAGGCCAGTAATGTGGTCATGTCTATGCAGCCGGTGGTGTTTACCGTGATTTTGGGCTTAGGGGTGGGCATACAGATTCTGGTCAGCAAATACCAAGGCTTAAACCGTCCCGATTTAAGCGTGCGCGTGCTTAAAAACGCCTGTGTTCTCGGTTATAGCTATGCCGGAGCGGTGGCTTTGGCTTTTTTCTTTGCGGCGCCGCTGTTTGTGGGACTGTTTATTCCGGCGTCATCAGCCGATGCTGCGGCCATTACGGCCAAAACATATCCGCTGATGAAACTGGTCAGCTTGTTTGTGCTGTTTGACGCCACCTATCTCATTTTCGGGGAAACCATACGGGGGGCCGGGGATACGCGCTATTATATGATAGTGATGCTGGCCTGCGCGTGGCTGCTGCTGATTCCGGGTACGTGGCTGATTGTGTATAAATTGCACGGCAGTGTATTTGCGGTATGGAGCTGGCTGACGTTTTATGCCGGCTTGACGGCTGTATTTATGGCATGGCGGTTTTTTGTCGGCAAGTGGAAAAACATACGCGTTACCGTACAGTAATAAGTTTCATATGCAAACGCCCCGCTTTTATGAGCGGGGCGTTTTGCAGGTGTATAATTCTCTACTTTTCCTGCGGCTGCACTTGCAGGCGTGCCGAATCCGTGTGGGCCGAAAACTCCGGCGCATACATAGACTGCACCTGTGCGGGCAGGGCGTGATAGTCGCCGCCTAGCGTGGGGCGCAGGGTGTAGCGCAAGGTATAGGTGCCGGCCGGCACGCGGTCAAAGAAGAAGTTGGTGGCCGCATCACGGTTTTCTCGGTAGAAACTAAGGCCGTCATAGTTCCAGCCGCTTAAGAGTTCCGTACTTTCAAAACCGGCGGGTTTGGGATCCGTCAGCAGTATAAAATCAAAAGCGCTGTCTGCCGTCAGCGTCAGACGCACTTCCACTTCACCGCCTACGGCCAGAACTTCTCCTTCCTGCAAAGCGCGTACTTTTTCCCGTCCGTTTTCGGTATATCTAAGCAGGTATTCGCGTGTGACGTTCAGCACCCCTTTGGGAGAAGCTTTGGCATTTTCCGTCGTATATACGGCGTCCAGCGATACAAAACCCGTCAATCCGCCGCGTTTGGCCACGGAAGCCGTGTAGTATTTGTCGTTTACATTTTCGGATTCTTTGGTCCAAGCCAATTGCTCGCTCCATTCCAAAGGTTCAAAATGCAGTGTTTTCTTTTCGCCGCCCCATTGCAAAGTATATTCGGCGGGATCATCCAAAAGTCCGTTGCGTTTCATATAATCAAGCAGCGCATATATGGCCTCGGCCGTGGCGGCGGAAGAATCCCACGCCTGTGCTTTGCGGTTAAACAACAGCCATTTTACCAAACCTTGTGCTTTATTGGATTCGGGGCGTATTTCCAACAGCGTGCGCAGCGTGGCCGTCTGTGTAGCCAAGGTGTCATTGTACCAAAGCCAGCTTTGCGCTTCAGGCGCAAAATAAGAGCCGGTAACCGGATCTGTACGCATCTGAGACAGCGCCACATCCAAGTAATTTTGTGCGGTGGTGTTTTTGCCTAAGCGGTAATAAGCCGCCGCGGCATAGCTTTGGCCCAAAGGCGTCATGTATACAGCGTGTTCTCCGGCATAATCCAGCCATTTTTGTACGGGAGCTTGTTTGATTTCTTTCCAATCCTGAGGGAAAGCCGTAAATACATAAGCCGCATATAAGGCATGCGCAACGGTGGAGGCGGAACCTGCAGCTTGTTTTAAGTTCTCCTCTATGCGCGGCGCCAGCCACGCCAAAGCCTTTTTGGCCGCTTTTTGCGGTATTTGTCCGCCATAGCGCAAAGCTTCGGCATATGCCGCCAACAGCCGCAGGGTAATGTATTCGCTGGCAGTACCGTCCGGCATCCAGCTGTATCCGCCAGAAGCCGTTTGGTATTTGGCCAACTCTTTTTCCACTTTTGCCTGCGCTTTTTTCACGGCGGCAGGATCAAACAAATCCGTCAGAAACGCTTTTTCCGTCCCTGATCCTCGCGCTTCCTGCAGCCAAGGCGTTTGGCTGAGCAAAAGCAAACGGGCGGGGTCCTGCTCGTCCCATACGGGGGTTTGCGTTTGGCGTTTGGGCAGGTTGTCCACGGCGTTTTGCAAGAGAGGATAGGTCTTATAAAAGCCGTTTACAACGGCGAGCGGCACATAGCTGTCAGCCAAACTCAGCGCGTCTTGGTAACGCGGCTTTAGCAATTGCGGCATGGCGTTAAATACAGATAGCAGCAGGCCCGGATCTACGCGCAAGGTAACGGAGGAAACTTGTCGGCTGGCGTCCGGCACGAGCAAATTCTCCAGCTTTAGGCTTTGCGTACCGCTTTCCAAAGCCGCCGTTACACTATCCGTTAAGCGCTCTTTAGCGGGCAGAATGGGCAGCGTGCGGCTTTCGGCGTCGGTGTTTTGTTCGCTGCGCAGGGTGGCGGCAACGGTTAATATGCCTACCCCTTGAGGCACACGAACGGGCCACACGACGTCCGTCGTGCCGCCAGCAGGTACGGAGAGCGTTTGTGTCGTTTTCTCTATGCCAAATGGCGAGGCCGCGTTTTTGCCATCTTGCGTCAAATCCAAGGTTACTTCAACGGTGCGTTTTTTGTCCGTTAAGTTGGTAACTTGCGCGACGATGTCGCTGCTATCTCCTTCGCGCCAAAAACGCGGCAGGGACAGGCGTACCATCATGTCTTTTTGCGTAACGGTTTGGGCGGTATACGCTCCGAAGTCCGCTTCGCGCGTTAGCGCAAATGCCACCACATTCCATGCGGTCAGGCTTTCGGGCATGGTAAAGTTTAATGTGGCTTTCCCATTTTTCAGCGGCAGCATGGGATTAAAATAAGCGGTTTCCGAAAAGTCCGTGCGCGGAGCGGTTTGATCCGAGGTACCATTTTCCGCACTGCCTGCATCCGCCGTGGCGGAGGCGGATTCTTCTACAGCTATATCCACTCCGTCACGCGCCGCCGAGTCCATGGCTATGGAGTTTTGTACGGAGGCCATAGGGACGGCGGCTTTAAGCATGACGCTTCCCGCAGCGGAACGCGCCATGGCGCCATATGCGCGGAAATACGGCTGCAAATTCAGCCTTGGCATAACGGGGGCGGCCAATATTTCCCTTTCGTCTTTTTGATTGAACAAAGACGTGGCATATACGCTAAAACCGCTGTCGCCCAGCCCCGCTCCAAATGAAGAAGAGGAATAGAGGCGATCCAAAGACAGAACGCTCTGCGCCGATGAAGCGTAATAATCCAGCGACTTGTCATATACGCGCGCCGACAACTGTCCTTGGACGTTTTGTCCGGCGGCGTTTTTGAGTGAAACGTTCCATGCCGTTTTTTCGGCTGGTTTGACTGCGGCGGGAACGTCTATGTGCAAGGTCAATTCTTTATTGTCAAACGGTACGTCTATAAACGTTTGAGCCGTGTAGAAACGATAATCCGCCGCGCCAAACCAGCGCAGATGAACCCCTCCGCGCCAATCGTCTTGTATGGGCAGCGTATAAACGCCCACTCCGGCGCCGGTAATTTCGCGCAGGGCCAAAAATTCTCCGCTTTCGTACACTTCAATGCGTTTGGCTCCGTTTAGGGCCGCTGCGCCGATAAGCACTTTGGCTTGCGAATTCGGATAATAGGACGACTGTTGCGCGATGGCCACGGCCGGCAGGTTTAATTTGCTTTGTTTGTCCGCCACCAAAAAAACCAATTCTGTTTCGTCGGCATTCTTGCTTTGCAGTTTTAATTTATAAATTCCTTCCGGCATGGCGGCTATGGACAGTTGCGTGCCGGCGCCGTCTTTTACGTTAAAAGATTCTTTCCATACGCGGCGCAGTTCTTGGTTTTTTCCGTACAGTTTTTCCAGCGCTGCCTGAGCTTCTAAATAAGAAAGACCGTCATCTTGATTTTCCGTTTCAGGCAGTACGTTTTCCAGTTCGTAAATCTCCGCCGTAAATTTCCCGCTTGCGGGTTGACCGTTGACGTCGGTCAGTTTGACCAGCGCCAGCGGGCCGGCAGTCTGGGCGTCGTAAAAACCTTTGTCAAACGAGACTTGGAAAAACAGCGGCTTTTGACTGGCTTTGTAGGTGTGCTGCGTTTCAATGACGCGGCCGGAAGCGTCCATAATTTCGGCATGCACCGTAAATACGGAGGGGAACCCGCCGTCCTGTCCCGCTTCGGGCGTGAAATGAATTTCAAAATTTCCATTCTTGTCGGTCTGCGCCGTGCCTTCGGCGATAAATTCGCGCGCGGCAGGGACGTTGGCGGGACGCCACCACCAGAACGGCGGACGGAAATAAGTGCGGTGGACGGTGTACTGCACATCGGTTTTTTCCAAGGGCGCGCCAAAATAATATTTTGCACTGCCGGATATGGAAGTTTCTTTGCCGTATTGCAGTTCGGCGGCGCCGGAAAGCGTGATTTCGTAATCCGGACGTTTGTATTCGTCTACGCGGAAATTGGCATACGCGTACACATCGCGTGTATTCCATTCATAAGAAACTTCCGCCGTGTAATGACCCAATAAACCCTCTTGCGGCAGTGTCCATTCGTCTTTGGCCGTTCCGTAGGCGTTGAGGGAAAGGGTTTTTTCATGGATTTTTTCATAGTTGGCGTCGCGCACGGTGAGAGTTACTTTCGTGTTTTCTGCCATGGTTTGCAGTCCGCGGCCGGTTTTTTCAAATCCATATACGGCCAGCTGCACTTTTTGGCCCGGACGGTAAATGGCGCGGTCCGTTTCGGCGTAAAGCGTAAACGGTGAAGAAGCGTAATAATTAAAGTACAAAGTATTGTTCATAAACGCCGTACTGCCGTCTTTGAAAAGTTTGGGCAGAATAGAGTAATTGTTATCGCTTCCGGAGGTTTCTATTTTTCTGCTCAGCGTCAGGAGGCCGTTTTCATTGGTTTTGCCTGTTTGAGTGGAGCCTTGCCAGTCCGTGTAATAGACCACATCTGCATTCGCTACCGGTTCTCCGGTTTTAAGATTCAGCGCATAAATGCGGAAGATGTTGGGGGAAAAAGTCTTATTTTCTTTCGTGCGGTACGCTGCCGGATCACCCTCAATGGCGGCGGAAGCAAACACAGCTAAATCGGTGCTGTTAAGCACAACGGCTTGAATGGGGGCGTTGTCGGGATTAAAATCTTTATCGTATGAGAACAAGGCGGCATAGAATCCGCGTTTGTCCGGCAAAGGCAGACGTATGTCTGTTTGTTTGAACGCGTGGGGTTTGTCATAAGTCAGCGCTTCATCCGTTTCGGCCACGGGTGTGCGCGCAAGCAGTTGGGCAATTTTAGAGGACGGTACAGTCGTCAAATAACGCCAAGAGTTAATGGTGGCGGAACGGTCTTCTTTATACCATTTTTTCAGTTCCGCTTCGCTGACGGAATAGATGCGTACGTAAACGCGTTCTATATTGCGCGCGCTGAACGACACGTTGGTATCGGCGGGACTTTGGCTGAAATCTGCCGAAGCCAGATCCAGCGTCGGTTTGCGAATATCTTCGGCAAATTGTACACAAAGCCGAGAATAATATCCGCCGGAAATTTCTTGTCCGCTCCAATCACACACGGCGGCGGCCTGTGCGTATTCCTGTGCGTCGTTTAGCAAATAGGCGGCCTGCAACGCGGCGTACGCTTTGCCATACGGCGCGCCGGCAGACAAGAGCGCTTGGCTGATTTTGGCCAGAAATCCTTTCTTCTCCGTGGAATATCCCGCCAGAGTTTGCAGCAGTTTTGCCGCTTCCAAACGCTGCGCGTCTTGATCTTCAAAACTAAACCACTGGCTGTATTCAAAAGGCAGCGTCAAACGCTGTGCCTGCCAAATAATGCGGGCGTCTGAGCGTCCTTTGCCGCCCAAGGAGGCCGCCTGCGCCAGCAGGGATACGGCTTTTTGTACGTCGTCTTTGGCTTTGGAGGGAATTTTATAGTCCAGCGTCAGTACGGAGGCTGCCCGAAGCGGGACAGGAACGGAGGCGGAAGAAAGCAGCCTTTCTTTCCACTTCAGCACCACAAAATCAAACAGCGTGGGAATGGCTTTTTGATCAGCCTCCTCCAGTTCCAGAATAAACGTTTCTTTGGCAATGGGAGCGTCAATTAAAGACGTACGCATTTGCCACAGCTGTTCATAACATTCGTCTATTTTTGCGTTCCATTGCTCTCGGCTCAGTTTCGGCAGGGAGGCGCCGTCTTCAGAAGCATCGGGCAGAATGGGCGCGTATAGGGTGCTGACGCGCTGCGCCGTTTGTGCGCGGTAGAGCAGGAAGCGTGCTTTCCATAAGGGGTCTGCTGGCAAATCAAAAGTAAATGCGCTGTCTGCAGCGGCTTGGTAACGGCCCAGCATATATTGGCTGGCAATGACGCGCAATTGCGCTTCGTATAAGGCGCTGCCTTTAGCTGTTTCCAATTCCTGCTGATAATATGGAAGGGCTTGGGCAAAACGTCCTGCTTCAAACGCTTCATCTGCTGCTTGGCGGTTTTGGGCCTGCAATCCTACAGGCAGCAAACACGCCGCCAATAAAATAATTTTTTTCATGTTTCCTCCCTTTAAGACGGAAAAATCCCTTTTGCGTAAAGCAACGCCTAAGAGATTTCCCGTTTTCTGTCCGACTGTGCCATGGCGGACGCGCTTACATTTTTTCCGGTGCGCTTACGCCTAAAAATTCCAATCCTTTTTTAATTCGTTCCGCCACGCGCTGGCAAATAAGCAGGCGCGAGCGGGAAAGAGGCAAGTTGTTTTCGTCAATGACGCGGCACGTGTCATAAAACGAATGAAACAGCCCTGCCAGTTCCATCAAATAAGTGGTTAAATGGTGCGGGCTCAAATCCCGCAGACAATTCTGCAGTACGGGTTTGAACCATATCAACTTTAAGAGCAATGCTCGTTCCTGCGGTGTGAGCGGAGAGAGAATTTCTCCCGTTTCCAGCCCTTTTTCCGCCGCGGACGCAAAAATGGAATGAATGCGCGCATGTACATACTGTACGTAATAGACGGGATTTTCGTTGGATTGTTTTTTTGCCAATTCCACGTCAAAAGTCATTTGTGCATTGGGCGTGCGGCTGGCAAAAAAGAAACGGCAGGCGTCTGCCCCCACTTCGTCCACTAATTCGCGCAGCGTAATAAACTTGCCCGCGCGTTTGGACATTTTTATTTGTTCTCCGTTTTCCAAAAGATGTACCAGTTGATGAATGAGCGGTACGAAAGATTTTTCTTCTTTGCCCAGTGCGTGTACGGCCGCTTTCATGCGCGGAACATAACCGTGATGATCCGCGCCCAATATATCCACCAGCGTGCTGTATCCGCGGTCGTATTTATTTTTATGGTAGGCGATATCGGCCAAAAAGTACGTTGGGCGTCCGTCCGCGCGAACGAGTACGCGGTCTTTGTCGTCTTTGGCTTCTTTGTCTTTGGTGGAGCCAAACCAAACGGCGCCGTCTTTTTTGTATGCGTAACCGTTTTTTTCCAAATTTTCCAATGCGCTTTGTACGGCGCCTTCTTTATGCAACTCGGACTCGCGGAACCAGCGCGTGAATTGTACGCGAAAAGCCGCCATGTCTTCTTGCTGCGTTTTAATGATGTATTCCATGGCCCAGCGTCCGTAATCTTCTTCTTTTAAGTCTTTAGGCGCTTTTTTTGCGATATCTATCAAATAAGAGCCGTGGTAGCCGTTTTCTGGCGGTTCTTTGCCTTCCAAGCGGGCTTTTAGGGACTCTGCCAACAACTGGGCTTGGTTTCCGGCATCATTGACGTAATACTCGCTGTCGCACAAATATCCCAAAGCGCGGTGAATGCGTACCAAACTGTCCCCCAGCGCGGCGCCGCGGCCGGAAGCCATGTGTACAGGCCCCGTGGGATTGGCCGACACGAATTCTATTAAAATCTTATTCTGGGCACCGTAACCCAAGCTGTTATCTTTAATGCGGCGGTCTTTGGCGGCGGCGATGATAAAAGCTTCGTCCAGTTTGATATTGATAAACCCGGGTGCGGCGGCGACGGCGTCGTCAATGCCGTTAACCTCCCGCAACAGTACGGCGGCTTGTTTGGCGATTTCCATGGGATTTCGGCGCAGTACTTTTGCCGCAGCCATGGCCCAATTCAGCGATAAGTCCGCCCCCGTATGTTGCGGCGCGGGGGAAAATTCCGCGCGGGGTAAAGCGGCGCCGGCAAATACAGGCGCGCTGAAAAGTTTTAAGTCTACTTCTTTTTTTAATTGTTCAAACATGATTTATTTAGATACCTTTTTAAGAGATTTTTTAACCGTTTTGGCGGTTTTTTTGGCGTTGGATTTTTTGGTGGTTTTTGAAGACGCGGTTTTTTTTGCGGCGGTCTTTGGAGCGGCTTTTTTGGAGGTCGTCTTTTTGGCCGCGGTTTTTTTCACCGTTGTTTTTTTGGTTGTTTTAGGTTTTTGGAATTTGACGGCAGTGGCAAAACTGAAAATTTTGTCCAAAGCGTAAAACTCGCGCGCTTGTTGCGTCATGATATGGACCAGAAAAGAACCATAATCGGATACGCGCCAGATCATGCTTTCTCCGCCGTCGCGGTTCAATTTGTAAACGCCTATTTTTTTAAGACGGGTGCTTATCTCGTCCTCCACGGCTTCCAAGTGGGGTTTGGACGTAACGGTGGCCAAAACGATATAGTCGCATAATGAAGAAAGGCCGTTTAAGTCCAGCAGTTTTACGTCTTCGGCTTTTTTCTCGTCTGCGCAGCGGGCCGCCAGTATGGCAATGTCTTTTTGTTGCATAAGCACCTCTGTTCAAATATATATACCAGCATAGCATTTTTAGGTTGCTTTTACTATACAAGCCGCCGCGCGTATGCGCTGAATTTTATATACTAATGCTATGTTATCCATAGTACCCACCCCGCTGGGGAATTTGCAGGACATTACGCTGCGCGCACTGGAGACGCTGAAAGAGGCGGACTGTGTGCTTTGTGAAGATACGCGCCGTACGCAAATTTTGCTGACACATTTTGGCATTTCCAAGCCGACTGTACGTTATAACGAGAACGACTCGGCGTCCGTGCGCCGTTGTCTGGAGCTTTTACGCCAAGGCAAACACTGTGCTTTGGTGTCCGACTGCGGTACGCCTTGCATTTCCGACCCCGGTTGGAAACTGGTGAAAGAGGCAGCCAGAGAAAATATCCCGCTGACGTCTTTGCCCGGTCCCAGCGCGGCGGCTTGTGCTTTAGCGGGGGCGGGATTTACGGGCGGCGCGTTTACGTTTTTGGGTTTTTTGCCGCGCAAACGCGGCAAAGCCTCCAAACTGCTGGCTGCGGCTTATGCCTTACAACATCCCGTTATCGTCTATGAATCTCCGTTCCGCGTAATTAAATTGTTGGAATTAATCAGCCAGAGCTTAGGCCCCGATACTCCCGTTGTGGCGGCAAGGGAAATTTCCAAAGTATATGAGGAGTGGCTGCGCGGTACGGCGGAAGAAACGGCGCAATTGCTTGCCAAGCGCAAAAAAGTGCAGGGAGAGTTTGTTGTCGTCATCGGCTTGCCTGAAGCGGAGCAGAAACATGAAGAGCCTTCTTTGCCCTATTGACGCTATGACGCCTGCACAGCTGGCGCAAACCGCCGCCCGTATTGACGGCGGCGCCGTAGCCGTATATCCCACCGATACGGTGTACGGCATTGGCGCAAACGCTTTTGCGCAAACTTCCATACAACGTATTTATGAGATAAAACAAAGACCTCCGGATTCCGCCCTGCAGCTTTTGGTCGGATCGGCGGAACAGGCGCGCGCTATTACCCGATGGAGTGAAGACGCGGAAAAATTGGCCGCCGCCTTTTGGCCCGGGGCTCTGACGATGATTTTACCCGCCAACGAAAAAGGCGCGCCGTTGCTGCGCGGGTTTGCGGGGCTGGGTTTGCGCGTGCCGGCGCATGCGGCTTTGGCACGGTTGTTGGAAGCGGTAAAAGGTCCGTTGGCTTCCACCAGCGCCAATTTGCACGGGCGGCCCGTATTTACTTCGGAAAGGGAAATAACGGATTTTTTTGAAGGAAAGGCGGATTTAATTTTGACCGGAGGCACATTGGGAAATCATGCCTCTTCCGTATTGGATTTAACCGGTCCCGAACCTTTGTTGCGCCGAGAGGGAGCCCTGTCCCGCCGGCAGCTGGAAAAAGTGCTGAATCGTCCCATAAAATAGATATAATAGGAAAATATGATGAGCTTGAATTTTTTTAGAGAAATGAGTTATCCCGTTTATTACACGGTGTTGACGTCTGCACTGTTGGTGTTGACCTATTGGATAACGCGGCGTTTTGCGCTGCGCAAGATGAAACGCGTTGTCATGAAAGCCGAACATAACTACCAACAGCAAATAGCTTCTTTGCAAATGCAGCTGTCGGGCAAAGTCAGCATGTTGGAAAATATGGTGGAAAAGCTGAAACTTTCCAATCAGGAATTAAACCGGTTAAATGAAATCCGTTCCAAATTTATGTCCATTGTGGCGCATGATTTGCGTCAGCCGCTGACGTCCATTCAGGGCTTTACCTCCGTGCTGATGATGGATAATCCGCAAGGCGGGGGCAATAACGATCAACTGGCGTTGAACAATATCTTAAAAGCCACCGACAATATGAATCAGTTGATGGCGGACTTGATGGATATTTCCATGATAGAGTCCGGAAAATTTAAGATGGATTTCAAAAACTTTAACTTCAATCAGCTTCTAAATGACGTTTTTACCCTGCAGCAGGTAAATGCACAGAAAAAAGGTATTTTTTTGACCAAGTATGAATACCCCACCGATGTCAGTGTATATGCCGACCGTTTCCGCATTTCGCAAGTGTTGAATAATTTGCTGGGTAATGCCATTAAGTTTTCTCCGCAGGGAGGACGCATTGAAATCCGCTATTTTCTGCAGAAAGGATGGTTGGTGTGTTATGTGGGAGATGAGGGGCCGGGTATTGTATATAATGAGCAGAGCAAAATTTTTCAAAAATTCCACCAGTCGGAAAATGACCGTTCCGGCCGTAAACAAGGCTGGGGATTGGGCTTGTCCATCGCACAGGAAATTATTAACGCGCATAATGGGGAAATCGGTGTGGAGAGTGCCGGTCTGGGCCAAGGCGCTGTGTTTTGGTTTAGGATTCCCGTGGATCCGGCGGAGTATAAGGATAGTAGTGGACTGAATGCTTGATATGTGCTGTTTATAACGGCAGTTTCAGCTGTGGCGCTTTAGTCCTGCCAACTATTTCGTAAATTTGGCTTATTTTGCGCCGACTCGGGGCTTATGTAGCTCCGCTACACCATTTTCTTAATATAGCTTATTCCTCTCCTCTCTTTTTTCCCATTTTTTTGAAACTACATGTTTTATGTTGCTTGTTCTCTCGCGGGCGCACCTATCTTTTTGCTATTTTAATTAAAGTGCAATAAAATCCTGTTCTTTCGGGTTATGTAAACATGGAGCAGAAATGAATGAACGCAGCGATGACGAATTGGTAGCCGGTTTTCAAGACGGCGATGAGACGTGTTTTAATGAATTGGTATACCGGTACAAAAATATGCTGTATCAATATATCAAAGCCATGGTGCGCGATGAAAGCGCGGCGGAAGATATTTTTCAGGAAGTGTTTTTAAGTTTTTACCGAAATATGAAACAATATCGCCCGCAAGGGAAATTCAAAAATTATTTATTTACCTCTGCGCGTAACCGTGTATTAAATTTTTTTAGGGACAAGAAAGAAATGTTTTCTTTGGATGATACGGATGAAAACGGCAATCCTTACCTGCATGAACAGTTGGAAAGCGGGGAGGCGCAGCCTTTGGAAACGATGGAGCTGGCGGAGTTGGGTCGTCGTATACGGCAGGCGTCATTGCGTTTATCGATCAAACAAAGGGAAATTCTGTATCTGAAGCAATATATGACGTTTCAGGAAGCGGCGCAGCTTTTGCAGCGGCCTTTAGGCAGTCTGTTGGCGGATCATCACCGCGCCGTGCAAAAAATGCAAAAACTTTTACGAGAGGAGGCATAATATGAACGAACAGTGCAAAGACGTAAGTTTGTATTTTTACGGCGAATTGGACGCTCAGCGTGCCGCCTCCTTTGAAAAACATCTCTCTTCCTGTCCGCAGTGCCGAAAAGATCTGGCTTTTTTGCGTCAGGTTCAAACGGCTTTGCTCCCTTCGGCGGCTCCAGAAAAAGCGGTGGAGCGCGTCTTGCGCAGGCCCGCTGTCGGTTGGTGGCGGCAGATGTGGAAGCCCGTTTTGTCGGCATGCTGTGCGGTGTTTTTGGTATGTGTTTTTTGGGCTTCTGTGTCTTCTCAGCGCGGTTTGACGGACGAGCGTGTGGAATGGGTGGCTTATGTTTCCGCCGAAGCAGATGCGGAATTTAACAGTTTTGCCGCGGATTTAGCGGTTTTTGAAGAAGAGTTCTAAAGGAGGAAAACATGAAACAATTCGTATTGCTGGCCGCACTGGTGGCGTTTTGCGCGCCGGTGTTTGCCGTTCCCCCGTGTGAGGGAGAGGATTGCCCCGTGAAAAAAGACGGCAAAGCCCGTCCGGAGCTGCGCCTGAAAAAAGGGCCGAAACATAATCCTGAAATACAGGCGCGTCTGAAAGAGGCCAAAGCCGAACGCAAAGCGCGTCGCGCCGAGTTTAAGGCCAAAGAAGAAAAATTGGAGAAGCTCGTTAAAGATTATAAAAAAGCCAAAGACGGCAGCAAAAAACAGGCTGCTCTGCGTGAAGATATAAGCCAAGTGTTGTTGGAAGTGCGCGAGGAACAGCTGTCCGTGCGGGCAGAAAAACTGCAGGAGTTTGAGCAACGGCTTAGCCGCATGAAAGAAGGTTTGGCCAAAGAACAGGAAGCCGAGGCTAAAAAAGCGTGGGCGGACCGGCTGACCGAACGCGTGATTGCCGAAGACGGCGATTTGGCGGAAGCATTGCATGAACAAGGCCGCATAGGGCCGCGCCATGCTGGTCCGCGCGGACCGCAAGGACCGGCGGGACAAGGCGGCGTTTTACCCCCTCCACCTCCTCCGCCGCCGGCAGAGGATTAAAAGGACGTTTGTTTCCGTATGGCAAAAACCCCGCCTTTTCGGCGGGGTTTTTTATGTCAGATGATATTAATTGCTCAGCGCGTCTTTCCACGCTTCTTTTTCGGCTTCCAGTTTGGCTTTGGTTTCGTCTATTTGATTTTGTATTTTTTGTTTGGCCAGTTCGGTGGAGAAGCTGGTATCGTTTTGCTGGCTGGCTTCGGCGGCGGCTTTGGCGTCTTGATAAGCCTGCTTGGCGTCCAAAAGTTTTTGGCGCGTTTCGGCCGATTTTTGCAAAGCCTCATCCAAGGTCATAGGCGTATTGGCCGAAGAAGCCGACGCGGCACCCGTGCTGGCGCAGCCGGCGGCCAGACAGAAAGCGGAAAGAACGGATAAAGTAAGCAGTTTTTTCATATGATTGCCCTCACTGTTAAGATATTTATATTTTATAAAAAGTTTTTTGGAAAAGGACAATATTTATTTTCAATGCGCTGCACACAAAAATTGTTATGATATAAAAACGGAGGAATTTATGGAGGCTTTTTACATAGTGTTGTCCCTTGTTTTAGGTGCGGCGGCCGGTTTTTTGGCGGCGTGCGTGTGGCTTGTTCCCTCCGTAAAAACCGCGCGCATGCAAGCGCAGCAGGCGCAGCGGCTGCAACAGGAAGTCAAAGAACAACAGGACCGTTTGCTCCGTTTGGACGTGGACAATGCCCGCTTGCGCGAACAGGCCGCCTCTTTGGAAAAACAACGTGTTTTGGTGGAAAAAAATTTTTCGGAGCTTTCCGCCACATACCGTGCGCAATTTGCGGATTTGGCTGCCAAAATTCTGGAAGAAAAGAGCAAGGGTTTGGAAAGCAAAACCACCGAAACGCTGCGACCGCTTGCTTTGCAGCTGGAGACTTTTTTTAAGAAAGTAACGGACATGGAACGTTTGACGTCGGAAAAACAATCCCTGTTGGAAAAAGGCCTTGCCGACGTGATAAAATCCACGGAGAAAATAGATCAGAGCGCGCTGGATTTGACCGCCGCCATCAAGGGGCGGCCGGAAGTGCGCGGAAGCTGGGGCGAAGAAGCGCTGCGGCGCATTCTGGAAATCAGCGGACTAAAGCGCGGAGTGGACTATTTTGAACAGGTTTCGGACGGAGGCAAACGGCTGGACGTGCAGATTGCCTTGCCGGCGGGCCGCTGGATTGTGGTGGACTCCAAGACTATTTTTAATCATTACGCGCAGTATTATCAGGAAGAGAATCCCCAGAAAAAAGAAGCATTTTTGGCCGAACATGTCAAAGATATAAAAGCCACGATAAAAGACCTCTCTTCCAAAAAATATTATTTGCAATTTCAAAAAACGGGCGAAAAAATGCAGCCGGATTATACATTGATGTTTGTTTCTCCCGAGAGTGCGCTTTTTGCGGCGTTGTCCAAAGATCCTGATATTGTAAACGAAGCGTGGAAAAACGACGTTGCCCTTGTTTCTTCGTCTTCTTTAATCAACACGCTGAAAATGGTGGCTCGTTTGTGGAACATAGAACGGCAAAACGAATATATGGACGAGCTGAAAGAAGACGTGGTCAAGCTGATGGAGCGGTTTAATGAATTTTTGGTCAGCTTTGCCAAGACGGAGTCCGCCGTCGCCAACGCATACGGCGCCATAAAAACCGCGCGTACGCATATTGACGGCAATAACGGCGCTCTGCTGCCGACGGCCCAGCGCATTATAGACGTTTATGAAGCGCCCGTTACCAAAGACAATGCGCGGCTGTTAAAGCGCATGGGGTATGATTATAACGGCTCCAAACGCCGCGGCAAAGAGGCGGTTCTGCCGGAAGGCGCCGCGGCGGATCGTCAAGAGGCTCTTTCGGACTCCTCGGAAGCGGCGGACTCTTTGGGCCGGTAATTTTATATATCTTTTATCCACGCGCCGCCCAGCGCTTCTATTTCTTGCATAATAGACATAGTCCGTTTAAGGACCAGCAGCATGTTTTTTATGTGTATTAAGTCGTCCAATCCCAGCAAAACGGCGTCTTTTTTGCGGTACTTAAGCCATTTGTCCACAGGTGCATACGAACCTATTTGGAACTGATACAGGGCGGGGGTTACCCCGTGGAAAGAGATTTCCTTGCCGTCGGTCATTTGCAATACAAGCCGCGGGCTGGACGCCGTGGGCGGCGTGATTTTGGCAATGACGAAATTGACGATTTCCCCCTCGTATTCTTCGCGTATGTCCGCGTCTTTGGGGATGTGGCGCATGGTATGCAGGGCAATCAGCTGTGCGCCTAAAGCGGCGTATTGGTCAAATATTTGGCGGTTGCGCGTGAAAGGTATGCGCGGAAAGTCCGTTTTGAGAAATTCTATATATCTCCGGCGGTATATGGGGCAGTGCAGCACGCCGTAGATGTAGTTTAGTATGTCCGGAGGGGTATACTGCCCCCCCCCAATATAGTAATCCGCGCGGAAGCGGCCCGTAAAATTGGGGATTTGAACCTCTTGACCCATTTCATTTTCGTAAAGAAATAACGGGGCGATGTAGGTATTATGATTGACGAAACATAAATCGGTTGCTTTATTGGTAATATAGACATTCGTGTAAGAATTTCCTTGCAAATCTCGTGTGAAGCATAAACCTAAATTTTTCTTCCCAATAAGATGGCGGCAGGTTTGATAGCGCGGATAGGCAATTATACCCTTTGTTATTCCCGTATAATTTGTGTAACGAATATCAAAAGGCCTATAATTAATTTTTTCTGTTAAAACAGGATTTTCTAAGAGGTCTTTTTTAGCTAAAAGAATTTGCCAGTCTCTGCCATTTTTTAATTTATATTTTTTTCCTAATTCTTCACAGGATAAGTGAATGAAATTGTTTCTGATAAGATTTTTTTCATTTTTGCTATATACAGCATTAATGGCATCATTCTTGCTTTGTATTCCGCTGTTGTAATTCTCAAACACATCCGTCAATTTCCAAAATTTCTCATATTCGCTTTGCAAAGATAAATCTTTGTCCGTAAACCAATAAAACGGCGTTTGCTGCGGCTGCAACTGTTTCCACGGCAGGGAAAGCAGGGTGTGATTTTCCAGAAAATCCAATTTTTCGGCGCGGCTGATGATTCCGTTGTCTTTGGTGGAATAGTAAAATACTTTTTTCTCCGACGGCTTTTCCTGTGCGGGGCGCTTGATAAACAACGTAATACATACGCCGACCATAATGTCAAAAATATTCTGATCCTGTTCTTTTTTGCGGGTGTTTCCGTGCAAATTCAGCACATAAATCTCATCAAACGTTTCCAACAGGTGCTTGCGCATTTGCCGGTGCGTAACGCCGTCCAAAAAGCTGTTATTGGTGATTAAGCCCGCCACGCCGGAGCCGGATTTATTTATTTTCCATTCGGCAAAGCGAATAAACTTGATGTATAAATCATCCAAATTTATTTTCTTTTCGTTAAGTCCTGTTTTATAGTCTTGGGTAAATTCGTCAATTTCCTTGCCGGCGGATTTGCTCTTTCCGTTAAAATACGGCGGATTGCCTACCACGGCCAGAATGTCGGTTTGCTGTTTTACTTTCAGGGCTTTTTCATGCTCTTGTTTCAAATAGGGCAGCAGCTGGCTGATGGCGTGCGGGGCCAAATCCAGTGTATTGGTCAAATACACCGGCAGACGCTGTTCGTGAGTGATGGCAATGCCGTTGTCTTTTAAGAACTTCGTCAGCACCGTATGCGCCACGATATAAGGCGTAAACAACAGCTCAAAACCGTAAATGTCTTGCAGGATTTTATTTTTTATTTGTTGTTTTTCCAGCGGGCCGGCGTTTTTGTTTATCAGCAGTTCATAAATGCTGTCCAGAAAAGTACCCGTTCCGCAGGCAAAATCCAATACTTTTACGCCTCTGTCCAAAAAACCGTCTTCCCGCTTAAAAACCGTTTTAATGATTTCCTGTACGCTCCGCACGATAAAATGCGTGGCCTCTTTGGGCGTGTAATAAACGCCGCTTTCTTTGCGGTTTTCCGTACCTTTGAGTTTATCATATTCTTTAAGAAAATCTTCGTATAAATAGGCGGTGATGCTGCCTTTGCCTTGGCTTTGTTTTATAAATTCCTGATTAATGGAACCAATGTCCACTAAATTAATGTTTTTGGCGATATTGATCAGCGCCATGTGTATGGAAGCGGGCAAATAGCGCGGCGTATAACCGGTACTGAGGAATTCATACAGCAGTTTATATTCCAAGGGAATTTTATTAAGCCAGTCGGGATTGTCTTCGTGGAATTTGTCGTCTTTTTGGTTCTGTTCAAACATTTCCATGCGTGCCAAAAACAGCCCGTATACGAAGCTTTGCGCGTAAATGTCGCAAAAGTCCGTTATGTCGTAATCATAATTTAAGGAGTGCTGAAAATCTTTGAACAGTTCATTGAATTTATAAAAGAAGTCTTGCTCATTGTTGGCCGGATTGCTGACATAATTGCGCAAAGCGGCCGAATAGTAGAAACTTTGACTGGCCAAAGCGCGCACCAGATTTTTTTTGGTTTTTATATACGGGTAATCATAGCCGTAAAAATCCAAAAGCAAATTGATAAAATCCTGTTCTTTGGTCGGTACGATCGATTCCGACAGATCTGCATTAATCAAACTGGCGCGGGCTTTGATTTTGCCGTTTTGCAGCAGAATAAAATCACGGTAATTGGTAATAATGATGTTGGCGGCGGTTTTAGCGTAACGGAGGATTTGCTCGCTGTGGACGATTTCCTCAATGTTGCGGCTGATTTTTTTGCATTCAATAAATCCGATTAAAGACTTAAAAAGCGGCACGGAAGCGTCATATACAAAAAAATCCGGCGTGCCGTCTACGTCCAGTTCCGCGCCTTTTACCTCTTGCTCGGCAACAATGTTTTTGCCTTTGAACGGCAGCTGGTTGATTAAGTTTTCCAACGGCGTACGGTAAGTATGTTCATTGGCTTGGCGCGCGTCAATGGCTCGCACGGCCTGAATGTATGTGCGGATAATGTCTTTGTGTTCGCTAAACGGCATGTGTTTGTCTCCTTGCTTGCGGCGCTGCGCCCAGAGCGGTGCTTTTATTTTATCATATCCGAGACGGACACCGATTACACCTGCGGCGGTTTTTGTTTGCGTTTTTCAAATTTTTGTATTTCCTGCACAATGCCCGCTGTCAGCACCGCCGTCGTGATGGCAAAAAGCACCAATCCCATGGCCACCGTAATAACGGCTATCATGCGTCCAAAAAGCGTAATGGGATATTTGTCCCCATATCCCAGCGTCGTAAACGTTTCCGCCGACCACCATAGTGCGTCCAAAATATTGGCAAACACCTGCGGTTGCGCCGCATGTTCCACGCGGAAAATCATAAACGCGCTCCATACCCACAGCATTAAAATAAACGCACCGCAGATCAGCAGTTCGGATTTTTTTTGCGCTACCACGGTGTTCATCAGCTGTATGGCGTCCGTGTAGCGCATAAGCATTAATATGCGGAATACGCGCAATGCGCGCAAATAACCCGCGCCCAAAATAAAAAACGGGGATATGGCCAATAAATCAATAATCATCAGCGGCGTGAACATGTATTTTATGCGGCCTTTGAGCGGATGGGCGTATTGCGGGTCGGCCGTGCAGCTCCACAGACGAAGTACATATTCCAGCGCAAATACCGCACTCATGAATAAATCCAAATGCAGCACGGCGCGCTGCAGACGCGGATCGGCATCGCCCAAGCTTTCAATAACGTCTACGGGAACGCTGAGCAGAATCAGCAAAATGATAAACAGATTAATACACCACGTCAGTTTGCTGCGGTGATTAAACTGCAAGGTGTTGTAAACGGCGCGTTTGATGTTGGTCATATTCCCCCCCTCCGTCAGAGTAGTAAATAAACGGCCGTCGGGGCAAGCAAAAATCAGTGCCGGACGGGCAATTTTTCGGAAAAATGTACGGCGGCGGCCAATTTGCGTTCATTGCAGAAAGCCAAGATTTCTTTGCGCAGTCCGCGCCAATACGTCATGTCTTGCCGGCGAAAGATTTGTTCATAGGTTTGCCGCCATTGCGGGTGTCGGCGCGTTATGTAGAGCAGTACCCGCGGCAAGGACGCGGCGCGCAGTTTGAGATTTTCAAAAGAAAAGCGGTTCGTAAAAGGCGCGGCAGTTTCCACGAGGGTTTTCCAATCGGATAAATATGGAAAAATGGGCGAGACATGCACCCATGTGCGTATTCCTTTTTCGTGCAAGGTTTTCAGCGCGTAAAACCGCTCCGGCACGCTGGAGGCGGCGGGTTCTGTATCTTGGCGGAAAGCGTCGTCAGTCGTATTCATGGAAAAGCCTACCGTAACATCGGGCAGTTGTGCCAGAATATCCATGTCGCGCAGTACAAGAGCGGATTTGGTCAAAATAGTAATGCCCGCCCCGCTCTGGCGCATCTGCAGCAGCAGTTTGCGCGTCAGGCCGTATTTTTCTTCCAGCGGGTTGTAGCAGTCGGTTACGGAACTTAAAAATACGTTTTTCTCCTGTAAATCCAAAGGCCGGCTGGACGTACTGCGTATTTTTACGTCGGTAAACGTACCCCAAGGCTCGTCGTGGTTGGAAAAACGCTTCATAAATTCGGCGTAGCAATATATGCACCGGTGCGGACAGCCCACATAAGGATTAATGACGTAGTCCGCCCCGGGGAGTTTGGAAGGGTTTATATATCCGCGTGCAATGATTTCTTTTACCTTTAACGGGTTGTTCATAGCCGTTCCGATATTATATTATAGCAGTATGCAAGCAATAAATTTAATTAAAAACGCCCGCCGCGGCGTGGCGTTTACGGGGGCGGGCGTGTCGGTGGAAAGCGGCATTCCCCCTTTTACGGGCCGAGGCGGCCTGTGGAATACCTATGACCCTAAATTCATAGAATTGGATTTTTTTTACGAAAATCCCAAACGAAGCTGGGAAGAAATGAAAAAAATCTTTTTTACTTGTATGAATGAAGCTTTGCCCAATAAAGCCCATCAAATGATTGCCGCGTTGGAGACGCGGGGCGGTTTTGCCGGAGTGATTACGCAAAACATAGACGGATTGCACCAAAAAGCGGGAAGCAAAAATGTGCAGGAATTTCACGGTACAATTAAAAAAATGCACTGTATAAACTGCGGGCGCGTGTATCAAACAGACGACGTGAATTTGGATTCGCTCCCTCCCGTTTGTTCATGCGGAGGCGTGCTGAAGCCAGATTTTGTGTTTTATGGAGAAGGCATCCCTCCCGCCGCTTACCAAAACTCCGTGGAATTGGCCCAAAACGCCGATGTGGTGCTGGTGGTGGGCACGGCAGGGCAGGTGATGCCCGCGTGCAGCCTGCCGCTTTTAGCTAAACAGCACGGTGCAAAAATTATAGAGGTCAACACACAGCCCTCAGCCTATACGGACGGAGTGAGTGATTTTTTCTTCCGGCAGAAAGCGACGGAATTTTTTGCCGAACTGGAAAAACATTTGTAAAGACTGTTACGGGCAAAACAAAACCCGCCTTCAGGCGGGTTTTGTTTGGGGCGAATTAAGACGGTAAGTCAGAGGATTTGTTTTCCTGCGGGGCCGGTTCCGCTGCGGGGAGCGGCGTCTGCAGGTCAAAGCGGTTTTTCCCTTTTTCGGGCGGCAGGAGCATGAGAATACACAAGGCCAGCGGCCCCAGATACGGAATAAACCATATCAGCTGCCACCAGCCGCTCATTCCCGCGTCATGTAATCTTCGTGCGCGCGGGGCCGCCAAAAGTACAAAAT
>CALUXG010000026.1 GCA_944324685.1 uncultured Elusimicrobiales bacterium
CGACTCCTGCTTTTGAAAATGACGGTGTAAATTGTTCGTCTCGGCGGACGCGCGAAGAACTCTTTTTGACCTCCAACAAAAATCCCCCGCCAAGGCGGGGGAGAATTTTTTTATCCAAAAGCCCAAATTATTTGAGCAGATTGGTCAGGCTGCGGAGGTCAGCCTCCTCTTTCATCTTGGCCAATACCTCCGCCAGCGGTAAACCGTTAAGGTTTTTGCCGTCGCGCAGGCGCACGGTAATCGTCTTTTCTTGGGCTTCTTTGGCACCGATGATCAGCGTATACGGAATATGCTGCAAATGCGCCTCACGGATTTTCAGGCCCAATTTTTCGGGGCGTATATCCAGCTGTACGCGCAAACCGGCGGCGCGCATCTGCGCGGCCACTTCTTTGGCGTAAGGAATCTGGTCGTCGGTCAGCGTCAAAATTTTGGCCTGTACCGGAGCCAGCCACAGCGGGAACCAGCCCGCATAATGCTCAATAATCACGCCGATAAAACGTTCTATGCTGCCAAACATGGCGCGGTGTACCATAATGGGGCGTTTGCGGCCTTCGGAAGCGACAAATTCCAAATCAAAACGCTCCGGCAGGTTGAAATCAAATTGTATGGTGGACAGCTGCCACAGGCGGCCGATGGCGTCCATCACTTTGATGTCAATTTTTGGCCCGTAGAAAGCCGCTTCGCCCGCGTGCGTGGTATAGGGGATATTATTGGTATCCAGTACGTGGCGCAGGGCGTTTTCGGCGCGCTCCCAATCCTCCACCTTGCCGGTGAAATGCTCGGGGTGCTGTGGGTCGCGCGTAGAAAGCTCCACGACATATTTTTCAAATCCAAACGTTTTGAAAATGTGCATGGCAAAATCAAAGCATTGTTTGACTTCGTCTTCCACTTGCTCCGGCGTACAGAAAATATGCGCGTCGTCCTGCGTAAATCCGCGCACGCGAAGCAGGCCGTGCAAAGCGCCGGACCGTTCATAGCGGTACACAGTACCCAACTCTGAATAACGCAGCGGCAAATCGCGGTAGCTTCGCAGGTTGGATTTGTAAATCTCCACATGGAAAGGGCAGTTCATGGGTTTTATCTGATACTTATCTCCGTCTACTTCCATGGGGTGAAACATACTTTCTGAATAAAAACCGGCGTGGCCGCTGATTTCAAACAAATGCAAACGCGCAATATGCGGACTGTACACCATATCGTATCCGCGTTTAATATTTTCGTCTTTAATCCAGTCTTCCAAAATTTTGCGCAGCATGCCGCCTTTGGGATGCATCAAAATCAGCCCCGGGCCCACATTGTCGTTTATGCTGAATAAATCCAGCTCCGGCCCCAGTTTGCGGTGGTCTCGTTTGGCGGCTTCTTCCTGCTGTTTGACATAGGCGTTCAGCTCGTCTTTATCGTTAAAGCATAAGCCGTAAATGCGCTGCAGCATGGGGCGCTTTTCGTCCCCGCGCCAATAAGCGCCGGCAATGGCAGAAAGCTTGAAATTATTGATTTTTCCCGTATGTTCCACGTGGGGACCGCGGCACAGATCGGCATAATCGCCGGTAAAATAAACGGTAATCTCCCCCTCCGGCAAATCTTCCAAAAGTTCCAGTTTATACGTCTCTCCGCGTTTTTCAAAAAAAGCTTTTGCTTCCGCCTTACTCATTGCTTTGCATTCAAACGGAATGCGGGCTTTAATGAGTTCCTTCATTTTGGTCTCAATGGTTTTCAGGTCTTCCGGCGTAAAAGCGTGCGGACAATCAAAATCATAATAAAAGCCGTTGTCTACGGCAGGGCCTATACCCAACTTGGTATTGGGGAACAGCTGCTGCACGGCCGCCGCCATCACGTGTGCGCATGAATGACGTTTCGTTTCCAATTCTTTATTTTCCATATTCATCCTTTCAGCGGAGTATCCGCTTAAATTTATATAATTAAGTATATCAAATTTAGAGGGTGCGCCTGCCGCGGCGCGGAACATGAAACTACTGCATGATTTATGGCTTTCTTTTAAGACCAATTACAAACTGTTGCTCATAGCCTCGCTGCCCGCTCTGGGGCTGACGGCGTTTGGTCTGTACCAGTTGCAAGCTCCCGCTTTTGCTTGGGCGGCGGCCTTGCCGGTACGGCTGCTGGTAGAATTTGCTTTTTTGGGTGCCTGTTTGGCACTGCTCAATCTGTTAAACATAAAAAATAAATGGTTTTTGTCCCTGTGTTTTTATATTTATTACCTAGCCTGTACGGCGGATTTGGTGCTGCTGTGGTATTTTAAAGAACGTTTCGGCGCCAAATATTTGGATACCATGCAGGGCGGAGATTATGCTTTTTTGACGGATTGGCGCACACTCTGTTATTTGGCGGTTTTTCTGTGTTTCTGTCTTTTTATCGTCCATCGTTTTTTTATGGCGCCCGCACGAAAAACAGCCGCCAAACAACTGGGAACTTGCGCAGGTCTTTTGCTGCTTATCAACTGCCTTAATCCTTTAGTATTGCTGCCAATGCCATATGACTTTTTAAGCACCTATTTAATTCCCCCTTCTCCCGTATATACCTTACGCGCCGTTTTGGCAGAGCCTCCACAGGCCCTTATTACGGACGCGTTGCCGGAAGATATAACAAAAACCGCAAAAAAATACAATGTTTTCACCGCCAAAAACACCGGCGTGGGCAAAAACTACAAACACGTTGTTCTAATCGCAACGGAAAGTCTGTCGGCCAAATATATGCACCGTTTTAATCCGCTTATTCCCCCCGCCGCCAGCCGCACCTATGACCGTTTGTTTGAAATCTATCCCTCCGCCACACTGCATACGGTAACGTTGTCAACCTTATACGGGCTGACGGTGATTTTTTCCTCCCATCCCTATGCCCAATTAAATTACGAAAACGGTTATCCGCTCTCCTTTGTCAAAGAACTCAAAAAACACGGTTTCCACACCGCTTTTCTGCGCGGGGCCGATGAAACGTATATGGACGAAAATCTGCTGTTTCACCAAGCAGGCTTTGACGAAGTGCGCGGCAGCCGGTTTTTTTCCGATAAAGAACCGTATAAAGAATACATACACTGGTGGGGGCTGACCGACCGCAAACTTTTTGAATATGCGGCGGAATATTTACAGGAGCATAAAAACGAAAAAACCTTTCTTACCCTGCTGACGGTGGACACCCACGTGCCGCTGGGAAGACTGGATTATCTGGATCAGTCATATGAAGAAATTCCTGAACGCTTTTATGACCGCCCCACCATGCCCCGCGCATATGCACGCGCCGGAGAAGATTTGGCCCGTTTTCTGCATATGCTGGAAGAAAAAGGCCTCTTTGGCGAAGATACGCTGATTTTGGTTACCGGAGATCATCCCTCTTATTCCAACACTCCCACCAACAGCCTTTTCAAACCCTATCAGCGTGTATTTGACCGTATCCCTTTCGCCATTATTACCAAAACACCCATCGCCCGCCCTCTTACACAAGATAAAATGGCCAGTCAGCTGGATATTGCCCCAACGGTTATGGATTTACTGAATTTGACGCAGCCCAAAGGCTTTTTTGGACACAGTTTATTTGAACAAGAGCAAAAGCGGAGCATTTTTGACGTAAAAGAAGATTATGTAGCCGTTTCTACATCCGAAAATACCCTTGTCTTGCCGCTCAATTCCAAAAAACCGCAAGACAAAGAAATTATTGATTTAATCCGCACATTCTGGACAAAAGAATAAACAAAAAAACATATTAAAAGCGGCATACGGTTTCCCGTACGCCGCTTCTATATCCGATATTTCTTTATTTTGTCAAAATCCAGCGGCAATCTTTTTCTTCCTCCACGGCACCCAAAGCTTTACATATGCGCTTGGCGTAATCATATCCCTTCGTACCGCTGCAACCACAGGCAATGGAAGCTGATCCATCGGCTCTGGATTCATTCATGCGGTAAGCCAACAGATAAACTTCATCCGGATTGGAAGTTTTACGCGACGCCCAAACGGAAACCCCAGACCAATGATAACTCCAATATTTGCTGTTTTGCGGAATTTGAACGTCCAAAACGGACAAATCATCCGCATACGCCCCGTTAGCCATATAATATAGTTCCTGTGCATCGCGTACCGTACGCAAGACGGCCAGAGGTTCAGCGGCGCGGGCCTTTTCCGTCGCCGCCTCATATTGCGGCAGCGCCACCGCAGTCAATATACCGATAATCAGCACCACCACCAAAAGTTCAATCAGCGTAAAGCCGGTCCGTTTGGCAAAATAAGGCTGAGATCCTGAGTTACGACTCCTCAGGATGACTTTATCCATAAACCCACCTAAAACGTCTTTAGAGCGGCTTTTTGCACTTGGATACATTTTTTGATAAATTTTGCACATACGCAAAATTTATAAAAAAAAAAAAACAAATCAAGCCCTTTTGCGCAAGACACACAAAACGCCTATCAACCCAGCGGTTTTTCCCATCCAAATATGGTAAAATTTGTAGGTATTCGTATATTTATTTTTTTATGGAGGCAGCATGAACACAGCAGCGCAAGCCGGCAGCGGAAACCTGATTTTTATGCTCATGATTGTTATTTTCATGATCATCATCATCTGGTCGGGCCGCGGGCAGAAAAAACGTGAGGCTGAAAGACAAGCCAAGGTAGATGCCCTGCAAAAAGGAGATTCCGTTATTTTGCCGGGAGGTATTGTAGGCACCGTGGCGGGCTTCAAAGATAATTCTTTGGAAGTAAAAATAGCCGAAAACGTTAAAATTACCGTTTTGAAATCGGGCATCGTCGGCGTGCTAACCGACATCACCCCTGTTAACAAAGGAGGAGCCAAATAATGTCCAAGTCGCTGGCCATTAAATGGATTGTCATTATCGTCATCTTGTTGGGGTCAATGGCTTTAATTTATCCCAACTATCGCTGGTATTCCAAACCAGAAGCCGAGCGCACCAAGCTGGAATCTTTAGGAGAAAAACCCCAGCGTCTGCTTAATTTAGGGTTGGATCTGCGCGGAGGCAGCAGCCTGTTGCTGGAGTTGGACGTTTCCAAACTCAGCGACAGAGAACCGCTTAACGAAGCCATGGCGCGCGCCATAGAAATTATCCGAAACCGTATTGACCAATACGGCGTGGGCGAAACGTCCATCACCCGCCAAGGAGACAAATGGATTTTGGTACAGCTGCCCGGCGTGGCCAATCCGGCCGCTGCCGAAGCATTAATCGGCAAAACGGCCATGTTGGAGTTCCACATCGTTAAAAACGACACCGCTGGAGCCGAAAAAGCCATTGAAAAGCTGGAAAGCATGGAAGAACCGTACGACCAAGACGGCGTATTAAAACCTGAAATTGCCGAATTGTTGCCGGAAGGATACACCATTTTCCGCACCAAAGACGGCGGATATTATATGGTGGACAAAGAAGCCAAAGTAACCGGCGCAGATCTGGACGACGCCCATCTGACCATGTACGGAGATAACGGTTACCCCGAAGTTTCTTTTTCATTTAATGCCGAAGGCGCCAGAAAATTCGGCCAGCTGACCGGCTCCAACCTGCAAAAGCAATTGGCCATCGTGCTGGACAACACCATTCAATCCGCCCCCGTCGTGCAGAGCCGTATCAGCAAAGAGGGCCGTATTACCGGTACGTTTACGCTGGAAGAAGCGCGCCAACTGACCATTGTCCTCAAAGCCGGCGCGCTGCCCGCTCCGGTACGCGTGATTGAAAAACGCACCATCGGTCCTACGCTGGGCGAAGATTCCATTAAATCCGGCTTGAGCGCTTCTTTGTATGCGCTGTTGGCCATTTTGCTGTTCATGATGATTTACTATAAATGGGCCGGTTTTATATCAGACATCGCCTTGGTGTTAAACCTTGTGTTGTTAATGGCTATCATGAGCTACTTCTCCGCTACGCTGACCCTGCCGGGCATCGCGGGTATTATCCTGTCGCTGGCCATGGCCATTGACGCAAACGTATTGATTATAGAACGCATGAGAGAAGAAAAATTGCTGGGCAAACCCATAACCACGATTATACAACTGGGCTATGACAAAGCTTGGTCCGCTATTTTTGACTCCAATATCACGACCATTATCGTGGGATGCTGTCTGCTGCAGTTCGGCACCGGCCCCGTAAAAGGCTTTGCCGTAACGCTTATCATTGGTTTGACCGTCAGTTTGTTTACGGCCGTGTTTGTTACGCGCGCCATTTATGAACTGATGCTCACCTCTAACCCCAAGGAGATCAGCTTATGATGACCTTTTTCCCGAAAACAAACATTGATTTCCTTAAATACAGGAAAATATACTTCACCATTTCCACCCTCATCCTTATTTTCGGTGTCATTTTGTTTGCCACCAAAGGATTAAACATGGGTATTGATTTTACCGGCGGCACCATGGTGCAGGTAAAATTTGAAAGTCCGGTGGAAATGTCCGCCATACGCGACGCTTTGACACAGACGGAACGCGAGTCAGACCTGCAGTCATATGGGGACAATACCTATGCCGTACGCGAAAAAGGAGCCGAAACGGATATAGCCGAAGTACAAGCCGGCGTGGAAAAAGCGTTGGACACGTTAAATGTGCCTTATACCATACAGCAGGCAAACTTCGTCGGACCCGCAGTAGGACAGGATATGACGGAACGCGCCGCGTGGGCCATCATTCTTTCGCTGGTGCTGATTATTATTTATGTAGCTTTCCGCTTCAGCAACATTTTGTGGGGCACTTCGGGCGTTATCGCCTTGTTCCACGATTTGTTCGTCATGGCGGTGGCTTTTGCGCTGACACAAAGAGAAATAGACTTGGTGGTCGTAGCTGCTTTTCTGACGGTGGCCGGTTTCTCCATTAACGACACCATCGTTATTTTTGACCGCATTCGCGAAAATATGCGCTTAACCCCGCGCGCTTCATTGGCGGAGCTGATTAACCGCTCCATCAACGAAACGCTTTCGCGCACCATTATCACGTCTTTGACGGTGGTTGGTTCGCTGTTTATTCTGTACTTCTTTGGCGGTGAAGCGCTGAATTCTTTTGCGTTTGCCATGTTGGTAGGCTGCATCTGCGGCGTATATACCACCATCGCACTGACGACCCCGCTGGTTTATGTATGGACGCACGGAGGAGAAAACAATGCTTCCTCCTCGGCGGGAAAACCTGCGCGCAAAGCGGAAGAAAAAAAGCCGGCCGCACACATGCAGCAAGAGCCGCAGCATGCTCCTGCCGCCCAGCAGCACGGTCCCAAAAAATCCGTCCGCAAGAGCCGCCGCAACAGAAGATAGTTTTACGGCCGGACGCGCCCGTATTGCGCGTCCGGCTTTTTCACGCCGTGTTTTTTTACGCGCTTTTTGGGAGAGTGGATAAAAGAATATGACAGAGAGCATGCGTAAAATCAAACGTTTTAAGATTAGTTCACGTCAAAAAGAAATCACGCGCAAAATCTTGCGCTTGGGATTGGATCTGTCTTCGGCGCAATTTGCCAATGAAACAGAATTGGCCGCCTTTGTGCCTCAAATGACCCGCGAACTGGACCCGGGTACCGTATATGAATACAACGAAGACATGCTCTGGGATTTAGGAACGCAAACCGTAGCCGCGCAAGGGATGTTCAGCGCATGTGCCGTTACATTGGGCCGCGCCGCCACCGCGTATACGGACGCTTTAGCCGCCCCCAGACAGTTGATCGCGCAAACCATTTTATTTGAATTTTTGCGCACTGCCGTTTTATTTGTTGTGGACTTGGTCAAAGAAGAAGCGGAAAAAGAAGAATGCGAAACGCTGGAACCGCAATTTGTTTATATACCCAAATTAGGCCTTGCTCCGGAACCGAAATTGTTTAAGGAAGCCGCCCGCACGGACGAAGCAACCGCACGGCAAATTCTGCCCAAACTTTTAGAACGCATACAGTCAAATAAAATAGACGTCTCTTGCCAAAACGGCACGATAGAACCGCAAGCCACGGCCGTATTTATCATTCCGTGGCAAAAGAAAAAACGCAGAGGGAAAAAATAATGCCCAGACCGACCTCGCTGGAAAAGAAAAAAGTTTCTTGGAAACACGTACTTGGCTCATGGGCCATATACGCTTACACGCTGTTTCTGGGCTGGACGACGCGTATTTATTGGTTCAAAACCGATGAATTTTTGCAATTGGAAAAAGAAAAAAAGAACTATATTTACGCCATATGGCACAATCAGCAGCTCTTTTTGCTTTATCCTTACCGCGGGCAAAAAATATGTTCTCTTATCAGTTTAAGCGATGACGGGGAGTTTATCGCCCGCGTATTGCCAAAATTCGGCATGAAAGCCGTGCGAGGCAGCACCACGCGCGGCGGGGCGCGCGCTTTGATAAAGCTGATGAATATTGCCGAGGCGGGCTATCACCCCATGCTTACCCCGGACGGTCCGCGCGGGCCGATTTATCAGGTACAGGCGGGTATTTTGTTTCTGGCGAAAAAGACGGGGCTGCCCATTATCCCCGTGGGAACGGCTTTAAGCCACAAATTCAAAGCCGGCTCTTGGGATAAAATGCGCGTGCCGCTGCCATTTGGCAGCACAGCGCTTACATACGGCAAAGCCATCTATGTAAACGAACAGAGCGATATGGACGCCGTAGCCGCCGAATTAAAAGCGGAACTGGACCGCGTAACAGACCATTCCGAACGTTTTATCAATAAAAAGCCTTTTGATAATACGCAAGGATAAAAAGCCTTTTCTTTCGAATGCGGATTTGATCCGCTATAACAGCCAATTACGCCAACTGGGAGAATATACCCTCTGCGCAATTTCCTTTCCGCCCATGCTCCGGCATAAACGGATCCAGCGCTCCGCCTCTTTTGCTTTTTCATTGACGATACAAAAACGCTTCCCCACATAGGCGGATGTAGCGCCGTTAGGCAGTATATGATATTGTACTTTGGAGGGTCCGAAAGGTTCCACAAAGGTGGATTTGTTTCCGGTGCAAATGTTTCCGCTCGACCAATTGTCATCCCCATAACAGTCCCCGCCGGCATCGCTTTTTTCCCCTAACAAACGATAAGAAGCAGGCAGCTGAACGTCCAATTTATCAAAAGTAAGGGAATATTTTCCATTACTCATATAATATATCTCCTGCGCTTTAACAACACCGTCCGCCAATGGCATAAACTTTTGATAGCGGCTTTTATCCACGGCCAATTGATATTGGGGAAATGCAACCGCCGCCAATATACCGATAATAAGTACTACAATCAACAATTCAATGAGGGTAAAACCCTGTTTTATTTTGGCCTCTGCCATACTGTTTAATCCTTCAAAAATCCCTCTTGGCGGCGTTTTGTTTTTTGACAGGTATGGGGTATCAAAAAAAAAAAACGAGTCAAGCCTGACTCGTTTTTAAGCGATTAAACAGCTGCATTATTTCTTTAAGGTCAACAAAATCAGCTCCGCTTCCACGGCGCCGTCCTGATAATATATATAATGCGGAATATAATCTTCCTCGTATGGAGCATACTGGGCCAAATTCATGCGGACCGAACCGAATTTTTTGCGATAGAGCGCGGAAGAAGGATATTCCGCTCCGGCCGCATACTCATAATACACGGCGCCGTTTTTTTCATACGCGACACGGCGCAATCCGTCTTTGACGCGGCAGGTTTTATATACGTTCGGAGGAAGCAGAAAAAACGTCAAAAAACTATCTGCTTTCATACGCGTAACGGCATTATCGGCCGGCGGCGCCATATATAAAAAATCCGTTCCCCTCGGAGTTACTTGCGCCTGCATCAGCTTATATCCGCCCGCCGCGGAAAATAATACCGCTTCATACACTTCTTCACCCGTTTTTTTGATTTGTAAAATTCCTTCCAAAGAATTTTTTCCCGCCGTCAATACCACCTTAAACGCTGCCAAGGTTTGTCCCTGTGAAAAGAAAGAAGGACGGGCTAAATTTTTACCGTCGCACAAAGCCTGCAAACTCCAAGACGCACAGCCCCCCAACAAAAAAAGCATGACCGGCCATATGAACCATTTGCGCATATACTCTCCCTCATTCGTACCGCTGACGCGAAGCTTTTAATATTATATTATAACTGTATGGAAACTTTATACTTGTACTTGCTTTCTGCTTTGATCGCCTGCGCAGTTACAGCCGGCAGCTTGCCATTGCTGCGCAAATATACGCAATCGTTTTTGCTGGATATTCCCCACGGCCTGAAAAAACACGCCCAACCCGTACCGGTAACGGGCGGCTGCGCCGTTATGTTAGGTCTGGGGGCCAGCTTGGCATTTATCCGCTTAACCACCGCTTTTCCCAGCGGGACATTACATTATTTGCGCGGAATTTTATTGGGAGGACTCATCATTTTTGCGCTGGGCCTGTGGGACGATTTGAAAAAGCCCAAAGGCATCAGCATTGCTCTGCGTCTGGCAGGGCAGGCTTTGGCAGCTTTGTTTTTGATTTTATACGGCGTCCACATTACGCTGTTTGACTGTCCCGTATTGTCTTATGTATTGACGTTTCTGTGGGTAATGGGCATTACCAACGCTTTTAATTTGCTGGATATTTCCGACGGTCTGTGCGTCAGTCAAGCCGCCGTTTGCGCACTCGGCTTGTGTGTTATCGCTCTGCCTTCTGAATTTATTTACGTCAATTTCTGCGCCTGCGCTTTATTGGGCGCTTGCGCCGGCTTTTGGCCCTACAATCACAGCGACCGCATAAAAACCTTTTTGGGAGACAGCGGCAGTACGCTCATGGGATTCATCATTTCCGCTTTGTGCATGGGAACGGGTTACAGTGAACATTCCAATTTAGGTTTTTTGGCTCCGCTGCTGATTGTCGCCATTCCGCTTTTTGATACGCTGTTCGTCATTTTCATGCGGCTGTGCAAAGGGAAAAATCCGCTCTGCGCCAGCAACGATCATGCGGCTTTGCGCCTCATGAAAGTGGGCCTTTCAAAAAATGAAACGCTTCTGCTTTTTGCCGGAGCCGGCGTATTCGCCAACATCTTTGCTTTTGCCGTAACAAAAATCAGCGCCGCCGCCGCTTCGGCGGTCTATTTCGTCGTCGCATTGTTGTTGGGGGCATCCGCCCTATTCCTGTCACGTATAAGAATGAAAGGCTAATGTTATAATAAAACTATGAAAGTATTGGTTTTTGGGGGCAGTTTTGACCCCGTACACAAAGGCCATTTGGCTATGCTCAGAAAAGCCTTGCAAATTATCAAGCCCGATGTTACACACATCGTGCCGGCGTATCATTCGCCTTTTAAGGCAAAATCCCCCACTCCGTTCAAACTGCGCATGCAAATGGCGCGCGCAGCGTTTGCCTCTTTGGGACGGCGATTTGTTTTTGACGATTATGAACTTAAACGCGGCGGCAAAACCTATTCCTACCAGCTGGTGCAGTATTTGCGGCAACATTATGGCAAACCGGAAATTTACCTGCTGGTAGGCACGGACTGTCTCAATGACTTGCATACATGGAAAAATGCCCCTTACATTTTTCAGCACGCTACCGTCGTGGCGGGCAGACGCAAAGGCTTTGCAGAACACCAAGCGGATTTCCGCCATATTTTTCTGCCCGGCGAATTTCCCAAAATGTCCTCCACGCGCGTACGCGCGCATATTTTGGCCAGCGGCACGGTGCCAAAGGACAAAGTGCCGGAAGCCGTAAGCAAAATTATCGTTAAAAATGATTTGTACGGACTGCAAGTACACCGCTGGCTGAAAGCACACTTAAAGCCCAACCGCTATTTGCATTCCGTGAAAGTGGCCGAACTTTGCGCCATACTCAGTGATATTTATGAAGTGCCGGTCGGCAAGGCCGTACAAGCCGGTATTCTGCACGACGCCGGAAAAGGTTTCAGCGGGGAGGAGCTGGCCGCCTTTTGCAAAGAGCATAAAATAAAAATACCCTATTTTGAAGATATTTGCCGCTTTGAACCTTCCTTGCTGCATTCGTATGTTTCGGCATGGCTGGCCCGCCATGAATTCGGCGTTAAAGACAAAGATGTCCTAAATGCCATCTCAGAACACACACTGGGCAGCCTAAAGATGAGTACGCTAAGCAAAATTCTGTTCGTAGCGGATATTTCTTCCAAAGACCGCAAATATAAAGACGCTTTTGTCATCCGTACGCTGGCTGTACAAGATTTGGAAAAAGCTCTGCTCTATGCGGCAAATCGTAAACTTTGGTTTACCATAGACAGCCAAAAATGGCTCTGTCCCTTGGGAATTGAATTATGGAATCACTTGGTAAAATGCGCCGCTTGATTGGCATTTTCTTATTGGCTTTGCTGCTGATACTGACGGGCTGGGCTATTTTCATTCAGTTTCACTCCGATATTGTAAGCACACTGTCCAAACAGGAAAATAAAACCGTATACATTGCCGTATTGACGCAGCCGGCAGTTATCTTTTCCTACAATCCGGCCTCACAAAAAAGCACTTTGACTACAGTCAAACGAAAAAAAACGCCAAAAGACGCCAAAGAAAATGCGGAAAATCTTTTTGCAACGGCCGCCATAAAACCGACACAACTGCGCTATTATATACCGCGTACAAAAAAAAGAGACACTTATTGGGACGGTTTTAAGGATTCGTTGGAAACTTGGCGTTATAATCCGTTATTGGCCATGAGGGCGGCATGGGGTTACGTTTCCGCCTTGCATGACAAACGCACCAATATCCGACCTGCGGAATTTTTGCTGCTGGCCGTGGCCATGAGCCGCATGGAAATAACAGATTTTACGGTACGCAATGCCGATGAAAAAACGCGCGCACAAAGGAAACCTTCCGTACCGGAAGATCACATAGCCGAACCGGTGGAAGACCGTGCGCCGCTGGCGAGGGAAGACCGAGCGCTGAGGGTGGAAATCTTAAATGGAGCAGGGAAAAAAGGCGCCGCTTTGGAATTGACACAGTATTTAAGAGAGCAAAGCCAAAAGGGTTTGCTGCGGGTTGATGTGCTGGAGTATGACAATTACCCGGGACCGCATCAAAAGAAAACCCGCATTGTGGATTACACCGGCCGTCTGGCACAAATCAAACAGCTTACCCGCGCTATCGGCGTCAACTGCGAAATCGAATCGGAAAAACAAGACACCGCCATCTGCGACGTACGCATTATCATCGGAGAAGATTTCAAACAGCCGCTGTAATACAAACGCAGTCAAGCACGCCTTTGCACAGACACCATCCGATACATAAAAACAAAAGACTTTTCTCAGAAAGGCAAAAATTCATACCAAACAATTCCTGCCGCAAACTTTGAAAAATATCGGACACAAAAACCCACCCTTATAAAAAGGGCGGGTTTTTGGATATTAAATTATTTATTTTTTCTTGGCTGCTTTCTTAGCGGGTTTCTTGGCAACTTTTTTCGCAGCGGTTTTTTTGACCGGTTTTTTCACAGCGGCTTTTTTCACAGCCACTTTTTTCGCCGGTTTCTTGGCGCAGGCCTTTTTGCAGCACGCCTTTTTGGCGCAGGCCTTCTTCGCCGGTTTTTTAGCGGCCGGTTTTTTCACGGCGGCTTTCTTTACGGCCACTTTTTTCGCCGGTTTTTTGGCGGCGGCTTTTTTCACGGTTTTCTTCACGGGCATTTTTACTCTCCTGAGATAATTAGTTTTAACCTCATAAAAATAATACCACAAAAATTTTTAAAAAGCAACTTTTCCCCGTCTAAAAATATTTTTTCCAAAAAAATCAAGCCCCTTCTTCTTCCGTACGCGGGCGTATCTACCGACGACAAAAATTTTTTCTTATAAAATTTTTTATCAAAACGACAAAAAAATATTTTTTATTTTTTGTTGTGGATTTTTTTGACAAGAACGAAACGCGCGGCGCTATAAAAACAAAAATTCTATAAGTTAGTTCTGACAAACTTTTGTTCTTGTAACAATTTTTCCGCGCTTGCCACTTTGGAAACCCGCACAAAAGGCAAGCCGCTTCGCTGCGTTAACAGGCGCACCAAACGTAAAAAATCTTTTTCCGTTCCGCCTTTCATTTCCAATTCAATTTCCTTTCGGGCGAGCCGTCTTCCCGCGGCAAAGATCACATAACGATCCAGCGAAGCTTCGCACAAACTGTTTCCAAACCGCACCTTGTAACTGCGCCGGCGGTTGCGAAGCACAAAACGTACGCGCAAATTATACAAAGGCATTTTTTCCCACTGGCTTTCCCGCTGCAGAGCGCGCAACGCGGAGGAAAAGCTGCGTGCGCACGCCAGAGGCTTTGTCAATTCCACACGCCGCGCTAATCCATTTTTCAACGCGCTTCGGCCCTTCAGCGTGGCTTCATAGCGTCCTTTTTGCCGGCGAATGCGCAACGCCATACGACGGGCGGAAAAATCCCCCTTCTCATTATCCAAATAATAATCCGTAATGGCAAGATCTGCAAACAAAGGCAAGGGGCCGACGGCATATTCCAAAGCGGCAAGAAAAAGCTTAAAATCCCCCCGACGCGACGCGTCCCATTTCATTTCTTTTTCTTCACTCATATACAAAGTGTAGCAAAAAGCGCCCCGCTACAGACAAGCGAAAAGAAAAGTATAATGAATATATGAAAAAAGTACGCCAGCCGACCTCGTTAAAATGTTTTGCCTGCGGCCGTGAAAATCCATTGGGCCTGCAGCTGGAATGGTTTAACAATTATGATGAAAATCAGGTGGAAGCTTCTTTTACGCTAAGCGACCATTATTGTTCTTACCCGGGAGTAGTGCACGGAGGGATTGTAGCCACCATTTTAGATGAAACTTCCAGCCGCGCGGTATTGCTCTGCAATGATTTTACGCGTTTAATGGTAACGTTAAAAATGGAAGTCGTCTATAAAAAAATCACCCCTACGCAAACGCCGCTCAAAGCGGTGGGACGCGTCATTAAAAACGGCACGACGCGCGCACAAGTAGAAGGAGAAATTCGTCTTCCCGACGGCACCGTAAGCGCCAAATGTACCGCCATTTTATACAAAATACCGCAAGATGTAAAAGAAAAATGGGGCGCTGAAGCCGCGGAATGGGAACGCACCACCCCCGTTATAAACGCCATGGACTGAAGAAAGACGGCTTTTGCAGAAAAACCTGCCTTGCTTTTTGTGCCATATTATTGTGCCATAATAGACGAATAAAAATCCCTCCAAAAAACAATGGAGGGATTTTTACATGACCGCTTTGTTTTATATAAGACCTGTTATTTCTGTTTGGAAGAAGCATTTTCCACTTGATCTAACAAGGACATTCTTTTGCTTCGTTCGGACGTTCTGACGACTTTTGCAGTCATTAAACTCTGCGCTTTTTTCTTTGCCGAAGAAACGTTTCTTTGCGGATATCGTTTTTGGGATTTTCTTGTCTGTTGCGCAGAGCTTCTATGTCTGAGCGGCTTTACGGATTTGCTTTTTTTGTCCGAGCCGCCGCCAAACGCCAGCCGTATCCCTATGTTGCCGGCCCACCCCTCTATCTGGCTGCCAGTCTCATATCCGCCCATCACATACCAGTACAAATCCTCCGTCAGCTGCATATTCAGCGCCA
>CALUXG010000027.1 GCA_944324685.1 uncultured Elusimicrobiales bacterium
GCTTTAGATTTAGGAAGATTTTATAAGTTTGGCCGCGGGGAAGGGCTGTCGTTTGTAAAGGATTATCAGCAGCTGCGCGGCGAGTATGAACGGTCATTGGCGCTTGGATGGACGGAGAAAGGGCAGGTACAAGAGCAGCATGCGCAGGAGCTGGAAAGCTATGAGCCGGCGGTATGGCAGGGCATACCGGCATTCAGCGTAAACCGAAGCGGATTTTTGTACAGCGGGCTGCCGTTTTTTGGCAATTCGTTAAACAAAGCGGACAGAAAAGCGAGGGAAGTTTTGAAAAGAGAAGACCCGCTGCCTGCCGATTTGGCAAGTATCACATTAGATGAAAATATTTCCGAGCAATGGAAAAAATACGCCTTGCTCAAATTGTATGATTTAGGAAAATTTGACTATTTCATAAGCAGGCTGGAGAATGAAAATCTCAAAAACGCATTCTATCAAAAAAACACCGCAGCCAATCGTCTTACTCTGGAAAACTTTTTGATGTTTATTTATCAGCATAATTCAGTCTTCAGGGCCAATCTCAATATAATAAGTCATGGGGGAAACACAGAATTAACTGAGAACATAGACCCTCAAGTGTATAAGGATATAAATAAAATTACAACGGCCTTAAAATCGGACAATATGGATAATATTGCCCTTACGGAGCTGCCTGCTTCGTTTATATCTACATGGAAAACTTTGACAAAAGAAGACAAACAGAACTTTTTGGAGAATATCAAACTTCTTCCCCATGAAGAAGCGGCAAACAAAGCTTATCAAGGAGAAGAAAAAACAAAAGGAATCATTAATTATTCCAATAATATCCCCATGTATTTCCGCCATCCGGACGGTTCCATTGATTTAAAACCGCGCATCATCTTGGTGCAGGAGCCGGCGAATTGGTATGCCAAACTGCTGGCAAAAATAGGACTTTCTTCCAAACAAGGTCTCAAACTGCCAAAAGGTGAGGGCTTGTTCTTGGATGAGCAGGGACAGCTGAAATACATTCCCGTTTATCAACACTATCTTGATATGACGTCGAACACAACAAGTTTCGAAAAAGAAAGAAAACATAAAGGCTCTTCACCAGCAGATTTGGATATGCCTTACTCGGATAAAGAACGTTTCCTTATTGCCCAGATATTGGATAAGTATCCGAAGATCGGCATGGAATTGAAATTAAATGCTCCCAGCTCTCTCAATGCGTTTTTACTTACCACAGGTCTGGTAGTAGGAGCCAACGTAGAAGGGGTCTTAATGTCTCCGCTGAAACATAAAGCCCAATCCGGCCACAACGCCTATAAACAGAGTACGGTGAGTGCATTTGGTTTGACGGGATACATCTCCCCCTTGGTGGCGGGGCTGTTTTCTCCGGCTATGCAAAAAAATAAAGCTTTATGGACTTTAAGCATCATGGGCGCCTCTTTGCTGATGTTAGGTTTTTCCATCTTCGGTTTGGGACTGACAGGCATAAGTCAGGTGGCCGTATCCAGCATTTTGCCGTTCCTGCTTCCGGTGGCCACCATGGTATTTGCCGCCAGCTTCTTACGTACGCTGCTGCCTTTATATATGAATTATAAAAAAGACCCGCAGCAACGCACGGCGCTGAACCTGAAAGTGTCCAGCGCACAGCAGGCCTCCCGTACGTTTTTGAGCTTGCTGACGTCTTTTCTTCCTTTAGGCGCTTTGGCTGTAGGAGCCTATATGGACGCTTTTATCGTTATTCCCATTGTTACGCTGCTGTTTGTGGCATCTGCGGGATTATTTTTCAATACCCCCATGTTTAGGGATTTCTTGAAAAACAGACAAATACAACCGCAGCCGCAAGAAGAAAAAGTTTCTAAGAAGATTTCCGAAGAAAAGGAAAAGGTTGCCGAGAAAATTTCCAAAGAAAAGGAGGCGCAATTTAAGCAAGAATACAGAGAACAAATTTTAACCAAACAAGAAGTAAAACAAATTAAAACGCGCGTTATGCTGGTCTATGCCTCTTATGCCGCCAGCATGATGATGCTTACGCAGATGACTTCCGCCATCGGACAAATTCCCGGGCAACTGCTTGTCGCGGGCATATATGCGGCGGCATGGCTGGTGCGGAAGTTTTCTAAAAAATGGGTGGAAACCGGCCGTTTTACCGATGAACAACTTAGCGGTATTTCTTTATTCGGCTTAGCCGCTACGGCGCTTGCGTTTTCCGTGTTGCCTTATACGGGCAGTTTCCTGCCGTTGTTAATCCCGCTTGCCTTGCTGCACAGCGCCAGCACAGCCGTCCCGGGGCAGCTGGACAATACACGCTTGCAAAATATCGTTACGGCCGCGGTGGCCAAAGAAAAAGAAACGCTTTCTAAACAACTTGTTCAAATGAGTCCCGGGAAAAGAAAGCAAGAATTGGAAGCAGAAATTGAAGCCTTAAAGTCTAAAGAAAAAACTTGGGGAGGATTGGCCGGCCGTTCGTACTCTTATTACAACGGAGTAGGCTTGGCGGGCGTAGGCATAGCAACGGTTCTGTCTTTACTCGTGGGAGATTTATCTCTGCCTATAGTCCAAACCATGCGTGAATTCACACACGGTATCTTAGGAATGGGAACGAGCGCCGAGAGCACTTTCTTCTTCCTTGCTCGTTTGGTATTTCTTTATGCCAGTATAGTGGCGACAGCAGCTACGGTAAAAAACTGGGATATGGTTAAGAGTTTCAGAGACACTTTTAGAAAGAAAACCTTTACCAAACAGGATATAGAAAACGATAAGGTCTCTGCTTCCACTTTTGGCATTAACGCCAAAAACGCCGCTCTGCAAAGACAAAAGTGGCACAAAGACCTGAAGAAAGAATTCGCACGCTTGGAAGGCACGGTCTCTGAAGTTAAAATGATTGACGTGTTGCAAAAAATGCAGCATTTCTATAACCTTGCGGTGGCTATTAATCAGGTCTCCAAGAACCAGCACTCCCAGCTGATGAATGATTTCAACAAAATGATTGCCCAGTATGCACAAACCCTGAGCAATAACTTGCATCTGTCTAAAAAACTGCGCAATAGTTTTGCCCAGTTTGAAAATGAGGTATTTACCGAAGAAACCCGATCCATGAGTTATGAACAGAGGAAATTCCAGAATAAATACATTGAGGAAAAAACGGTGTCGCTGCCGGACGGTTATGATCACTTGGCTGTAGCGGAAAGCGCCATACATGAAATGGAACGATTAGGAATGCTTATCATGACGCAAGACTATGGATTCAATCATAGAGCTTACTCCTTGTTCGTCTCCTATCATTATAAAGCCATTGATGCATTGAATCAATTCAACAAAGAAACAAAAGGCTATGAAATGGATGCAATAAATTACTGGAGAAACAGAATTAAACAACTCTGCCTTGATATGCGGGAAAATCAAAAGCAGCACCCTCAGATTCCGCAGCAGGATAAAGAACTTTTGAAAAACTTGTTAGAACAATATAGTTATTGATCTTTCATCTCCCGCCAAAGGGTAGAAAAATCATGACGGATTCCCAAATTAAAACCTCGGGGATAATACCCCCGAGGTTTTCTGTAAAACATCCATAAAAAAGGCCCCCATATTACCACACGGGGGCCTCTACAGCACAAAAAGTCTTATGCTTCTATAATGTACAACAGATTTGTCTGACCGGAACGTCCGAAAGGAACACCCGCCGTAACGACAATTTGCTGTCCCTTTTGCACCAAGCCGCTTTTTAAGGCCGCCTGACCGGCTTTGGAGGCGATATCTTCAAAAGTTTGCAAATCGCTGACCATGACGGAAATTACCCCCCACACCAAAGACATTTGTCGGGCGGTGGCAATTTTAGGCGTTAAAGACAATATATGCACTCCCGGGCGGTACTTGGCGGTGCGCAGCGTGGTACGGCCGGAATCGGTAAAATTAACTATTACATTGGCCGACTGCACCGTACGTGCGGCTACGCCGGCCGCCACCGTAATAGCCGTTTCCGTATTCTCGCCCGTTATCTTATCGCGGCGGACCAAATTATGACGGTAGCGTTCGTCTTTTTCCACGGTACGGATGATATTATGCATGGTTTTGACAGCTTGCTCGGGATATTTGCCGGCGGCCGTCTCTCCGGACAGCATTACCGCGTCCACTCCGTCATATACGGCAGTCGCCACGTCCGAAGTTTCGGCACGGGTCGGAGTAATATGGGAAATCATGCTTTCCAGCATCTGCGTGGCTATAATAACGGGTTTTCCGGTGCTGCGACACTGATCTACAATGCGTCTTTGCAAAACGGGAACCATTTCCGTACTGACCTCTACCCCCAAATCACCACGTGCCACCATAACGGCGTCAGACAATGCCACAATTTCTTGCAAATGCTCTATGGCGGAAGGTTTTTCTATTTTAGCGATAATCTGGGCATGGCTGGTCATAAGCTTGCGCAGCTCCAGCAAATCCTCCGGCTGCTGCACAAAAGACAAGCCAATAAAATCCGCTCCGAGTTTTTCTGCCAGCTTCAAATCTTCCTTATCTTTGGCGGTCAACGCGCTGATGGGCAGCTTGACGCCCGGGACATTCACCCCTTTATGATTGGACAATTCCCCCCCCGCTATCACGGTAGTATGGGCTTCTTTGTCCGTATGTTCGTCAATGCGCAGACGGATCAGACCGTCATTTAACAATAATTCCAACCCCGTCTGCATGGCCTTAAAAATTTCCGGATGTGGCAGCGTTACACGCGTTTCATCTCCGGCCTGACCGGTCATATCCAGCGTAAATTTCTGCCCCTCTTTTAAGGTAACAGAGCCGTTCTTGAACGTCCCCACGCGCAGTTTAGGCCCCTGCAAATCACATAAAATGCCCAGAGAAACGTCATATTTTTTCTCCAAGGCTCTAATAGCCGCTACGCGGGCCGTCATTTCTTCTTCCGTGCCATGGCTGAAATTCAACCGGAACACCGAAGCCCCCGCCAAAAACAACTTCTCCAACATCTGAGGCGACTGGCTGGCCGGCCCCGTCGTAGCGATAATTTTGCAGAAACTGTCCTGTATCAACATACTTTACCTTTCCTTTCTAAAATTCTTTATATATATTTTATTAATTTTACCGTATGCCCTACAATAGCACCTTCTCTATTTAGCAGAAAAACGAGAAATTAGATAAAATATGTATTATGGCCCAAGACGTTTTTACCCCCAAAAAAGATTATTTTGCTCCCATGCATACAGCCGAGCACGTACTAAACCAAACAATGGTGCGTCTGTTTGGCTGTGCGCGCAGCAAAAATGCCCATATTGAAAAAAACAAATCCAAATGCGACTACTTTCTGCCTTCTGCTCCCACGCAAGAACAGATGGACGAAGTACAGAACCAAGTCAACGCCGTACTGGCACGGCGTCTGCCGGTAACCGCGGCAAACCTGTCCAGAACCGAAGCGGCACAAAGAAAAGATTTGGATTTGTCCAAGCTGCCCGCCGAAGCCGGCGAAACGCTGCGCGTCGTATTTGTCGGAGATTATGACGCTTGTCCCTGTATTGGCGCACATGTATCCAATACGGAAGAAGTGGGGCGTTTCGTTATTTCTTCATGGGATTATCAGGAAGGCCGTTTACGCATTCGTTTTAAGCTGGAAAATTAATTCACAAAACAAGGAATTATACATGAACCTAAAAAGAAAAGCAGTACTCTTGACCGTCTGCCTGTTGGCTTTGGCCGCAGCGGCGCAGGCTCAGAACACCAAGCGGGGCTGGCAGCTGGAGCTGAAAAAAGCCGCGCTTGATTTATCCTCCACCGACGTACAAAACGCCGAGGAGTATAAAGACTTCCCGAACTCCAAGCTCTCCGCCGATTCGCAGCATGTCGTGAAAGGGCATCTGGACTTGACGGGTGATTATTTTGCCCGCAACTTCGTTTGGGGCAATGAGCTGATTTTGGATTATGGCAAAACGACCCTCAAACCGTACGACGGTGAGAAAACGACCAACGAAACGGCCGACAGCATTCAGTTTACCAGCTCTTATACGCAGCGTTTGTGGAAAACGCAAAACTTTTTAGGCGGTTTTGAAGCCGGCCCGTTTGCTTCTTTGTCCTATCAAACGGAATTTAATTCGCAGGGAGACAGCCCTCTTAAAAAAGTCTTACGCGCATCGGCGGGTATTAAAATTTTTGAAGGGAAATACATTAAAAATTTCCATGTGGCGGGCTTTGCGGAAGACGACTTCACCTATGACCCCTCCTCCGAAAAATACGGTTGGGAAGCGGCCTTGGAAATTGAGCAGCCTATCCGCGAAGGCGTAAAAGCCGTTTATTCCGCCATGTTCCGCGATTACCTGCATATCAGCCATAAAGAAGCGACGGACATCGATTATGAAGCGGGCGTGGACGCACGCTTGGACGTGGCCGTACTCAAAGAACTTTCCGTAGCCCCGTTTATTCAGTATTATACGGCGCAGGCGCGTGCCTTTGGCAAACGCGGACAAAATTTATATGTCGGCGTGTCTTTCTCGTTCAGCCATACGTTCATCAAAGCCGACGAAGTGGAATAACCGTTTAAGTCCCTGTAAAAAACCGGAGTTTTTAACTCCGGTTTTTTTATTTTTATGCTTCTTGTTACCATTCAATGGCGAACAATGGAATTCTAAAGAATATGATGAATGCACCGCTTAACATTGAAGCCGCATACAGAAACATCTCGCCGTTTTGTTTAATTCGCGTTTCTTGAATATTTTCCGGATTTACGCCCACCCAAATCCGAGTTCCTATTTTGGCAGGACGGCTGGAGTAGAATGTACCGCTGACGCGGCGTATTTTCCCGTCAAATTCAAATTCCGCAACAGGTGTCCAAAGAGCTTTTCCCCCGCATCTGCTCCACTCCACTACGGTGCCGCGCACCATGATGGCGCATTTAAAAAAACGCCACTGCCGGAAGAAACCGTATCCGCCAACGGCAATAAAAAGGAGTCCCGCAAAAACAAGCATAGCCTATTATATCAAAACCCCGTCGTTTTTAACGACGGGGTTTCGGCAAAACACCTGTATATTATTTATGGCAGGGTTTCAAAGAAGCGGCGTAAATTTCACGCACGGCTTCTTTGCTGGCCTTGGTCGGAGCTATGGACAAAAGCCCGCCCAAAGACGGCGTATTGAAAGCCAATTCCACCATTTTATCCACATCTTCGGCTTTGAAGCCTTCGTCTTCCAGTTTATGGTCCGCCCCTACGCTAAAGAGCCATTTTTCCACCAGCTGGGCGGCTTTGTCGGCTTCGGAGGCGGCGCCGGTTAATTCGCCGGCGATTGGTTTCAAAACGGCCGCCAATGTCTGCCCTTTGACGGGATAGATATTCTTAATCACCGCTGGCAGCAGCATAGCCAGACCCAGCCCGTGCGTCAAATTCGGGTTTACACCGGAAAGCGGATGCTCCAAAGCATGCGTGTAATGCAGCATGCCATTGTCAAAAGCAATACCCGCTATCAGAGCCGCATACGCCAAGAAATAACGCGGTTCCACAGCGTCCAAATCTTTCAGCGCTTTGGGCAAATACTGGGCTACCAAATCCACCACAGAAATGGCCAAATCTATGGCATAGGGGCTGGTTACCGCCGTCGTGGAGGCTTCCACCACATGATTGACCGCATCTATGGAAACATAGCGCGTCTGTTTTTCGCTCAGACCCGCCATAAGTTTGGGATCGTCAATGGAATAAAGCGGATAAATGCAGTCGTAAGCGATGGCGGGTTTGAAATCTTTTTCTTCAATGGTTACCACGGCGAAGCGGTTGGCTTCCGAGCCGGTCCCGTGCGTCAAGTTGACGGCCACAATGGGAGCAGCTTCAGTAGGGGTAAACTGAAATTCATACAGTTCTTCGGCCGTTTTGTTGGGATATTTCAGCAAAATGGCCGTGCTTTTGCCCGCGTCAATGGCAGAACCTCCGCCTATGGCGATAACCGCCTGCGCACCAAACTCATGCCCCAGCTTGGCGGCGGCATTGACTTGATGCGTATTCGGATTGGGGGTAACCCCGTCATATAACGTATACGCGATGCCGTGTGCGTCAAAAGCTTTTGTTACATAATCCCATGCACCGGTCTTCTTATAAGAACCGTGTCCCGTAACGGCCAAAACTTTCTCAATGCCGCGGGCTTTCAAATCTTTGGCAATATCATCCATCTTGGCGATGGCGCCCACACCAAAATACACCAGCGTTTTACTGCGGATTTCACGTACAGCGTTAATATCAATGTCTTTCTCCCACATATAAAGCCCTCCTTGAGTCTGTGCCGGCCTGACGGAGCCGGCCTTACCACTACTGTATTACTTTTAGACGCGCCGCGCAAGGGCGGGAGGCGTCTATTTTATCTCATAACTTACAGAAACGGCCGCCTTTAGTGAAATCAGCCCCGTTCCCAATTCCGTTTCCGTCTCTGGAAAAAACGCGTTTTGTACGGCATTGGACGCGGAAAGAAAGTAGGCGGGAGAGGATGTTTCCTCCAAAGACAGAATTCTGCCCGTTTCTACTCCGGCGGCACGAGCTAACAGTGCAGCCTTTTCCTGCGCGGCTTTCAATGCGTTTAGGCGGGCTTGATCGCGGTATTTACGTATTTCGGACGAATAAAACTCCACGTCCGTTACACGGTTTACACCGCGCTGCAAAAGCCCATAGAGCAAACCTTCATACGCCGACACGTCTTCCAGCGTAACGGTAAAACTTTGTTCAAACTCGTATTGAGGCTCATCCGTTTGCAGCGTTTTCGCTTCAGAGACTCCGCCCGTACGGTAAAGAGGCGTAATGCGTATTTGCTGTATTTGAAAATTCTTGGCCTGCGTCCCCTGCTGTTTCAGGAAATTTTCCAAATTTTGCAAAGTTTTTTGCATATACTCCCGCCCCGCCTGCAAATCCTTCACACGATGGACAACAGCCAAGCTCAGCGCCGCGCGATTAGGCTGTACACGCACTTCCGCCTCGGCACGGACGCTTAAAACGCCGTTTTCCCGTTTATCGTCCGGCGGCACGCATCCCACAGTCAATAATACGCCCAAAATGCACAAGATGACGTTTTTTAGCATATTTTCTGTTTATTTTTGGCGCGAAAACGATTGACTGCTTCCGTTTTCATCCGTCAATATCAACGTATCTTTGTCCGGCATGGTAAAAGTATAGCGCTGTGTAAATTCAATCGTCTGTCCGTTGCCAACACTTTCTCCGTTCAGCGTCAATGTATTGCCGTCCACGCTCCAGCTTTCATACAAAAGCGTAGCCATATTTACGCTGGACGCCGCACCGCCTGCCTGCAGATGCATGCCCTGCACTTGTTCTTCCATGCCGGCTACAGGCTGTACCCAGCTTCCCTCCAAAGACGGAGCGCCGCAAGCGCCCAGTAAGGCGGCCGCGGATAAAGTCGTTATTAGTTTTTTCATAATCCCTCCTGATGATTTTCAAAACGATATTTTGCCCAAAAATCATTCATTTGCTGCCTTTCGCTCAGACGCGCGATGGTGTCTTGAACTTCTATAACAGGCAGCTTATTCAACGCTTTATAAACATAAATTTGCGCCCGATAAAACCATCTCCGTTGGCGGCGGCGATGCATTTGTTGATCATGCCTGCGCAAAGAAAATTCTATATCTTGGGCAAATGGCGTGCGGCGCGCCGTACGCCACCATTCTTTCGCATAAGGAATATTTGGATAGAACCAAGGTTTGACAAAACTGGCAAAATGCACAATGGCCGGACGAGAAGAGGCTTCCCTCCGAGCCTGCAAATAGTGCGCCGCCTCCGAATGACAGGCGGCAGATATATCCGGCTCTCGTGCAAAAAAGTTATAGATGAAAGGCAGCAGTTCCATTCTTTCCTGAAAAACGATATTTAAGGCATCCTGATCCGGAAAAAGAGGATCTTTTAATTCAGCCAAAGTACGTAAAAGACGCTTATGCATTTTTTGCTCGCGGGTGTTTTTTAAGTCCCAAAGCAGTATGCCCGCATTGATATAGGAAAACGGATTTTTAAGTCCTATTCGGCGCGCATATTGCAAAAAGAGCCGGCAGGCTCTCTCTCCGCCGCCATACGGCAGACAATCCGGCACGCCGCCTAAAAGCTTGCCTTGCGGCAGCGGATGAAAAAAGAGTTTTTCAACTCCTTGCAGAAACAAAACGTCGGCATCGGCATAGATAATTTTATCGTAATGTTTCAATAATTGTGGCAAAAGCAGCCTGTAATAAATGGCCGGAGAGTAATTCTCACGCACGCGCCATTGTTTTGTCCATGCGCCGGCGTGGCGAGAAAGCGAAAGAAAACGGACGGAAATATTGTCTTTCTTCCCCGCCGCTGCGCGAAGACGTTTTTTGTCTTTCAGCGGCAATTCCTTTCCGCATACGACCCATATGTCATAACCATACTGAGGCTGCGCCGTTTGCGCCAGCGAAGCCAGCGCCACAGCCGTATATGGCGCAAAAGTTTCATCCGTCCCAAAAACAACGGGAATATTGTTTTGCGAACAAAAAGGGAAAAGGCTCCGCATAGCCATACTATAACAAATTTATTTTCCGCGCGGGCAAGCAAACGTATAGACGGCGCGGCTAAAAAGAACAAAAAAAGCTTGACTTGGAGTAAACTCCAGATATTACAATTTTAATAGGGAGGACACATGAATATTTCACAAGTCAGCAAAAAATACGGTTTGTCCGTTGATACGCTGCGTTATTATGAGAAGGAAGGCCTTATTCCCCCCGTTCACCGCAATGAAAGCGGTTTGCGAGATTACACAGAACAAGACTGCGGCTGGGTAGAATTCATCAAATGTATGCGTGCGGCGGGCTTGTCCATAGACACCCTGCGGGAATACATTACGCTTTATTTTAAGGGCAACCGCACCCTGCAAAAACGCAAAAACTTGCTTATTGCCGAGCGCGACAAACTGCAGGCTCGTCTAAAAGAAATGCAGGGGACGCTGGAACGTCTGGATTATAAAATCCGCGTCTATGAAGAAAAAATCGTGCAATGCGAAAAAGAATTATTAAAAAAGAGGAAAAGCAAATGAACAAGAACGTACTGATTATTTCCGCCAGTCCGCGCCGAAGCGGCAATTCCGATTTGTTGTGCGACCGTTTTTTGGCCGGAGCGCGGGAAGCGGGCCATCATGCGGAAAAGATTTTTCTGCGGGATAAAACCATCAATTACTGCCATGGCTGCGGCGTATGCAATACCACACATGCCTGCGTGCAGAAAGATGACATGGCCCCCCTGTTGGACAAAATGGTCAACGCCGATGTGATTGTGTTTGCCACTCCGGTGTATTTTTATTCCTGCGACGGCCAGCTCAAAACATTTATTGACCGCTGCGTACCCAGATATACGGAAATGAAAAATAAAGATTTCTACTTCATTCTCACGGCGGCGGACACGGAACATAAAAATATGCGCCGCACGCTGGAAACCCTGCACGGTTTTACCGAAGACTGTCTGGAAGGCGCACGCGAAAAAGGCGTCATTTACGGCACGGGTGCATGGCAGGCGGGCGAAGTCAAAGAATTGCCCGCTTACCAAGAAGCCTATGAAGCGGGCAAAAACTGTTAAAAGCATATGAGAAAATTTGCTCTTTCGCTTTGTCTGTTCCTGTTGGCCGGAGCCGTTTGGGCCGCCGCGGAACAAAAAGAAACTATGAAAATAAAAATGACTTTTAACGGCCGTGAAGCGGTGCTGCTCATGCAGGACAACGCCGCCACCGCCCAGCTGGCGGCGTTGCTGCCGGCGGAATTTACGTTCCGCGATTTTGCCGGCAAAGAGAAAATTACCGATTTTCCCCGCCCGCTGGATTTGTCCGCCGCGCCGCGCGGCATGGCGGCGCTGGCGGGGCGCGTGTTTATTTACGCGCCTTGGGGCAATATGGGCATTTTCTATAAAGAGCACGACACGGAACCAGACAGAAGCCTGATCTGGCTGGGCGACGTACAAAGCGGGCTGGAAGATTTGGCCGCACAGAAGAGGGACTTCCGCGCGCGGCTGGAAATTATGAAGTAAAAAGGAGGCGGCATGTGTTTTGGAAAAATCACAGCCGTACTGGCCCTGTTGCTGCTTTGCAGCGGGGTGGTCTATTGCAAATTAAACAAAGAGGAAAAGAAAAACATGAGAAAAGCACCTATTGAAACCGTATTTGAACAGGGTAAGCCCAATCCGTACGGGCAGTTTTTCACAGGACAGACCTATTTAACCCGTTTGAGTGAAAAAGACGATATTTGGAATTCGTCCATCGCCAACGTTACTTTTGAGCCGGGCGCGCGCACAAACTGGCACAAACACGACGGCGGACAAATCCTGCTGGTATTAAACGGAGAAGGCCGCTATCAGGAAAAAGGAAAGGAATTGCAAATTTTGCGCAAAGGTGATGTGGTGCGCATCCCGCCCCACGTGGAACATTGGCATGGTGCGGCGCCGGATTGCTGGTTTGCGCATGTTTCCATAGAAACCAATGTACACCTCAACGGGAAAACAGACTGGCTGGAACCCGTAACGGATAAAGAATATAAATAAGAGGAAAAATATGAAAGTATTATTGCTAAACGGAAGTCCACATGCGGAGGGCAATACCTTTCTTGCATTAAAGGAAATATCCCATACTTTGCAAAAGGAGAAAATAGAAACGGAAATCGTCCAGCTGGGTGTACAGCCCCTGCGCGGCTGCATAGCCTGCCGCAAATGCAAAGAAACGGGGTGCTGTATTTTTGCAGATGAACCTTATAAAACTTTGTGGAAAAAACTGGACAAAGCGGACGGTTTCATTGTCGGTTCCCCCGTATATTTTGCAGGCCCCAACGGCACTTTGTGCGCCTTATTGGACCGTTTGTTTTTTTCCTGCGCCGGCAAGTTGCGCGGCAAACCAGCGGCCTGTATCGTCGCGTGCCGCCGCGGAGGAGCCAGTGCGGCTTTTGACCGGCTGAACAAATACTTTACCATAACGAATATGCCTGTGGTTTCTTCTCAATACTGGAACAGCATTCACGGGCAGAAAGCGGGAGAAGCGGCACAGGACGCCGAAGGCTTGCAGGTCATGCGTACGCTGGGACAAAATATGGCATGGCTGTTGAAAAAAATCCATAAAGACGGCCCTCAATATCCCGTGTATGAAGTCCCCGTCCGCACCAACATGATAAGATAAGGAGAAAACATGAAAAAAATATTCGGATATTTAGCAGTCGGCGTATTGACTATATCTTCGGCGGCCTGCGCAAAAGCGACGGATACGGAAACGCAAAGCGCTTCCTCTCCCACCCTGTCGGAGACTGCCGCTCCGCTACGGCAAGACACCGCTCCAAAAGTACTGGTGGCCTATTTTTCCCACTCCGGCAATACGGAGGCAGTAGCTCGGCAAATCGCCGCCAAAACGGGCGGAGATTTGTATGAAATTAAAACCGTGCATGCCTATGCACAAAATTATCATGAATTATTGGATCAGGCAAAAGAAGAAATACGCTCCGGCGCGCTGCCTCCGCTGGCGGGGTCTATGCCGGACATCAGCCGATATAATGTGATATTTGTCGGTACGCCGAACTGGTGGGGCGGCGCGGCTCCGGCGGTACTGTCTTTTTTGAAGCAGAATGATTTTCATGGAAAAACCGTCATTCCTTTTAACACCAATGGCGGAGGCGGAATGCAAAATTGCGAAAAAGACATGCGGGCCGCATTGTCCGGCGTCAACGTAGCCGAAGGAGCCGCTTTTGCGGGCCGTCCTTCGGGCGCCCCTGAAAACGCCTTAAACAAATGGCTGGAACGTTTGGGATTTGAAAGATAAAAAGAAAGGAGGAGATGATGTTAAAAAATAAAATCATGTTGTTTGGGTGCCTGACGGCCGGTATATGCTTGGCGGCTTGTTCTTCTGCCGATGTGCAACCGTCGGAAGCAACGGCCGGAGCAACAAAGCCAAGCCAAAAACCGGCGGTGTATTTCACGCGGGATTTATCCGCCGAGGGTTTGAAAAAAGTTTATGCCAAAATAAACCAAAATCTGACCGGAAAAATAGCCGTAAAATTACACACGGGCGAGCCGCACGGACCAAATATTTTACCCCGCGAGTGGGTAAAGGATTTGCTTGCGCAAATTCCAAACGGCACTATTGTGGAAACCAATGTCCTCTATGAAAGCCCGCGCCAAACGACCGAGGGGCACCGCGAAACGCTGAAAATCAACGGATGGACGTTCAGTCCCGTCGACATCATGGACGAAAACGGCGCGGTAATGATTCCGGTCAAAGGAGGAAAACATTTCAAAGAAATGTCCGTTGGCAAAAATATGCTTAATTACGACTCCATGCTCGTTCTGACGCATTTCAAAGGGCATGCTATGGGCGGATACGGCGGCTCTATGAAAAATATTGCCATCGGCTGCGCCGACGGCAAAGTGGGCAAAGCTATGATTCACAGCAAAGACGGCAACATATGGGGTTTTAGCGGTGCGCGTTTCCAAGAAAATATGGTGGAATCGGCCAAAGCTACTGTAGATCATTTTGCTCCCCATATTGCCTATATCAATGTTTTGCGCAATATGTCCGTGGATTGCGACTGCGCCGGCACTTCCGCCGCGCCCGTCAAAGCGCGCGATATCGGCATTTTGGCTTCTACTGATTTGGTGGCGGTGGAACAAGCCTCCGTTGATATGGTATACCAACTGCCTGAAAGCGAATTGCACGACTTAAAAGAGCGCATTGAGTCGCGCGAAGGACTGCGCCAGCTTTCGTACATGAAAGAACTGGGTATGGGAAGCGGCGAATACGAACTGGTAGACTTAGACAAATAAAGGAGCTTGGCCGGAGGCGGCCCCTCCGGCCATTTTTATCAAATGAAAAAGAACTGTTTTTCAGCGGCGTTGGCCGCATGCCTTTCGCTGGCGGGGGCGGCCAATGCACAAGAGGCATTGTCTCCCCGCCAAAGCCAAATTGCCCTGATTGCGGCATACACTGCAAACGGGGATCAGAAAAAGCTCAAAACCGCGCTGGCAGAAGGACTTGGCGCAGGGTTGACAGTCAATGAAGAAAAAGAGATTTTGACTCAGTTGTATGCTTATACCGGATTTCCGCGCAGTTTAAACGCCATTAATACGTTTATGGCACTGATGCAGGAACGAGAGGCGGCTGGTATAAAAGATAATCACGGCCCTGAGGCCAAACTCATGCCCGCAGACATCAACAAAGACGAATGCGGAAAAAAAGTGCGCAATATTCTTTTTGGACGGGAGGAAGAACCGCCCGCTTCGGGTTATCAGCTTTTTACGCCGGTTATTGATACATATTTAAAAGAACATTTGTTCTGCGATATTTTTTACCGCGACAATTTGGACTATCTCAGCCGCGAACTGGCCACCATTTCCGCTTTAGCCGCCATGCACGGAACGCAAAGCCAGCTGACCTCACATTTGTTTGCGGCTAAAAATATGAGTCTGACGGCGCAACAGGCGCAGCAATGGGCGCAGCTGATTAAAAAGCGCGTCGGACGCAAAGAAGGCAAAATCGCCCAAAAATTGATCAAAGAAATATTTCATCAGGACAAAAATGCTGCTTAAGAATGCGGTTTTTTCCCTATGCGGATAGAGAAAATGAATGAAAAGCCCATCAAACAAGCCGTTTGAAGACGCCAACTTTTTCTCCGCCAAAAGCAAACCCCGCCCAAGCTTCGGACGGGGTTTTATATGGAACATCTTTGTTAAAAACGCATCGTCTGTACGTGAAATTTGGCGGATAATTCTTTAATTAATTCTTCCTCTTTGCTGATAACGTCCAACAAAATAATGCCGCCGGCGGCGCACTGTCCATCAGCCGCGTCATGCAACCCCATACGCGTTTTAATACTGCAGCCGTAACGCGTCAAAATATCTTGCAAGGCGGAAGCTTCGTGCTGGCGGTTTTTCAGTTCAATGCCGATAATGGTGTGTTTCATTTTTTCCTCCTTTTTTTCACTTTAGCATAAAACGCGCTATAATAAAAGAAAACGGAGGTCCCATGTCTTACAGAGAAACCGCCTTGCCCAAAGCTCTTACTTTTATAGAACCCGGGCCGCTGGTCTTGGTTACCACTTTTGACGGAAAGAAAAACAATGTCATGACGATTTCTTGGATTATGCCCATGGATTTTGACGGCGGGCTGGTCATGGCCACCGGACCGTGGAATCACTCCTACAAGGCCTTGGTCAAGCGTAAAGAATGCGTAGTGTGCATTCCGGCGCAGGACATGTTGCAGACCGCCGTCAAAATAGGCGGCGTAAGCGGCGCGGACTGTGATAAATTTGCACTGTTTCATCTGCGCGCCCTGCCCGCAAAAACCGTTAAAGCCCCTCTTTTAGCCGGTTGTCAGGCGTGTTTGGAATGCCAAGTAACCGACGTACTGGCCCGCCGCGGTTTGCTGTTTCTGCACGTTAACCGCCTGTTAACGGACGGAAACAAAGCCAAAGGCCGCCTCTGGCACGCGCGCGGAGACGGAACTTTCACCTTAGACGGCGCGACCCGCAATTTACGCCGCCTGATGAAAGACAAACTCCCGCCCGAACTGTAGTTAGCTTTTAGGCGATATGCGGTTGCGGCGGATGAGATGATACAAGCCTTCGTTAAAAAGCAATGCTTTTTTTGCGCCAGCGTATAAGTGTCAATGGGGGCTTTTTTTAGATCGGCCAGACGAAAGCTTTTCAAATCCTTTTTCCGTAAATGTGTAGATGAGGCCGTCTTCTCCATATACAAATTTTTCCTGACGTCGTTTTTCATCAAAGATGCTATCTCCGGAAGAAGCAAAAGGGAAAGAAGCACCTATTGCGTCAAAAACGGAAGGAAGCAAATCTTCCTGTGCGGCCACCGTTGTGGCGTCTTGGCGGGCTTTGAATAAATGGCGCATAAACCACCAAAAAGCTGTCATAGGGCGTTTGTCCTTCTTGCAGTTTATTATTATGGAAGATGGCTCTGTGATCGGGCAAAATAAAGAATACGGTGTTTTTAAACCACTTTTCTTTTTCCACCTGACGGAAGAAAGCTCCCAGAGCCGCGTCGGCATAATTGAGGCGGTTGTAATATTCTTCACATTGGTTTCTGGGCTGTGTAAAGGGCATATGCTCTTTTGACAGCACCGCCGTATAAGGAGAATGGGTAGACGAGGTATAAAATACCGCAACAAACGGCTTTTGCATGTTATTTAACCGCTGTACAAAAAAATCCGCTGCTTCCAAGTCAAATCCTTTATGAAACGAAGGGTAGTCATGGCTTACCGGAATATCTTCTTTCCCGTAAAATTGCTCAAAACCGAGATATTTTGTCCAGTTGGCCGCTTTTTCGGAAAGATGGTAGTCACTCTGCAGAAAAATAGTTTGCCAGCCGGCTTCTTGCAGAGAGACGGCCCAACGCGGGAAATTATATTTTTCCAGTCCACTGTTTAGGTAAAGCAGGCCCCATACATACGGAATGGAGAAAAAAGAGGCAGTGACCCCCAGCAAACTTCTTTTGCCGGCAGAATAAAAACGCTCATACAATACGCCATTTTGAAGAATTTTATGAAAAGAGGGCGTAATATCCGGCTGGGTCTGAATATATTGCATATCCCAGCTTTCCAAAAAGATAATTACGGCGTTCAATTTACTTTTGCCGGAGCTGGTCTTTGACTGTTGCCACAACGGATAATCTGACAGAGGAGCGCTTTCGTTTTCCGTAAGAGTCTGCATGGAGACAAACGCTAATGCTTCCTGTTCCGAAAAAAGCAAATCTCGTTTTTTATAACGACGCAAACTTTCAAAAGAAGAAAATACGCCGTTTAACGCGATATCCGTCATTTTGGCGTTACCCAATTTTTGAGCGGTCATGCTGCTCAGGCTTCTGCCGTGAAAGGAGAATTTTCCTTTGATTCCAAATAGAATCAAAAAAATCAACACAATAATAATTCCAGAACGCAACAGGCATGTTTTTTTATTCCACAAAGGCGGGACATAATATTTGTTTATCAGCCGAAAAAGAGAAAATATTGTGGCGGCCGCACCCACTATCACAGAGAGAGTGACGTACCAGTACGTACCGAAGGCCATAGACAAAATAAACGGAACATGGGCCAGGGCGGTAATAAGTTCGATTGTTAAATGGCTGTTAAAAAGGTTGAAAAAACGACATCACCCGCCGTCAGCAGACACAAGGCGCACAAAATAAAACAGATTAAGAAAGACAAGCTCTTTAAATACCATTTCCCATTGACGGGAAGAAACAGAAGCACCGCCATTGGCAGCAAAAAATGTGCCGCTACATAAGCGTCATAAATCAATGAATAACACCCCGCGCGCAAAATCTGTTGAGAAGTCAGCGCGGCGAAATAACTTTCCGCTCCCCAGAAAACCAATATAATTTTTAGAAATAAATAAGAAAAGAAAAAGGAAAACGACGCTGCCTGCCCCGATAATTAATGGAAGAAATAAAGAAGATTTTTTTGTAAAAAGCATATTTTCTCCGTAAAAAATAGCGACAAATAAAAACCTTCATCGGGTTGCCGCAAAAACGGGTGTTCCAATGCGGAATCCCAGAGAAAATATACTCAATAAAAACGGCCGTATAATACATGGGGCAAGTAGAGTGGCCCATTATTAAACAGCCGTAGTTTCGCTTACTCTTTTGAATATGCGAAACATTCGGCAGAAAACAAACAGGGAGCTACCCTGCATTGTCTTCTGCCTAAACCAGCTGTTTTCGGACTCTACTTGCGCCCGCACTGAACGGGCCCATCCTATTCTGCATAGGATTCCAAAAACAGATAAATTGTAATCAAGCTCTATGGCAAGAGCTTGGGAAAGGCAAACCATTACCTCCGAATATAACAGCTATTTTTATTCTAACATATTTGTCCGGCAGGCCAAAATGGCGCCTGCCGGACGAAACAAAACTGCAAATCTTTATGTAATTTGCAAAGAGAACAAACGAATATGCCGGCAAAAAATGTTACATGTAAGCTCTTACTAAGCTACATCACGCTTTTAGCCCACGCGGCAATATGTTCCCTTTCTTTTTCCACATCCGCGCCCTTAACGGCCAAACCCGCTCCAAAAACGGCGCCGCGGCATATTTTTTGCAGGTCCCGCTCGCTGTTGGCCAAACCGCTGCCTTCATGAGTCATTAAAACGGCCACTTTTTTGCCATCCCATTTCAATTTTTCCACCAAACTAAATACCGCCATGGGAAAAGTCCCCCACCAACACGGACCGCAAACAAAAATATGCTCATAAGCGCTGATGTCGGTTAAATAGTTTTTCAGTGCGGGACGGGCATCGGCTTCCAATTCGTCTTTCGCCTGCTCAATACAGCCTTTATAAGAAGGGGCATAAGGTTTAACGGTGTCCACTTCAAACAAATCCCCGCCGACAGCTTGCCGTATATATTCCGCCGCCCGTTCCGTATTGCCTTTTTCCAACGAAACGATGGCTCCGTTGACGTAGTTTTCCCCTCGTCGGGAATAATAAATAATCAGATTCTTAGCCATATTTTCCCCTCACGGCAGACAGTATGTACTCTTATAAATTATACTGATTTTCTTCAAAAAGAAAAGGGGCGTACTTGCAAATACCTTTTTTATATGCCGGCATTTTGGCTGCCTTTGCTTAAAGCGGTTCGGGTAAATTGCGGCGGCGGATATGGCGCCTTCCGGCCAAACGAATAACGCCGCGTACTATACATTTTATCTTTTTCCGTTTGCCGGTCTGTCCGCTTTAGAATATGCTAGATCGTACCCCATACAGGTGATTTTTTCGATATACTTCAAAAAAATTCATCAAATTTATTTGGCGGAAAGAAGCGGACAGGGGTGTCTGCGGCAGATGCGGTATAAATTTACAGGATAAAAGCCAATATAAAAGAGATAGCAGAATTTCGCACCCAAGCGGCCAGATACGGGGTGTGATCGGCCGCTTGCGGTGCAAACGCCTTTCCAGCGACAAAGAAAACAAGGCGGAAAAGGCGCCGAATGAACCGTTATTTGCGGTACAAAGTACCGCCGCAGGACGGGCAGCGTGTGTTGGCAGGAGGATAAGAAAACATAAACACTTGACGGCATTTAATACATTCGTATCTGATATCGCTCATAATACAATCTCCTCTAAGACGCATTTTTTACTTCCATATATAGAATAAAATTTTTAAGCGACAACATATTGTCGTATATTTTTTCATAGAAGCAATTTTTCTTTACACGCACGCCACACCGATTTTTCCCTTGCATACAACCGCAAAAATTATAATTCGGCCAGTAACCTCAAGACTTCGTCTGCCTGTTTTATGACATGCCAGTGAATATCCGGAAATTTGGCAAATAAAATATGCTGCGCAGATAAAGCCCGTTTTTCCGTTTCACGTTTATTGGAAGACTTGCTTTCAATTAAGATATACAGATGCTTCCGCTCGCCAATCTCTGCGGCATATACAAAATCCGGACTGGTGCTTCCGCCCGTGTAGATGGGTACTTTAATGGCACGGCGCGGCACCTTGCCAAATACGGTGATGGCCGCAGGCGGAGTGATTTTTAATATTTTATGCTCCGGATCTTCACTATCATAAGCCAATGGTTTTTCATACAAATTTCTATCGTCTGGTAAAATATCATCGGCGGAAAAGCTGCCCACAAGGCCGGCCGCGATCTCACGGATGAAATCGCCATCTTTTAATACGGAAGTTTCCGCCGTAAAATTCAAGCCGTCATAGTCATACTTGGTGGCAAACATTTCGGCAAATTTTTCCCGCCAAGCAGAGACAAATCTTTCCAGCGAATTTTGATTTAATACGGCGTTTATGGTGTTTTTATCCATTCCTTTTTCAGCCCTCTCCTTCAAAAAACCCCACAGCTCTTTATGGATAATTTGTACCGGAATATCCGTTCTCTTGGATGCGTTTTCCACAAAAATGCAATAAGGCATTTTTCCTATAGAATTTGTGTTTTCAGCAGAAAAAACTTCTTCCGCAAGTCTCAGTCTCCCCCCATCGGATTTTTGAGTATTCAGGGAGAACACACGTATGGTCTGGTTGGCATCAAATACCCCTGCCGTCCTTAATGTATTTCTGACGGTTTGCGCTAATTGATGTACGGGTATTCTTTCAAAATACAGCATATACCGCCGTGAAACTTTCTTCCAAAAATCCTCTATCTTACGCCAATTATTTATTTTAAGTTTCATTTTTCGCTGTCCCGTTTTTCCGGCAGGCGAAATAATTTTGCCGCTTTTTATTTCTTCCTGCAGAAGTTCGGGATACAGAGAAATCAACTTTTCACAACCCCCTTCTTGAAACTTATTACTGCGCGTAATGACCCCGGCCTGATCCAAGCGGCTGAGCAATTCTTCCTCCGTTATATTTCTGGCAGTGCAAATACGTTTAATCATACCTTCCGTTAATTGTTCTCTGTTCAAAACGGTTTTAGCGTCGCTGTTGATTTGACCGATCAATTTTTCAGCAAAATCTTTTTCATCCCAGCCGACCAAGTAGGTCAGGTACCACTCCGTATGGGCCAGTCTGTTGCCTTGTTCGTCCACCGGCAAACGCAGGCCGCGGCCGACTTCTTGGATTTTATTGCTTTCACTGCCGCTGCTTCTCAATTTGCAAATGGTAAAAACATTGGGATTATCCCATCCTTCGCGAAGCGTCCACTTGGAAAAGAAAAAACGGCGGATATTCCACGTTCCGTCCTGTTTTTTAAAAGGCAGTGTTCTTTCTTTATGTAAAATGTCTTCCCGTTCTTCCGATATGGCGCTATCGTCGGCTTCTCCCCAATCCTTGGCAAAATACCCTCCATGTGCCAGAGAAAGATTTTTTTTGGTTGCCGTCAAAAAATCATGATATTCTCCAACGGGGTATTTATCCAACAAGGCGTCCAGCTTGGCTTTAAGCAATTTCTCAAATGTATTTTTCAGCCAGCCATCTTTGTCTCTGTAACTTTTAATGCTGTCAATAAAAAACAAAGCATTTGTTTTTACTTTATAACCGGAGCGGTGGAAATTATTTATTTCCGTCTCAAAATGTGCGTCCAATGCCTGACGCAGCAACAATTCCTGATAAGAATTGCTGAATACTCCCGCCACCAGCTCCATTCCCTCGGATAATGTTAAATCCGTGGACAATTTACCGCTTTCATACGTTACGTTTCCCTCAAAACCCTCTCCAAGCACACTTAAATCCTCTCCATTTTTCAGGATCCATTCCTTATGATCTTTGGTCAATACGAGTTCCGTTTTGGTGGCCTTTTTTACTTTATATTTTTGTACAGAATTTTCCGGCAAGTCGGGATATCGCACGGAAACGCCTTTTACCAAATCTTGATTAAACGCGTCTACCGCACCTAAATCAAATTGGGGTTTATTCTGATAAAAATCCTTTTTGAACACGGCATTTCTTCCTTTGCCTATTTTAATTTCCGGAAAAGTGGCGCCAAAACGAACAATCAACTGAGGGTGTATCCTGCCCATAATATTTTTATAGGTGCTGCCGTCTCTTCTTAAGCGGTGGGGTTCGTCTATAAACAGCACGGGCAACGTATTTTTAACCCCTTCCACGGGAGATGCATAACCTCCGAATAAAGTTTGATCATAATCGTCTTTGAACAAAGCGCTGTCATTTCGGTCCAAAAAACCTTTATCACTCAGCAACAAACACTGAATAGTATTTTTTTCATTTTTAGTCGCTTCACAAAATTGAGTCAATGCAGCGGGAATATTTTTTCTTTTGCCTTTTTTATTGACAAAATCTCCCGCGTTGACCGTTTGCAGTTCTATACGTTTATTCGGAAAGAAGCAGCTGAAATGTTGTCTAGCATAGTCGCTAGTAATAAAATTTTTTGTCCCCTCTTTGATGGCCAGAGACGGAACAACTATTATAAACTTAAATATTCCATATTTCTGATGCAGCTCATACATGGCGCGGGTATAAACATAGGTTTTGCCCGTGCCGGTTTCCATTTTGATATCTATAAAAAAGTTTTCATCTCCAGCTTTTTCCAAAATAGGATTGGCGCATATATTGCCCGCCTGAGAAATAACCTTTGGAAAATATGCCAAAATAGCGTCTAAGGCGCTTCGCTGGTGCTGTAATTCTTCCAAATGTATTTTCATATTAGTATCTCTTTTCTATTTCCACATGGTTGTTCAGACTCTGTTTTACATTTATTTCCAACTCTTTCATGCTTTCCATGGTAAAAGAGTAGCCGTAACAAATGAGGGTATTGAGATTTAATTGATAGGTGCCGACAAGGTTTAGCAGCTCTTTGGTTTGCGTTCGGCCCCAGCCCGTATTGATGAGATAAAGTCTGGAATTATCGCAATAATACGCCTTATAGCCCGCCATATCCATTTCCTGAAGCGCCTGCGTCAGGGGATATCCGTCCGCTACAAGCCATGTGCTTAAAATGACGTCTGCCCCTCCCATTTCGGCCACCATATCTTCGGCTAGAAAAATTTCTTTACGGGGATCAAATTCTATTATTTTGTCTAATGTTTGGACGGAGGGTTCTTTTACATAATAATGCCTAAAGCCAGAAGTATCGCCCAATTGTTTGGCAGCACGCTGAATGCGTTCACGACTGATTTGATCTATCGTTTTATAGCCGGCTCTGCAGGCTTCGGAATTTTCTTTGACAAGTTCATC
>CALUXG010000028.1 GCA_944324685.1 uncultured Elusimicrobiales bacterium
CGCTGACCTGGGACGGGCGTGACGACCAGGGCCGTATGGTGGGCCCCGGCACATATATGTTTGTGGTCACCACCAAGGACCCGATGTTCCCGCAGAGCGTGCAGACGCAGGCTTCGGCCCTGTTCCCGGTGGATATGTACCGCGTGGTGGATGTTTCTACCACGGACGTATATGGGGACAGTTCCGCCCGCGCTACCATCAATTATATGCTCTCCAAGGCCATGAATGTCCAAATCAATATATATAATAAGGACGTGATTATCCCCAACTATACCAACACGGGGGAAACAACGACCCAGAGTTTCACTTCCATCCCTCCGGAAGTGATTAATATTTTTAGTACGCAGTTGCCTAATATTCAACAAACTACGGCGTTGTTTGAACAAGTAACCGGGACTTATGTGGAGGGCGATGCGGTTGGCTATGAATATTTATATACAACACCTATTAATAATGGAAATGAATATTCTTATTATCGTGTCTTAAAACACATTCACTCCGTAGATAATGCGACGGAAACATATAGTGTGGATGAAGTGTTGCTCTATACCGTGCCCATTACGTCCTGGCCGCCGCGTATTTGCGACCGCCAGACCGATGCGGCCCACTTTCACGCCGACGGGTATGTGGATCCATCCACCAATCCGCAGTGTATCTACGTCAACGATACCACATTTACCAATTATCCGGCCAACCCGGAAGCGGCGAAGTATAATTATACCGAAGGAGCCAGCCAGACGCTGGACGTGCGCCTGCAGCCGGTGAAAACATTTAACCGCTCGGCGCTGCGCGCCGGAGACGGCGTCGTACAGACCGAAGAGTGGGACGCGCAGTATTTCTATAACCCCACCCCCGTATCCGTGCTGGACGGAGGTAAAAACACGGTGGAGGCCGTGCAGGCCTGCGCCAATCAGACCAGTCTGACGGCCTGCCCCTACGAAATGATACCGGACGGTACCTATCCGTTCTATATTTCCGCGCAGACCGAAGAAGGCGTCAGCCTGTACTATGACAACAGCACGGCCCAGCCGTTCCGCGCCGACGATGAAATCATCCGCCAGACGGGGCTGTATGCCACGGACAAACCCACCTACCGCATCAATGTTACGCGCGGTCCGGTGTATTTCTTGGACGGCTCCGTCAATGTGTATCCCAACGCGCCCCAGTTGTTTAATACGTCGTCCGGACCGGTGTTTGTGCCGCCGTATGAAATCAATTTTGCCATTTCCCGCGCCGCTACGGTGGAGGTGGCCGTGGTCGCGCTGGAAGACGGCCTTTGTACCGCCAATGACGTACCCGTGGTGCCGGGCGATCCCAACGTCGCTTTGGCTCGCGCCGGAGACGTGTGCAAATACTTAAGCACGATGACCATTGTCAATACGCCTAACTTTGATCCCAACGTCATCCGCAAAATTTACTGGGACGGCACCGACAATAATGGCTATTATGTGCGCAACGGTAATTATGAATTCCGCCTGACCGCCAAGAACTACCCCGATGAGGGCTTATATCAGCCCACAGTCAAGCAATTCACGCAAAACGTGGACTTGCTCAAAGTGTATGACTTGCCGGAAGTGGAAGCTTATGCCCTTAATGCGCGCGGAAGCAATATGAAAGTGTCGTATCAGATTTCCGTGCCGATGAAAGTGGCCATACAAATCTTTAAGCCGGGTACCACGATATACGATTATCAAAAAGGCACCCTGCGCGATCCTGCTACCGGCAAAGAAGTAACCGATATTCACGACGTGCTGGTGCGCGCCATAGTGGGTATACGCCCCGCCACGACCCTGATTGAAGAAATCTGGGACGGCACCGACTATGCCCAGCAGGACGTGCCGGATGGGACTTATCCGTTCCGTTTCGTTACGGCCCTGAACTCGGCAGATATTGACAGCGTAACGGGCGAAATCTTAAACAGCGACGATACGTCCACCAACTCGCAAGACTGGAGCATACAGAAAGTGGCCGACACTTATCAGTATACCAACCTGCACCGCGCCACCGTGGCCGTAGGAGACGGGGAATTTGTCTGCGAAGATTGGGAAAAGACCGTATTCTTCTACCCCAATCCGTTCAAGACGCCCACCGGCACTATGGAAATTACCAAGCTGCCCGTCCCCGGCAAAATGTCCTTTAAGCTCTATAACTTGGCCGGAGATTTGGTGCGCGAGGGCGGATATACCTGTGTGGACGCCAACAATATGACCGTCAATATGGGCGGCTCTATAGATTTGCAGCCGGACAATACCGTCAGTAATACTCCTTATACCGGCGCCATGCCTACCGTGCGCAATGCGGCTCTGCGCTGCTTCTGGGACCGTACCAACCAGCACGGCAAGAAAGTGGCCCGCGGCGTGTATTTCGGTTTGGTGGATTTCCGCGCTGCCAACGGCAGACAACACTGCCAAAAAGTGTTAAAAATCTTGATTCCTAGGTAAATTAGAAATTTATGAATATAAAAAATACATTTCTGTTTGCTTGTTTAGTCTTGGCTTTGGCGGCCCCCAGTGCGCATGCCATTGACGCCGACGCCGGCACGAGCGCCAGTGCGTTCTTGAAAATTGACGCAGGCTCTCCGCGCGCACAGGCTTTAGGCAATGCGTTTGTGTCTATTGCGGACGGTCCGGAAGCTTTGTTCTGGAACCCCGCCGGTGCGGCTTCGGCCACGACCAAAGAAATACAGCTGGGTTATCAGGATTACCTGCAGGGATATAAGTCCCGCACGCTGGTGTATTTGCAGCCCATGGGCAAAACCATTATCGGCGTAACGCTTAATTACATGGATATGGACGGCTTTGATTACCGTGACGAACGCGGCAATATGCAGCCCGTGGTGGATAAGCCCGTGCAGAACTTTGTGGGCAGCCTGTCTTTGGCGCGCGGATTTTTTAATCAAGGCCTGCAAATCGGCGCGACGGCCAAATATATTAATGAAAAATTGGATACCTACCGCTACACGAATGTGGGGTTTGACGTAGGCGCCAAAGCCCGCCCGTGGAAATGGCTGGGGTTGGGCGGCGCCATTGTCAACATCGGCGACAAAGACGAAATGCCCCGCGGCTGGCGTTTGGGCGCGGACATTAACACCAAATACTGGACGGTGTCCGGCGAATACATGAAATACGTAGATGACGAAGGGCGTCTGGGCATAGGGCTGGAAATTCATATTCCCGAAGATTTGCTGCAAGTGGCCCGCTTTGACTTGCGTGTCGGCTACTATGACCGCGAAAGCACCGGCTACAGCGAAAGCGAAAACTTGAAAAGCCTCGGCTTGGACTCCACTTCTAAGATTTCGTTCGGTTTTGGTATTTACAGCTCCGAACTGTTCGGCTATGGCGCGCGTATAGATTACGCCGTTACGCCGTTTGGAGCTTTGGGTACTTCTCAGCAGCTTACGGTGGGCATACAATTTTAAGACATTGTCCGCGGCGTAAGTTTTGGGAGGTTGTATGAAAGACAAGTGCAAAGCGGCGGTAAAAAGTTTGTGTGGCCGCAAAGGCCAAACCGCTATAGAATACGTGCTGACGGCGGGTTTTCTGTTTGGGGCGTTTCTGGCGTTTTACGCTTTGTACTCCAACCTGGTCCCTCAGCAGTTTGACCAAGGGGCTGAACTCATTTTAACGACGTACGATGTAAGCAATTAGTTTTATAAAAATCAGGAGGAATCCATGAAGTTTATTATTGCCATGCAAAATAAGTTGGACGCGCTGAAAGCAGCCGCGTTTAACTGCGTAAGAAAGAAAGAAGGCCAGAACACCATTGAGTACATCATCATGCTCGGCGTGGTGGTGGGTATCGCCCTGTTGGTAGGGATGCTGGTAAAAAATATGATGCCGGAATTGTTTGACAATATTAAGAACAAAATTGTTGGCGGCATCAATTCCAGCAACTAAGGATATGAAACTCTTTCGTAGGAAGCGTGAGGGGCAGGTAACGGTGGAATTGATGCTCATTCTGCCGGTGCTGATGTTGATGATATTCTTTATTTTGGAATATGGAAACATTGCCTATCACACGATTATCGCCAACCACGCTTCCTATGAATTTGCCCGCATAGGGGCTTTGGTGGGCGCCAATAAACCCAGCGGACGCGCCAATGCAGGCACGATGAGAAATAAAATTAATATAGCCAAGCAGAAAGTGTTTGGCGCCAATGCGCAGTTTATTAATGTAGGTGTAAAAGTACAGACGACGGGGACGGACCCGATGTACAAACGTCATCGGCATGAAGATGTGGTAGTGACGGTTACCTATCCCATTAAGTTGGCTTTTCCGGGCACCAGCTGGCTGCTGGCTGACGAACCGAAAAAAAACGGGATACGCCGCATAAAAGCCACCACGCGCATGCCCGTGGAAAAAGTGTACGCCAGCTCCGACGAGGCGTAATAAAAAGTCGGAAACCGTTTTGTTTTTAATTTGCCGGAATTACAGTAAGGAGAAACAATGAAAAAAGGAATAATGCTTCCGTTGGTGTTGGCTATTTCGGCCGCTGTCGTTTATGCGCTGATTGTAAACGGCCAATCTGAAAAACTCAATGCCGCCAAAAACATGAAGACGGTCCTTGTGCCTATTCGTGATATTAAAGAACGCGAACTTATTCGCCGCGACTATTTGAAACGCGTGCAGATTCCCGCCGCTTATGTGCAGCAGGATGCTTTTACATGGACGACGGACGCGGATTTCGCCCGTATAGAAAATTCCATTGCGCGCATTCAAATCCCCAAAGGAAACCAGATTTCCAAATATGCGGTAACCTCGCTTTCTCCCGAGGCGGGTCTCTCCAGCAAAATTCCGGTGCAGATGAGGGGCTTTGTCATTACCGTGCCGACCAATGTGGCCAGCATGATAAAACCTGACGACAATATTGATATTTTGGTAACCTTTGAAGCCATTATGAAAAGCGGCGCGCGCCAAAAAGTAACAGTAACGTTGCTGCAAAGCATTAAAGTTTTAGGCGTCGGGTCCGACTTGGGGCAAGGTATGGATGCGCAAACGGCGGCTGCCTTGCGCAATGACGAAGAAGACGCCAATGCGTATACTGATACGGGCGCGCTGAGTTTGGCCTTGTCTCCGAGGGACGCGCAGTATTTGGCTTTGGCGCAGAATCAGGACGGCAGCGAAATACAAGTCATTTTACGCTCGCCCGGGGACGTAACGAGTTACGTCATGGAAATCGCCACTTTTGATAAATTATTCCAATAAAACAGGATTGAAACATATATGAAATTTACTTCTAAAATCACATTGATTGTTTTATTGTTTGCATTAGCCGCGCCGGCCGCGCTGGCCAAAAAGACGAGGCTGGTGGCCGTCAGCGCCGATGTAGTGGAAATCAGCGGTACGCTCTCTTCCGCCAAAGGCTTTGAGTGGAACCAAATTTTTGATTTCCAAGAAGCGGAAATCCCGGGCATATTGTCTTTGGGGGATTTTGAACGCCAAACCGCGGTAATTACACGTTTGCGTTTATCCGAAACGGAAGGCCGCGCACAGGTGCTGTCCAACCCTAAAATCGTTACGGCTTCCGGCAACGCCGCCAAAATTACCGTCGGGGGTAAAGTGCCTATACCGGTGGTAAACAATCAAGGCGTCGGCTCCCAGCTGGAAGAATACGGTATTCTGCTTAACGTATTGCCTACAATTATTCCCGAAAGAGGAAATATTATTGATTTGCAGGTACAGCTTTCCGTATCCTCGGTGGACTATTCCCGTACGGTGTCCGTGGGTACGTCTACGGCTCCTTCTTTCACCAACCGCGATGTGGAAACGCATGTGGAGCTGAACAGCGGCGAAACGCTGGTTATTGGCGGATTGAAGAGCAGTTCGCGCAACGTCAGTGAGACGCGCGTACCCATTTTGGGGCATATTCCGTTGATTGGTCTTTTGTTTAAGTTTAAAGACGTTACTGAGGAGCAACGCTCGCTCTTTCTGTTTATTACCGTAGAAGTGGTGGAATAATTATATTTTATGCCAGAAATTGAACCGCAAAAAAACGAAGCGAAAATTATCGCGCTGAGCAGCCCTAAGGAAGGCGCCGGAAAAACGACCTTGACGCTGAACTTGGCTTTAGGCTGGGCGGGTATACAGAAACGGCCGGTGCTTATTGTGCCGCTGGATCCGCTGGCGCGTCAGGAACACAGCTTTTATTTGGATATTAAAAAGCCGGTCAGCGTGGCGGATATTTTGCGCACGCTCGGCAATGCCAATATCGCCGTGGTGGGGGGATTGTTGCGCGGAAAAGTGTCCATGTCCCAGTGGGGGGTGGGCGTATTGCCTTTGGGCAACAGCCGTGCGCAGGTGGCTTCCATCAGTCCGAAAATTTTAATTCCCATTTTGTCGCGGCTTTCTCAGACTTTTGATATTTTTCTGGATGTTGATTCCTCTTTTCCCATGCAGGCATTTGCTTTTGACATTGCCGATAAGATTTTTTGGGTCTCCAACGCCACGCGTACGCATCTCAATTCCACCGTGCAGCTGTTTAACGATTATAAAGAACAACATTATCCGGTGGAGCGCGTCAGCGTTATTTGCAACCAATATGACATGCCCGGCTCCATTCCTTATGAAGAAGTGGAACGGTTTTACAACTCGCTGGGGCGTGATATAGATGTATTTTTGCCGTGGGACGAGGGGATTATGTCCGCTTCCAACCGAAAGGAAGTGGAAATTATTACCAATCCCCAATCCGAATGGATAAAAGGCTTGAGGCTGGTATTGGCCCGTATACGGGATTTGGCCCCCGCCCCGAAAGATTGGACGGCGTCCGTATCCGATGAAGAGTTTACGCAGGCGGCCAAAGAAATTTGGAACCCCATTTTTGCGGGCGGAGCCGCCGGCGCGGCGGCGGAGAGCCATGTCGCGGTGGAGGAAGAAGCCGAAGGCGGAAAAACGAAGCTCTCTTTCTGGGACGATTTGAAGCAAAAAGTGCATAAGGACGTTGTGCGCACGCTGGAAATAGAACGCATTGTCATCAGCGATGAAAGCACCGCCAGTGCGCAGACGCGCAAACGCGTGGCCGCCATTGTAGACGATATTTTGCAAAAACAGCCGAACTTGCAGTTCTCCCGAGATCAGCGTACGCGTTTTGCCTCGGAGCTGCTGGATGAAATTTTGGGCTTGGGGCCTTTGGAAACCTTAATGCGCGATCCCAGCGTTACCGAAATCATGGTCAATGCCTTTGATAAAATTTTTATTGAGCAGAAAGGTAAATTGACCTTGACCAAGTATAAATTTAGAAATAATGAGCAGGTGGTGCAGGTTATCAAACGTATCGTGTCTCCGCTCGGCCGCCGTATTGACGAGTCTGTTCCGTTGGTGGACGCGCGTTTGAAAGACGGCTCCCGCGTAAACGCCATTATTGCGCCGCTGGCCGTGTCCGGCCCGACGCTGACTATACGCCGTTTCTCGCAGAAACCGTTCGGACCGGCCGATTATTTCCGCTTCGGCACCATCAGTCCCGAATGTATGGAGTTTTTGGAAAAATGTGTACGCATTCGTAAAAATATTATCGTGTGCGGCGGTACCGGTACAGGTAAAACCACATTCTTAAACGCTTTGTCCGGTTATATTGCCAACGATGAACGTATCATTACCGTGGAAGATACGGCGGAATTGCGTTTACAGCAGCCTCACTGGGTTTCTTTGGAAAGCCGTCCTCCCAACGTGGAAGGAAAAGGGCAAATATCCATTCAGGATTTGGTCAGGAACTGTTTGCGTATGCGTCCGGACCGAATTGTGGTAGGGGAATGCCGCGGCGGCGAAGCTTTGGACATGTTGCAGGCCATGAATACCGGCCATGAGGGATCTCTGACCACCATTCACGCCAATACGCCGCGCGACGGAGTATCCCGTTTGGAAGCCATGTGCATGCAGGCCAGCGCCGATTTGCCCATTTTTGCTATACGTGAGATGATAGCCTCTGCCGTTAACATGATCGTACAGCTCTCCCGCTTTTCCGACGGATCCAGAAAGGTTACATACATTACGGAAATGCACGGGCAAAAAGACGGAGAAATCCAATCTACGGACCTGTTCCGTTATGTGCAGACGGGTGTAGACGAAAACGGCAAAGTACAGGGATTTTTTGCGCCGACGGGTAATTTGCCCACGTTTTACCGCGAGTTTCAGGCGAAAGGCGTGCCAGTGCCTGAAGAAGTGTTTACAAAAGACGCGGTGAAATTAAAAGAAAATGGGGAGCCGGATTTGTCTTCATTGCCACCGGCGTTGCTTGCGGCGACCAAACCGCAGTAATACGGGAAACTTTATGAAAAAAATATTTTTGCTTGCTTCGTTAACGATACTGTTGGCTGCCGGTTTGGCGCAGCCGGCGCAAGCGCGCGCGCTGAACGATCAGGACAAGATGAAAATTGAATGCGCCCAGTTCAAGATGTATGTACTAGGCAATTTCTTTGACGTAAGCAAAAGCGCCGAGCAGCAAAAATACGTTTATCCCGCTTCGTGCGGAGCGGCTCTGCAAGGCAAAGAAGTTACCATGCCCAGCTGGTTTGCCGAAGAACTTAAGCGCATGGAAGCGTTCAAGGTGGTGTATATCCAAGGGGAAGGCACGTTGAGCGAAGCGACGCTGTGGTACCGCACCTTTGCTAATATTTATGCTTATTTGGACCGTGCAAACGCCGCGCTGGATCCCAGCCGGCCCGTTGTTTTGGAGCAGCTTTCCCGCGGCTATGTGGGCAACCGTATTAATTTAGTGGCCAATTTGGACCGTCTCAATAAAGAACTGGTCCGCGGACAGCAAATATATAATATGAAAGACAGCATGGGCGGCCGTGCGCGCGCCATGCTGGCCACTTTGGAATTTATGAACCGTGAGTTTTACAGCACGGTAGAATCTTTTACCAGCCCCGCCGCGGAAAAAGAAGACAAGTACCGGAAATCCGTCATGGCGGTGGTTACCTTGGCCAACCAGCTGTGGAGCGAATTCCGTTCCGAGCCTATTCCTCTGACCAAACCCGATGCAAAGATTTATCAGACAACTCCGGGAGAAGAAATGTTTAATTTCCTGATGTTGGTGTTTGGCGCTTTGCTGGCGGGGTTTGCCGTATATTTGCTGTTGGAAAACAAAAAAGAAGAATTACAGGTCGCTTGGGACAATTACCGTGAAAGAAGCATGGCTTGGGCCGAGGCTTTCAACCGGCAGTTTTTGACCATTGACGTACGTTATATTGTGTTCGGCACGGTGGGAGTTTTTGCGCTTTTGGGTTTGTTCATGGCTGTTTCCATGGGCGGATTTCTGGGCGTGTTTATGTTCCTGCTGGTCACAGGTTTCGGAACGGTGGTGTCGGTACGCATTCCTCCCATTGTGTTGGATCACCTGAAAAAAAGCCGCGGCCGCAAAATTAATTCCCAGCTGATGGATTCTTTGATTTTATTGTCCAACTCTTTGCGTTCCGGCATGGATATCGTGCAAGGGTTTGAATTGGTATCGCATGATATGCAGCCGCCTATTGCGGATGAATTTGGCTTGGTGATTAAAAATTACCAGTTGGGTACTCCGTTTGAAAAAGCGCTGGAGGGATTGGATGACCGTGTGGAAAGCCGCATGCTGTCGTACACCATTAAAGCCATTATCATTCAAAGACAGGTGGGCGGTAATTTGACGGTCATATTTTCGCGTTTGGTGGAAAATATCCGCGAAGAAAGCAAACTGGAAGAAAAGCTGGACGCTATGACGGCGCAGCAGAAAATACAGGCTTTGGTGGTGGGCATTATGCCGGTTATTATGTTGGGCGTTATGTTCATGTTCCGACCCGATGAAATGATTTCTTTTTATACGACTCCGGTGGGTATTTTTGTATTGTTCGGCTGTTTTGTCTGGATTATGATCGGTATGGCTTTGATCCAAAAACTCGGAGAGGTCAAGGTGTAATTCTATGAACGGCGTCATGTTTTCTCTAATGTTAAATTTGATTTTGGCGATAGGCGCATTTTGTTTGTTTGCGGCCGTGTTTGCTCTGCTGACGCCCAAACAAGAAAAAGAAGAAATTGTGGACGTTGCCGCCCAACGTTTTAAGTCTTCGTCCAGTTTTGCGCGTTTGCAGCCTGAAACCAAATTTCTGGACCGCATAGCGGTGTTTTGCCTGCATACATTCCATCTGGAAAAACCATTGGAACAAATGCACATGCAGCTGGGCAGTCCGGATCAGCCCCAGCCGGTGGACATTCTGTATTATAAAGTCATTTTGGCTGTCGTCGTTCCGCTGGCGATGATGATCATGTTTCAAACAATTTGGGGTATTTTGTTTGTGCCGCTGGGGTTTTATTTGCCGGATATTGTTTTAAGAAGCCGCATTCAAAAAAGACAGGCCGAAATTCTGGGCAACTTTTCCACGACGGTAGACTTGGCGGCTTTGATTATTGAGTCCGGTTTGGACTATTTGACCGCTTTTGAAAGAATTATCAATATTGCGAAAAAGAAAACGGTTTTGGAAGAAGAATTGGAAAAAACGCTTAATGAAATCAAACTGGGCTATTCCCGCCGCGAGGCTTTGGAGCGTTTCGCCAACCGTACGGACGTCAATGAAGTGCGTTCTTTGGTCAGTTTGATTATTCAGTCGGACGAGCTGGGTACGAGCTTGGTGGATTTGTTGAGGAACTTTTCTTCGGATTTGCGCAGCCGCCGCATGTCTCGCGCCGAGAAGCTGGCCGCGCAGGCTTCCACTAAAATGTTATTTCCGCTGTTTTTGTTTATTTTCCCGACGATTTTTATTTTAATTTTGTCGCCTATGATTAAAGGCTTATTGTCGCAGGGACTGAGTTTTTAAGAGGATAAAATTTATGAAAAAACATCTTTTGCTGTTTGGAGCCGTTTTATTTGCCGTCGCCGCAACGGCCGCGCCTTTGCGCCAGCCAAATCCGATCCGTCAGCACGGCAAAGAAGCCGGCATGATGTTGGATTTGAACAAAATTACGCTGGGTACGCTTAATGACGTGGAGGAAAAAAAGCAATATCTTTCCACCGTACAGCTGGAAAAACAGCGTATACAAAATTATCTGTTGCGCCAAATATACGAGAACGCTTATACGCTGTACCGGCGGGGAGATTATCAGCGCGCACAGGAAATGGCGCAAACTATTTTGAGCATAGATCCCAATTTTACGCAAGCTTCTACGTTGGCCAAACAGGCCAGTCATATGGGAGCTTACGGAACGACGTCGGAAGCGGAAGTGATTGAAGCCAAATTCCAAGAAGCCAGCCGCATGTATGATTCGGGCCGTTTGGTGGAAGCCAACGAAAAATTGGATGAAATTTTAACCATACAGCCTCACAACTCCAAGGCTTTGGCTTGGAAAAAACGCATCGACGGGGATATAGCCCAAGAATACAGTCGCCGCGGGAATGTGGCTTATGATGAGCAGGATTACCAGCGCGCTTTGGATAACTGGTATAACGCCTTGCTTATCCGCAAAGACGACCCCACGTTGGTTAATAAAATCGCCCAGACGGAGAATTTGTTGCGCAAACAACAGGTCAAAGAAGCTATGGAAGAAGCCATGGCGTATTACAATCAAGGCCGTTTTACGGAATCTTACGCCGTATTTGAGCGCATTACCAAAATACAGCCGGGGGATACGCGCGTACAAAAATACATGAGTCAGCTGAAAGAAGAAATCGCACAGAGCTATTTCACTGCGGGCAATAATTCTTTTAGGGTGGCTAAATACGATTCTGCCATCAGCTATTGGACAAACGCCAAGAAGTGGGGGGCCGATGCGGCTCATATGGATCGTTTGATCAAACAGGCCCGCAATGCCAAAGAAGAAGCTTTGCGCCGCAAACAGGAAGCTGCGCGCCGCGCCGCTGAAAAAGCGGCGGAACCTCCGAAGGTGGAAGAACCCCCCGTCATGGATGAACCGGTTGAAACGGTTACCGTAGAAGAAGGCGACAGCCTGACGCCTTTAGCGCCTCAGCCGGCAGGCAGCGGGGCTGTATTGGGACCGGATGGAAATACGGTAACACAGGGTATTGGCGGCGGCGCCACCCGCGTATCTGCCGAGGCCAGCGCCGCTTCCCGTCAGAAATATATTGAGGGGTTGGACGCGTTTAACCAAGACGATTATGAGCGCGCCAGAGAAGCGTGGATTGTGGCAAAACAGTTGGATCCGGGCAATACCGATGCAGATATGGGCTTGCGCAAAGTGGAAGAATTGACCGGTATCCGATAAGCGGAGAGAATTATGAAACTGACATCTAAGTGGACTTTGTGGTTTGTGCTGGTGTCGCTGTATGCGGCGGTCGTAGGCGGATTATTTTACTATAACATGTTCAAGTTCGTATTTGACAAGAAATTGCAAAACGAAATGGTGGAGATGGTGCGTTTCCGTGCGCCGCTTTTGGTGTCCAGCCTTTCGTCCCGTCCGCGCAGCGACGCCACTTTCCCCGAAGCGGAAGTGATGAAAGCGTGGAAACGCAATGACACGCGTATACAAAATCTCGTATATTTGAATGATGACGGCTCCATCCGCTGGCATGAAGACACTCAGTTTTTGCGCATGTCCTATTCTGATTACAATAATCAGGTTGTATTTGATACGCCTGCAGTTTTGATGGCGATACGCGACCGAATGCCTAAAGCCGTTATGTTTGACGACGGCAATTATTATGATATGGCTATTCCCGTCTTGGCCAAAGATACGGTGGCCGGCGTGGTCAATATTACCGTATCCCGTCAGGAAGCCAAAGCGCTTATCCGCCAAGCCATGTTGCGCTATGCGGTGGGCGTTATTATCATGATTTTGCTGATTGGCGGCGTACTCTATTTGTTCCTGTTGCTGAAAATTATTCGTCCGTTGGAAGGATTAAAAGACGGAGTGGACGCGGTTTCCTTAAACCGCTTAGAGTTGCCTTATGCGCCCAGAACCGACGAAATAGGCGATGTGGCCGTTTCCATTACCGCGCTGCTGGGGCGTCTGAAAGAAGACATTAAAGGACTGGAAAATGTAGAAATCATGTCCGTTGAAAAGGAACAGAAATGGTGGAAAACTATTTTGGCCGTCATGGTGCCGCATGGCACGCGCGCGCTGGTGATTGATGAAAACAATAATATTTTGTACACCAATTTCCAAATGAATGTAAAGAAGAAAGGGGCCGTGCATTTGTTGGATATTTTTGACGGCCGTCAGCAAAGCATTATCCAAGTGGTTGGAGAAGCCTTGGAAAACCCCGGCAAAGTCTTGCGCGGCAGCGTGCTTAGCGGAAACGTAAAATGTACGGTGAAAGCCGTACAATTGCCTGACGACGCCGGCAAAAACCGCATGATACTTGTTTTGGAGCCTGAAAAATCTTTATAATGAATAGAGGGGTTTGCCCCGCGGGAGATTATAATGAAAGTAGAAATTAAAAGAATCGGTATATTAAACGTGATTTTTTCCGTGTTTCCGGTGGCCGTTTTTGTGGTAATGTTTATCGGAGGCATCGTCAATATGTTCAGCCCCGACGTAACGTTTAATTTGTCTTTTTTGATGAATATGCTTATGTCGGCTATTATTTCCACCTTGCTGTTCTTGGTGTTTACCGTTTTCTTTTTACTGGCTTACAATATTCTTTGCGGCATAGGTATCCGCGGGGTTTGTGTGGAGCTGGAAGATAAAGAATAAATCTAGTAAATGGGAGAGAGTCAGAAATGAAAAAATTAGTCCTTTTCGCGGCAGTCTGTTTGCTGGCTTCGTCTGCTTTTGCGGCGGCTAAACAGGCGGCTAAAACCACAAAAAAAGAAGAAAAGAAACCTACGATTGAATTTGTCGTAGTAGAATCGGCAGATTATGCCGCCGGCAAGCAAAATCCTCAAATAGCAGCGGGTTTGTCCAATTTCTTGGGAGGGGAACCCCAAGTTACGGCGATGACCTATGAACAAGCCCAGCAAGACCCCAAATTGGCCAATTTGGATTATAGTTTTTTGCCTTTGTATTTGATTAAGAAAACCCCCGAACTGCGTACCAAATTGGAACAGCAAATTACGGCGGGTTATGTGCTGGAGAATGATGATTATTTGATTTTCCCTCATTTGACCCGTACCGGCGTATATCGCGAGAAAGAAGCCAAACCCGGGGTGTTGGAAGTCTTTGTAATGTCGCAGTGCCCTTTTGGCGTGATGGCGGAAAACATGATTGTCAATGCGGTAAAAGAAGGCAAATTGCCGGAGAACGTGCAAATCAATTTGCGCTATGTGGTGAGCTATAATCCCGAAAACGGATTCCAGAGCCTGCACGGCGCTGCCGAATGGGAAGAAAACATCCGCCAGTTGCTGATTGCTAAATACTATCCTAAAAAATTCTGGAAATACATAGAAATTCGCAATAAAAATATTTCTTCCAGCCGCTGGGACAAAGCCATGGAAGAAGCCGGTATCAATTCCAAAAAAATCATGAAAAAATTTGATACCGAAGGCGTGGAATTGTTGAAAGCGGAAGCGGAGTACGGGCAACAATACGGCGTTAATGCTTCTCCGACATTCTTGTGGGAAGGAAAAGAAGTGTTGGATTTTGGCGGCGTATCCCAGAAACCCGGATTGGAATTTTTTAATCCCCGCCCCCAACAAGGCGGTGCGGCGCCGGCGGCTCCTGCGGGCAGCTGCTAAGAGACGTTGTTTTGAAAATACCGGAGGGGGCTTGGAATTTCCGGCCCCCCTTTTTTGGAAAGAGCAGTACTTTTTTGGACAGGGACCAGCGTGCAACATAAATCGGGAAGTTTGTTTTTAAAAGCAATTGTTGCTTTAAGCATTGTCTCAGTGGTGCCGGTGCTTCTTATCGGCTGGCATGTGCTGCGCGTGGACAGCCGCGTATTGCAAAACGAAATGCTTGACCGGCAGCGCACGGTGGTATCCCAAATATCAAATTTACTCTCGGAAGAAGTAAGCCGGAAAGCGCAGTTTTTTTCTGTTTTTACCGATTTGCATACCGATTTCGGCGGCCATCCTTTTATCAATAAAGAAGACATTGATTATCTGCGCGAAAAAAATCCAGAAATTACGCATATTTCCGTATTGAATCCCAACGGACGTTTGCTTTTTTATTCCAGTGATGACAGCAGCCGCTTCAGTTATGCTCCGGAACTGGGGATCATTTTGCGCACATGCGTGGACAATGGGCAAGAATATGTGGGATCTATTAACAGGGACAACAAACATCTTTATGCCATGATGGCTTTTCCGCTTCGCGAACACCGTACGGATGAAGAAGTGATTGGCGTTTTGGTGGCGGAAATGGATTTGAACAGTTTGGGCGCCGCTTTGGAAAAGATATATCCGCCGGATATGTTTGCGGTGGTGGTCAGCGTAGACGGGACATTGATTTCTTATTCCGGCGCGGAAGGCGGGTTGGCCTTGAAAGCCGACGAACCGCTCCGCTATGAAGTGCGCCGCTGGGGGCCGGAGTTGGACGGGCGCACGGGCGGGAGGATTAAAACGGAAAATGGGGAATCTCTGTTGGTAAGCCGCGCGCAAGTGCCGGTGCTTAATTGGACGGTGTATCTCAGTCAGCCGGCAGATATTATTCATAAACTTTTTTTGGAGAGCACTTTCCACTCCATCTGGGACGTTACGGCCATCTTATTGGTGATGGCGACTTTTGTGGTGTTGGTGGCCTATTTGGTTATTATTCCCATTGTCCGGCCTGTGCAGCGCTTGCAGGAGGCGGCCGTAAAGCTGGAAAAAGACGACGATTATATGCCCAGTGAGCAAGATTTGATTATTCCGAGCAATGAGGTTGGACAATTGGCCCGTGTATTTATGCACATGGCGGTAGTGCTTAGAGAACGCAAGAACGCTCTGTTGAACGCACAAAAAGAGCTTTCCGCCATGAACAGCGATTTGGAACAGCGGGTGCAGCAACGCACGGCGGAGCTGAAAACGGCTACGGACGAGCTGGTCAAATCGGAACGTTTGGCGGCTATAGGGCAGATGGCATCCATTATCAGTCATGAAATACGCAATCCGCTGGCCGTCATCAGCAATGCGACTCGTTTGATTAAAACCATAGAGCCTCCTTCCAATCCCAAACTCATTAAACAGTTTTCCATTATTGAGTCGGAAATCAAACAGGCCAACGGCATCATCAGCGAAGTGCTTGGTTTTGCGCGCAGCCGCGATATGATATTGAGTGTCATAGATTTGAACAGTTATTTGCATGAAATAGTGCTTTCCTTTCCCGCTCCGTGCGATATTCACATCAAGGAGGAGCTGGATCCGGAAAGCGCGCGTCTGAAAATAGATACCGAAGAAATGAAGCAAGCGCTTCGCAACATTATTTCCAACGCCTGTGAAGCCATGCAGGGAAAAGGAACGGTTGCGCTGATGAGCAAAGTGGGCCGGCGGGCGGTGGGTATTTATGTGCGCGACGAAGGTCCGGGCATTTCTCCGGATTTGAAAGATAAAATCTTTTCGCCTTTCTTCACTACCAAAGCCCGCGGAACGGGGTTAGGGCTGGCCGTGGTGGGCAAAGCCATTGCGAGGCATAAAGGCAAGATTTTTATACACAGTGAAGAAGGGAAAGGGACCGTTTTTGGCATTTATTTGCGGATTTACCGTAAAAGCGGAGATACAAAATATGGATAAACAAGTAAAAATTTTAGTGGTGGACGATGACAATAATTTGCGGGAGACGCTGGCCGATTTATTGGAAATAGAAGGCTATAAAGTCTATCAGGCCGGTACGGGCAAGGAGTGCTTGGACTTGGCCGCTACGGAGTTTTTTAACGTTATTTTGATGGATTACAATTTGCCTGACGAGACGGGGTTGGATTTAATCCGCAAAATACGCGCTTTTAACCAAGACAGCCAAATCCTGATGATAACGGCCTATGCGTCGCTCAATTCCATTATGGAAGCAATGAAAGAGTCCGTATATGACTTTTTAATTAAGCCGGTGGATTTTGATTATCTGAAACGCACCATTAACCGCGCTTTGGACAAATACTTTTTGGAACAAAGCAATAAAGAGTTGTTGGCCCAGCTGAAACTGCGCAATGCGGATTTGGACCGATTAAACAACATGAAATCAAAATTCTTCTCCATCGTGTCGCATGACTTGTCCAATTCGCTGATGACGCTGAAAATGAGTTTTGACATGTTGAAAAAAAAGATGACGCCGGATGCGGACCAAACAAAAAAAATGTCTTATATGGATGAGAGTATCGGGCAAATTGAACATTTGATAAAAGATTTGGTGGATTGGGCCGCCATAGAAAAAGGAAAACTCCGCATTGAAAAAGCCAACTTTGAGCTGACGGCCAGCCTCAAAAAAACGGCGGAAATTTTCAAGGACAAAGCCGCCAAGCGCGGTATTGCCGTTACCTTTCAAAGCGTGGGCGAAATACCCGTATTTGCCGACGAGAAACGCATACGGCAGGTTATTTCCAATATTTTGGAAAATGCCGTGCGTCATACGCCCGATAACGGCCGTATTGATGTAACGGTGAGCAAATTGGATGAAAAAAATGCTAAAGTGTCGGTAACGGATTCCGGAGACGGCATTGATCCAGAGCAGGCTCCCTCTCTGTTTACCAGTTTCACGCAGGTGGGGGATAAAAGCCGCGTGGGACGTTTGGGATTGGGCTTGTCCATCGCCAAGGACATTATTACCAATCACGGCGGGCGCATATGGGCGCAGAGCCAAGGGCTTGGACAAGGGGCCTCTTTCAACTTTACTTTGCCGGTAAGCGGCAGTTAATTTTATACACGATGGAGCGAACATGAATAAAAAGAAAAAAGTTAAAGTGCTTATAGCCGACGACCAAACGCTTTTCCGCGAGGGAATCCGCGACGTGCTCAGCTCGGAGAAATGGATTGAAGTCGTCGGGGAGGCCGCTGACGGCCCGCAAGCCGTTGCCTTGGCCAAGAAGCTCAAGCCCGATGTGGTGCTGATGGATATTAAATTGCCGAAACTGGATGGCATTTCCGCCACGAGGCAAATCCGCGCCGCCGTGCCTGAAGTGAATGTGCTGATGCTTTCTTCTTTTGAAGACGAAGCCCATGTGCTGGACGCCATACAGGCGGGCGCCAACGGTTATTTGTCCAAGATGCTGCCGGCTGCGGAACTGGTCAATTCCATTAAAACGTTTACCGCGGAAGGGCTTATGATTCCCCAGCAGTTGATGGGCAAGCTTCTGCACGGGCTGCGCCGCATGGGAGAGGGTGGCATGCCCAGCCAAGCCACACTGACCAAAACGGAGATTAAAGTAATGGATTTGCTGGGAAAAGGCTTGAGCAATAAAGAGTTGGCCAAGCAATTGGGCTGCAGTGTAAAGACGATTAAAAATCATCTTAACAGCGCATTCCATAAATTGGGCGTCAGCAGCCGCACCGAAGCGGTGGTCAAAGCCATAGAAAAAGGGCTTATATCTTCGGAAGGCACAAAATTTGAAGATGAAGAATAATTGATATGCGGCGGATAAAAGCATTTTACGGCCGTCGGTCGGACCGGCGCGGTCAGGCATCTATAGAGTACGTGCTGATGCTTGGCAGCATTATGGTCATATTGTCTGCTTTTATTACCGCGTTTCATACGGATATTGTACGCTGGTTTTTTATGTTTGTGGGCCAGCTTTTGACCAGATAAATATGAATCTGAAGAGCATGATCAAAAATACGGTTTGCAGCCGTCGGGCGCAGGTATTGCTGCCCGCGGTTATGCTTGCGCCTATTTTCATGCTGCTTATTTATCTGTTGTTTGAGACCTCCAAACTGTCCATGAGCAAAGTGCGCGAACAATTCGCACTGGACAACGGCGCCTATTCCCAGATGTCTTCCGCCAGCGGTTTTCTAAACGCCGTCGCACAGGTAAACGGCCCATTACCTTACCGCGTCATGGTTACGATGCAGAATCGTTTGCGCGCCAAAGAAACCGCCGAGGATACGAAGCCATATACCGTTTTTGACGTTTTTTATAAGGCGGGGGCTTTTCCGTCTATAGGGCCTAATTATGACTTGGGAACGAACGGCGCCATCAGCAATCCGCGTCCGTCGCCGCAGTCCACGGATTGGGGTTTCCGCTATTACAACGGCAAGAGAGCCGGCTGGATGAAAGAAGAACCTCAAGATTCTTTTGATGAAGAAGATGACGACGGAGGTCTGTACGTCATAACGGATAAAGAGATTGCCGATAATTATTTCTTTGGAGCCACTCAGCTCGGATCGCAAGCTATTACGAATTACGCCATTATTTACATACGTACGGGATCTATTTACGCTTCGCAGGAATATGTGTATAAAGATACGGTCAAAGATTCGCGTATGTTCCGCCAGAGTTATTACTTAAATACGCGCAGCTGCCGCAAATCCGAATGCGGCCGTGAGGCGGCCCGCACGCTGGATCGTTTTGTATTGACGACAAAACCGTTTGAAGTGCCTTTTAAGCAGCTCAGGTTCTATGTTACGGCGGACTTTCAGGGTTCCACTCGTTCTTCCGGCGCGTATGCCATTGATTTTAAGAAATCAACAAACATTGCCGACCAGAAGTTATTTCAGTTTGCGTATTTGGACGGATCGAGCCGTTCCAAGCTTCGGCAGCTGGCCCGCGGCATTACGCTCAAACAAAAGTATAAGCTTCCCGCCAACCGGTTTAATATTGACGTAACGCAGCGTTATCAGCCTTATGTGCGCAATACGGTGTCTTTAAGCTGCCCCCGTTCCAATAATAATTGCGTGTGGCCCAATCCCATATCCAAATACAGCGTAAAGGTGGGCCCATGACAAAGATATTTCTTTCCCGCAAAGGCCAAGCCACGACCGAAACGGTGCTTCTGTTTCCGGTATTGGTCATTTTTATATTGTTTATCATTAAAATTTTTGGTTTATTGGTGCTGAGCCAAAAAATGGAAATCGCGGGTTTTTATGCCGCACGCCGCTATCAGTTGCAAAGCCACGTCAGCGATTATCTGCAGCGCTGGGACAGGCGTTTTTTGGCCAAGGATATTCAGAAAAAAGTGGAAGATTATTTGGGTTTTAACAATGCTGGCATGCGCCGTTTTTTAAGTTTGCGCAATGTGAAGCTGGATATTAACACTGCCGGTACGTGGACGCGCGTTACGCTTACGGTTACTACAAATCCGCCGCGCATTAAATTTTTATGCGATTATGACAAGCTGCAAATTTGCGACAACGATGTTACATGTATAAAAGGGTTTGATTTTTTGTGCGAAACGGGCGGCAAACTGCAGGTCATTAAATATGTAGGCCCCAACGAGCGCGTCCTGCCGTATGTCAGGCCGGGCAATTGACGCCGTTTGAAAAAGTCTCTTGACAAAGACCTGCTATCCGTTTATACTGATAGTAGCACCCAGTGTGTACAAAAACTTAAACTCTGTGTTTGAGCGCAAGGCCGCGGGCCCTGCGGGTCAGCAAGAGTGTATTTTTATATCTGTGTAAGGGGTGGCGTTATGTTGAACCTTTTTAATAAAAAGAAAGTTTTTGCGGGTAAGCAAAATAATCAAGACGAAAAAAAGCCCGCCGGTGCAGCCGCCGGCAAAGACGCCCAGCAGGCCAAAAAGCCTGCGCCGTTTGCCGCTTTGGGCAAGACGTGGGCCAAATTAAACAAAATGGATCGCAAACAGGCTTATACATGGGGGGCGGTGGTCGTTGTGGGGCTGGTGGCGCTTTTGACGTTGGGCGCCGCTGTCGGAGGAGGCGACGGGGAGGACTTTTCCGCCTTTGAAACCCGCGGGTACGATTTGGCGAATATGCCTTTTTCTACCGACGAAGCGGAACAATATCTGTTGGCTTCCAAATATCCGGATATGCAAAACACGCAGGCGGCCGGTTTGTATACCAAATCCGAAAAGGAGGCGCGCCAAGCCGAAGACGCCGCCGCAGCAGAAACAGCCGAACAACCAGCGGCGGAAGACAATACTTCTTCATCGTCTTCGTACTCTCCCGGGCGTTATTACGGGGGCGGTTCTTCCGCGTCGGTTACGCCTACAAAAATAAATTCCTTAAACAGCGCCAGCCTGAAAGGCGCAAGCGGATCCAATATGAGCGGTACGTTTGGTCCGTCGGGCGATTTTTCCAATTTCAAAAACCAAGACAAAGGCAAAGACGTCTTTCAGGCGCAGCAAAACCGCGGCAGCGGCGACGCGCGCCAAGCTTTATACCAATCCGCCGTCGGCAGCCGTGCGGCCGCCGGTCAAAAGGATAACCGCTTGGTCAATGCTAAAAAAGCCATGTTGGGCGGCAATATTAAAGGAAGCGAAGCGTTTTTAAGCGACAGCGGCGCGGTGGATCTTTCCAAGGCGGAGGGACTGAATTTGGACACCAATGCCCCCGTCAGCAGCGTAGATCCGGGCTTGTTTGACGATGCCTTGAAAGAAGCGCAGGAAAAATCAGAGGAAAAAGCGAAAGAAGAAGATGAGCAACGCTGGTGGCAGGAACAGTTAATGGAGCTGGCAAAATGGGCCGCGCAACAAGTGTTGAGCTGGGGATTGGGAGAAGCCCAGAGCGCTATGGAACAAGCCCGTGCGACGCGGGCCAACGAAGCGGCGGACTGGCAGAGACAGCTTAATGAAGTGGGCGCGGCGGAAGTCGGCCAAGGGCAAATGAATAATGATTCCTTAAATGACGTGTTGGGCGGAGATTATTCCTCACAGGCTTTTATGGATGAAATGGGTTACTCTTTTGACCCAAATAATCAAAATCGGCTTTTAGGATCCGACGGATCGCTTGTCGCCACGCGCAGTGAGGTGCCGGTTACGGATTCGGAAGGCCGATCGCTTATGGGCCGCGACGGCAAACCGCTTACGGAATCTACGTGGCAGTTTGAAGAAAATCAGAGTCCGGACCTTTCCAAAGGACAGGCACGCCGGATTAACAATGCCAGTGAAAGGATCTATAAAAACACTGAACCAATGGGTTATAAAGCGGCCAAAAAAGTAATTAGAGCAAACCATAGACAAATGTATCAAGGCGGGACAGGTCCGTATAGTTACCGCTACCGTTCGTCCGGCAGACTGTTTGACGATTATGACTATTATGACGAAGATTATATTGGGTTGGACGAAACTTCAGGGAAGACAACTTCTTGACGGAAGCCGGCGGGGAGGCATTTCCGCATATCTCCTCCGAAGGCAGCAAATTCGGATTGAAAATCTATAGAATAAGCAGGAGCGTCTTATGAAACTCATACATTTTTTAACGAACAGAACAGGAAAAACGTCTCTCTCCGCCATGCAGGCGGTGGGATTGTCGGCGGTGGTCGGCGTGGCGGGCATTGCCCTCTGGCAGATGATGAGTACTCCGTCCGAATCCAATTTGAATACGGTTTTTGCTTCTTCCGATGACCGTGAAGTGGTTTATGTCGCAGGCGCCGGAGGCGGCGGCTATGCGTCTGCCAACTATGGCGCGGGCGGAGAATTGCAATCCGGCCTGCGCGCCAGAATGTCCGATGATATGCGTCTGATGCAGCAGGATGCGGCGCAAGCGGCGGAAATAGAGGCCAATACGCCGGCGTTTATGCAGCAGGAACAGGAGATAAAAGCTTTTAAGATGGACGGCGCTGCCGTTGGGTTGGGTATGGGCGCCAATGCGGCCAATGAAATGGGCGTAGACCTCTCCGCCGGCGGCATGAATGGAATACAACAGCAAATAGCCTCCATACAGGCTTCCCTGTCTGAACAGCAGAAAGCCGCTTTGGCGGCCGGTCAAGCCGCTGCAGGAGGCAATGTGGCGGAAGCTGCGGCTCAAGCCGCTTTGGCGGCGCAAGGTGCTGAAGGGGGAGCCGGCCAAGGCGGTTTGGCTGACGGTATGGCCCGTGCAGCGGGCAGTAATTTGGGCTCCACTCCTTTGCAGGCGGGGCAGGGCGCTAATGGACAAGGCGGCGCCAGTGCTTCGGGTGTATTAGGCGGCTCGGCGGTGGCCGGTGCGGCGGGAGCCGACGGCGCTATGGAAGGTTTTACCGCCGGACGCACATCCACCAGCAGTTTCGGAAAAGCTTTAAGTTGGCAGGGAGGAGAGGGGGTCGAGTATTTGGCCTCTTTGCAAAAACAATCCGCTGATATTACCCAGAACAGAGATCGTTCCGCCAACGAAGCTACCCGTGTGTTCATGTCGGGGGAGCGTCTGTCCGGAGGCATTCGGCTGGATGGAGATACTTTGACGACGGGCAGTGCCAGTTCGTCTGATTTTTCTTCCGATGACGCCATCAGCTCTTTGGGTGCCGGCATGGGGAACATAGAAAGCGACGTGGAAACATATGCGGACGCCCGCGAAAAATTAGCCGACGATATGTTGAAATATAATAACAAAGTCGCTACCAGCTGCGGTATTGGACAGGTTCTGTGCAACCTGTGGATTTGGAAATTTAAGAAAGACATGGACAAAAAGATTGATGCTTTTGAAGAGGCGTGGGGAGACCACCCTTATGTTACCACGGATACGCAAGGAAACATAGTGGACAGCGCCAGAAAATTGTCCAAGAAGATTTTTGTCCGCGGCAGCAGCAGCTTGACGTTTCTTGGCGTGTTGACCTCCATGTTTAAGAGTGAGTACGGCGACGAAGGCAGTCACGTTTGGGGTCTTGAAGAAAAGAAAGATGAAGAAGAAACAGAAAAAGAAAAATAAGTTACAGCTTTTATCCTAACCGTGTTATAGGTGAAAAGGAGGCCTTATGAATATGTGGAAATTTTTGAAAAGCCGTGTCGGCGCCCTGAGTTTAAGCGCCGGAAAAACGGCCAGTCTTGCTGTAGCGGTAGGCGTGCTGGGGCTGAATGTCTACAATTATGCCACCAATACCCCCGCTGCACAGGAAGCGCGCGTACGCAGTTTTAGCGAAATTTTGGCTTCCGGTGGTACGCTGCCCGGGGATACAACCATGAGTTTTTCCGCGGGGAATACCCAGTTTGCCACGGCGGAAGAAAGGGCCGCGCAAGAGGGATCCATTTTTGACGCGGGCGACGCTGACGTGGCCGCGTTTGAGGGTGCCATGAACAGTTTTTCCGTGCGCGGTTCCGCTTTGGGTGCAGGCGAAAGCGGACTGGGTATGGGCGCTAATGCGGCTGTTGAACTTGGGCCGGACGGCCAGCCTTTAACCGGACGTGCAGTCGGGCCGGACGGAGCGGCTGTTGGCGCGGCCGCCGCTCAAGCTGCAGCGGAGCAGGCGGGCGGTACCAAAATTAATAAATTGGGTGAAGATCAAGGCGGTTTGAAAAGGGCTTCTATTGCCCGTGCTTCCGGCAGTAATTTAGGTTCCGGCAGCAGCGGCAGTTTTGGCGCATCTTCCAGCCGTTCCGCTGGGCAGGGCAGCTCCACGGCGGAAGCCGCCGCGCGTTTAAGCCCGTCGTCTTCTTACGCCATGACCGGCGCCATGCCTAAAGGCAGTACGTTGATTTCTTCCAATTCCGATTTCCGCGGCGCGGCGGGCGGAGAGGCCGAATTTTTGGCCAGCAGCCGCGGCGGACGTTCCGGCATGGGTATTAATTCTCAAGCGGGCGAAAGCCTGCGCGACATCGCTTTGGCTTCTTCCAAAGTGGCCGCCAATGCAAACCGCTCCGCCAACGAAGGCGTCAGCCCGTTTATGGCAAAAGAACGTTTGTCCGGCGGTATTACGGTGGAAGGAGAAACCATGAATGAGTTTCAGGGGACGGCCAATACTTCATTTGAAAGCGATTTGAGTAACCGCGAACGAGGGCTGAAGGCTGCGGTAGAGGAAGTGGACACTACAGAGCAGGAGCGCAAAAGCCACCGTTCTCGTTTGATAAAAAATATGATTTTGCTGGTTTTGGGAACAATAGCCGCCGGTTTTGCAATTAATGCTTTAGTAAAAGCCGATGCATGGATAGGAAAAGTCATTGCTATTGTGCTGGCGGCGGCCATGTTGGCGGCCATCGGGCTTTATATTGCCGACTGCGCCAAATATATTGCTAAATATAAAGAAACGCAAGGCTGGGCCATCGCCGGTATTGTAATGGGCGTATTAATGGTGGCGGCCATTGGCATCAGCTTCCTCAATTGGGGCAGCCAGCAGACGGAAAAGATGGCCAGCACCGTGGCCGAACAGACTGGTCAAGGCTTAAAAGAAGGTGCCAAAGGCGCAGGCCAGCGGTTGTTGCAAGGTCTGGCAACCGGCGCTATGACAATGGGCGTAGAAAAAGGCGTGGAGGCCGGCATAGAATCAGGGAGAGCCTTGGATTTGGGCGGAGACGGCGAAGACGCAGGCTCCTCAGGTGGAAAATAAGTAACCATGACAAACGGAGTTTTATATGGTTGACATAGACAAGGTAATGAATACATTGTGGATGAAAGTGCTGCTCGTGGTAGGGTTTGTGTGCATGGTGATTTTATATCTCCATTTTGATTCCGAGCAGAAGCAGGCGCAACGGGAGCTGGAGTATATAAAAGCACATCAGCAGGTGGCACAGCAGCGGCAGGAGCGCCATCAGCAATGGACGCGTACCTTGCAGCAGCAGCGCTTAGAGCGAGAGTATCAGCAGGGCCGTGTGGGCGGGGTGATTAATTAACCGCGGCTTTGCCGCGCAAGCGGCTGCAGAGGTAGGGGTATGAAACGGGAAGAAAACAAATCGGTACCGGCGGATTTGCCAGCGGCGTGGCGGGGGCGGCAGCCTCTGCCCGCCGACGCGGCGTCTGCTGCCAAGCAGAAAGCGGCGGGGCCTATGCGTAAATGGCTGCTTTTGGCTCTTGTTTTTTTTCTGATTTCCATTATATTTATAGTACCGGCGGGACACATCCCGTTGTTGCGCAATGTGTCTTGGCGGATGGGTTTTAGTGTGCAGGAAACCCGCTCCATGAGTTTTTTTCGTACGCTTTTGGTGTGGGTAAGTGATGCTGAACGTCGTTCACGGCAGGGTAACTGGTCCGGAGACGGCGGCGGCATATCGCTCTTTGACAGACAGACGCAGCCGGAGTTAGCAAAAGGCGGGCCCGCCTCCGGACTGTTTAATATGAAAGCCGTAAATGCGGACCGCGCTGCGCGCGGTTTGGCTCCTGACGGGGTATACGGCGTCTATAGCGGCAGGGATGAAAATCTGCCTGCCGTCAGCCGTCCCATGAGCGGTTGGAGTGCCGAGGCGCGCCGTGCCGTCCAGCAAAGCGGTCAGGACGTGTACTTTGGCGCGGATGCGGATACCGCCGCCCGCGTTTTGGCGGGACAGACGGCGGCTTCTTCTGATACGGCGGCGCTTGTGCCTTCGGCCGGTATTTTAGGCGCGGCGGATGTGGATTCTCTGCAAGAAGCCGTGAGGGCGGCCTCCGCATCGGACCGCATGCAGTTAGACAGCGCTTTGGTTGCGGCTATGCCGAGAGGCACTTTTCGCAGCGGAAGTTGGACGGATGCGCAGAAACCCCAGCAGGATTTGGACGCCGTATGGCTTAGTTCTTTGGCCGCGGATCAGGCGTCTGATGCGGCGTTAAAAAAGAAATTGGCCGTTTCCGGTTATATGGGAGGCGCATTGCCGGCGGACATCTCGGCGGGTACGGTGCAAGGAGCGGCCGTAGGCAGCGGCAGAATTACGGCTGGATTTGAAAGTTCCGGACAGCTTCGCCTGAGGGAAGAACGCTGCCGGCAGGTTTCCGCCGGCGCAGGCGACGTGATACGCGCCAAACTGCAGGAAGCGGAAAAATGGATAACAGCTTTGTATCGTGTTCCCAAGACTTGCCGCGGAGATATGCAAAGCTGGAGCGCCAATTTAAGAAATGTAAAGGTCAGCTGCCAAGAGCTGAAAGCCGTTTATACGGATATGGAAAGATTTTGCGGCCTCTCCGTAACGGGCGGCCGATGCGAGGCGGCACGGCTGGACAGCTATGAAAGTTCGTATAATGAAATATGTGCGGGGTATGATAATTTGTCCGCCAAAGAAAAATCCCAACGGGACGAACGCTTGGCGGAAGCGGCGGCGGATATAGATTATGAAATAAAAGACAGTTTTAATTTGTCCGTAGGGGGGGAAAAAGCCGGAGGAAATGACTTTTTTCCGGTGAGCAGATTTGAGTAGTGGCAGTATACGGTCTTAACGCGCCCGGGCGGCCGTTAAGGCTTAGGCAGTATCCGGTGGCAGTATGCCGGTGAAGTATTACCTCAATAGGAGGCTGTTATGGCTGAGAATAAGAAGGATTCGTTCACGTTCAGCGATAAGATTAAAAACAGCAAGCCTGCTTTTAATCCATTCTCTAAACGTGTGCCTTCCAAAATCGGCGCCAACGGCAAACCGAAAAAGACGTTGTTTGAGCGCACTAAGCGCGACGCGCCTTTTTTTGTAGCCGCGGCGGCCGCTTTGCTGATGCTTCCGTTCTTGTATAAATACAGCGGAAACATCGATGACGGAGGCGTATTGGTTCCCCCCGGTTCGGAAGATACGATTTTTGATCCCGAACGCTTTGGCTTTGACCCCAGCGTAGAGGATCCGACCGGTCAGATCGCGCAGTATACGGGGCGCGATTCGTTTGATTTGATTAAAGGCTGGGGCAGCGCGGAAGATGAAATTCCCGCAGAAGATGACGCCGAAGTGACGGATTGGCGCGTACAGGACGGATTGGATGACAATTATTCGCCCGCGCCGTCCAGACCGTCTTCTTCGCCGCGTTCATATGCTCCCGCAGCCACGCGCGCGGCTTTCCAGCGCACGCCCACCAAAATTAATGAGCTGGGCAGCGCGTCTATGAACTTGCGCGGAGGCGGCGGCGCTCCGTTCCGCTTTGGCGGTGCGAACTTAAAGGCCGCGGCGCGCGAGGATTCCTCCGGCGGACCGCGGCAGGGCGTAAAGCCCGTATCATTGCAGCCGCTTCGCGCGGCGGATACACCGACCCGCTCTTACTTTGGACAAGGCGGCGCGGCGCAGGCGCGCGCTTCCCGTGATGCCCTCGGCAAATCCAACGCCCT
>CALUXG010000029.1 GCA_944324685.1 uncultured Elusimicrobiales bacterium
GCTGTTCGCTGTTCGCTGTTCGCTGTTCGCTGTTCGCTGTTCGCTGTTCGCTGTTCGCTGTTCGCTGTTCGCTGTTCGCTGTTCGCTGTTCGCTGTTCGCTGTTCGCTGTTCGCTGTTCGCTGTAGAATGGTCGTACGGCATATGGGCTCCTCCGGAAAATCTTCACTATAATTTTGTCTTCTTTACCCCTGTATATATTATACAGACTGCAAAGGAGGCCGAGCGCCCCCTTTTGCAAATTGCCAAGCATGCGGGACAAAAACGGTTTAAGCGTTTTTATCCGTTTCGCTTTGTTTTAATTCGGCAAATTTCTGCGCCATGGTTGGATTGTTACGCGTCAACCGTTTGACCGTTAAATCCTGCGCTTTATTATTGGCCAAACGCAAATTATTTTCTGAAGACAGCAGGGCATCTTTTGTTTTTTGCAGATGGTCAATGGTTTTGTCAATTTCATCTATGGCTTTCTTGAATTTTTCACTGGCACGCTGATAGTTCAGCCCAAATTTTTCCTTAAATTCGTTAATGCTGTCCTCAAAGCGGGAAATGTCTATATTTTGGCTTTTGTATTGCGCTATTTGCTTTTGGTATTGTACGGAGTTCAAAGCCGCATTGCGCAAAAGCGTAATCATGGGAATAAAAAACTGCGGACGAATGACATACATCTTAGGATATTTGTGCGATACGTCCACAATCCCTCCGTTATACAGCTCATTGTCCGCTTCCAGCAAAGATACCAGTACCGCATATTCACAATTTTTTTCTTGCCGGTCTTTGTCCAATTCCTTAAAAAAATCTTCATTTTTATGCTTGGTGGCGGTGGTGTCCATTTCGTTTTTCATTTCAAACATGATGGAAATAAACTCCGTCCCATCCTCCGTCGCTTCGCGGAAAATATAGTCGCCTTTGCTGCCGGTTTTGCTGTTATTGTCTTTTTCAAAATAAGCGTTTTGAAAGGCTGTCGCCCGCAGGCGGTTGAATTCTATTTCGCAATGTTGCTCCAAGGTTTCTCCCACCATTTTGGTGGACATGCGGGTTTTTAAGTCTTTATAAAAAGCGATCGTTTCATCTTTGGCTTTTAATTGAATTTCAAAATTTTCTTTTAGCGCCTGTTCCTTTATCCGTCCGTCCTGTTCGGTTTCGTGCAGGCGGCTTTGCAATTGCAGAATTTGTTTGTCTTTCTCGTTGATTTCGTCCTTTTGTCCGCCGATCGCTTTACTGACGGCCAAGGCTTTTTCCTGCTCCGCGGTTTGTATACGGTTTTTGAGGCGTTCTATCTCCTCACGCAACGACGCCAACTCCCGCTCTTTTTCCATTTGCGTACGCGTTTTTATCAGCTCCACTTCGTTGTTTTTGGCCTCCAGCGCCTGTTTTTCGCGTTCCCGCACTTCTTTTTGGAACTCTTCATTGCGCACCTGCTCCACGATAGCCGCATAGCCAGACGCTTCTATACTGAAAACTTCCCCGCATTTGGGACATTTAATTTCCGACATAATTTTTCCTCTCTTTCATCAAAATGTATAAGTCTTACGCTCATTGCAGCCGGCAAAATAGTGTCTTTTTCCATCCGGCCTTGCGCGCCGTTCTGCTCAAATCGCACGCCGTCATACCCCCATTTTCCGCTCCATCCACACACAGAAAATTTTTACCCGTTATTGTTTTATTATAGCAATAACCTCCCCCCGTTGCGGCAATCCGTTTTACGGTGAAAAACAGCATGCCCGACGGATTATTCTTTGCTGCCGCAGCGATTCCATGGGTTTAACTGTTTTCAGCATAACAAAAACTTACGACAGCGTCATGTCGCCTCTGAAACCGCCCCCGCGCTGCTAAAATTTTAACTTTATTTTTTATGATGAATGATTTTTTACGCTATAATGTATATATCCGCAAGGGGAAATACTATTTATGCAAAAAGAAATGCAAAATAAAATCACGCGCCTTTTGTACGAATTAAACGCTTTAGACAAAGGCACCGTCTGTCTGACAGACATGGCGGCGGAGCTGGGCGTATCGCTGCGCACGCTGCAGCGGGATATGCGTACCATACAGGAGGCTGAATTTCCGCTTTATTGCCCACAGGCGGGGCATTATGCATTTATGGAAGGGTTTGGTTTGGAAAAAATGGAATTGTCCGACAAAGAAGCCTCCGTGCTGATCGTCATGAACGAAGTGGCCAATTCACTGGGAGGCAACTTTGCCGGATCGTACGATTTGCTGAGAAAACGCCTGCTGAAACATCAGGAAGACAGCCCGTTTTTCGTTAAAATTTCCAATGGAGCGACGTTTCCGGACACGCCGATTACGCGCATTTTATCGTCCTGCGTACGCACACGCGAAAAGGTTACCGTGTGTTACAGCGGCGGCAAACGCGTTTGTTATCACGTACGCCCGCTAAAAATACTATGGGTAGAAGGATTTTGGTATCTGCTGGCTTTATGTGATGACGGGAAACTGCTTAAATTCCGTTTGGAAAAAATCACTTCAGCCACACCCATGGGTAAATTTTTCACTTATGATGCCGGCATTGAAAAAATCATACGCCAAGGCACCAATATATGGTTTGACAAAAAAAGAACACTGTCTATAAAAATGGAAATATCCGCCGCCTGCGCCGGCTATTTTAAGGCCCGCCAATATTTCCCTTTGCAAAAGATAGAAAAAGAATACAAAGACGGACGCCTGTTGCTCAGCAGTCATGCGGTAAAGGAAGAAGAAATACTGCCCACAATTTTGTACTGGATACCGCATATAAAAGTGCTGAGGCCGGTCAAATTGGCCCTGCAAGTAAAAAAATGCGTAAAAAAATATTTAGAACAATTATAAGGGCCGTCGCCTGTAAAAGGCAAAGCGTCCTTTTGCACACAATTAACTTTAACCCCCTGCTTTAAGCAGGGGGTTAAGGTTAAAAACCTAGACGATCCACATCAGACTCTGTCTTCGGTACCGGATGTGTTTTCCCCCAATATTGTAGAATACCGTGCACTCGCAAGCGATTGATTGTAGGGATGAAATCATGTCCATTTAATTTCTTTTCATTCAGATATATCTCCTTCATAATTTTATCCATTTCGTCTTGCCAATAATGTATGGTAGATTCTTCCGTACAAACATTGTTATCCATATTGGCTTCTTGATACTCTTCTAATTTTTTCTTTGCCATAATATAAGCTCCCAGAAACCGAGCATACGTATTATGATTAAAGCCGTAGTTCATGGTTAACATCGTCCTTGCCCTGCTTTGCATTTCTTTAATCAAAGCTTCCGCCCACAGCAAAGCATCCATATTATTAGGCAAAGGCAGCTCCGGCAGCACCACATATTCTTCTTTCATCGTGCCGTCTTTTTTCAGCGCCGCGGTTTTGAACGCTTCAAAATACTGCCAGACACGCGGGGAAAGCTGCGGGTTATTTTTTTTGCTTATGATTTCTTCGTACTTATTTATCTGCTCTTTCAAGCTTGAAAATAAATTAATGACATCTTTGGCACGGCCCTTATCGACTTCTTTGGCGGAAACTTCTTTGATCGCCCAAGACATATTATTCAGTTCATAGAATTTCTTCAGGATTGAGACTGCTTTTTCGGTAGAAATAAATCCCTTGCTCAGCTGCCGCCCCTGCTCAGCTATTTTTTTTGCTGTTACACCGCCTTGTACGCTGTAATTGCTGGGCATGACATACAAAGAAGAGGGCTTTACCTCATCTGCTTTTTGGTTATTGTCAGCTTTTTTCAATGCAGAGAGAAAATTGATAATCATATCTCTGTTTTTAAAAGAAGCTATGGTAGAAACTATCGCCGCAAACAAGAATACTGCGCGGACATACAAGTGAAAGCTGGCGTCTTCGGCAGGCAGCGACGCATCAAACCAGCTCCGTACAAAATCACTCATAAAAGGCAATTGCAAATCTGACACCGTCATAGCCAGCAAAGTAGCGGCCGCTATACCCACCAGCCCAAAAGAGTTGGCAAAAGAATAGCTGCGGCTGGCCAAACCACCCCAGAATTTTTCCTTATCCTTGAACAATTTTATTTTATTATCCAAAGCTTGTTTTTCTTCCGCGTTAGCAGTCAACGAGCGTTTTGAAAGCACTTGTTCTTTTTGGTGAGTAATGGTGGCCGTAACGATATTTTGCAAGCGCGTATTGTCCAGCTGTCCCGGTATGGCCGTACTGGCCCCGTGCAGCATGCCCACGCCTAACACCATTAACATGGATCCTATCGTAGGACTATAGGGTATAAACAGCAACATTCCCGCCGTTACAGCCATACCCAGTATGGCAATACCGCTGAGCTGATCATCGGTAAACCGTCCTTTTGCCACCAATTTTTTAGATACGGAGCGCATAATCCACGCCGCGGCAAAAGTGGCGGCCACCATCAACTGTCCGGCCGGCTCTCCGTAAACAGAAGTCAGCTGCGCCAAATTCATTATACTGGCTGCATAAGCGATATATACCATTCGCACGCGGTGTATGGCCCTTTTGGCTTCGTCATTTTTTGTTAGGATTTCTTCTTTATATTCTTTTGCCCATGCTTCTTTGATTTGAGGGGATATCTTTTCTCGTTTATCCTCTTCTTTTTTAGATGCTTCTGCACGTGCTTCTTGGACTTGCGCGGATGCTTTTTCTTGTTTATCCGTTCTTTTTCCTTTGCTTCTTAGTTCATCGTATAAAGGCGTATTAAAGAACAACAACATGGTAGACAAAAACACCAAAGAGACTATGGGAATGGCAATAAACGGCGTTACTTCTATCCCATGAAACAAAGGAAGCAAGGCCGTCAACACCGCCAAAAGCGTGCGGGAAGCCTGCTGATAAGAAGACACGCGTAAATTGGCCGCCGTACGTTGTTCCGGATTTCTATGATAATTGAGCAAAAGAGGCTGCAGCGTACGCAACAAACTGCCGCCCAGCACCATAGTAACCATAGGCACAAACAGCAGAGAAATACTCGGTATTTCCTGCACGGCAAAGCCAGTCAGTCCCAAGCCAAATATGGAATAGGCCAACAAGGCCACCGACACGGCCAAAACCCCCAGCGTCCAAGCGGCTTGACGCGCTTGCATGACGGGAGCAAGGCTTCCGGCCGCCAGCGGAGTCATATATCCCAAAGAACCAAATATATTGGTAATGGTCAGCCGGAAAAGCTCTACCAAACTTTTTGCCATATCTTTCAGCGGGGCAATTAACACGCTTTCCACATTGGCGCCTAAACTCAAACCCGCGAAATTCAGAAATTGCGACATGGAATTGGGTTTATTTAATATCAGTTCCAGCCCCAAATCGGGAAACGCTCCCAACAAATCCGCTATAAGCAGCGTCTCTTTTGCTTCATAAGGCACGTCCAAAGGAATGGTCTCTCTTTTTGCTTGTTTTTTGTGCACGTATTGCTGTAGTTTGGCTCCCAATTTTTGCAGCGGAGAATTATCTGAATTCTGATTCTGTCTTTCTAACCTGTACAGCGCCTCCAGCCCATACGCATATTTCTGTTTCCATTTGCCATCTTCCGTTAAGAAAAGCTGTTTGTATTTTGGTATGGAAAGCCCCTGCTTGGTGGATAATCCTATAGCCGCCAGAAATCTGCCGTACCAAGACGGCTCTTGCTGATGCAGCAAAATACGGTTGTAGCTAATATTTCCGTCTAAGGATCTGTATCCCACTGAAATATCGTTTTTATAGTATATATAAGATACACCGCGTATCTTTTTTTCTTGTCCTTTATCCGATTTTTGTCTGATATAATTTGACGTTAACGACGAATAAAATTTAACTTTTTTCAAGAACTCGGCTTGTTCGTCCTTCGTCATTTCCTCCCAAAGAGGTTTCACATCCGGATGAGACAGAAGCCTTTTCCGCACATAGTTTTCATCCAACGGTTTATCAAGAATCTTTTCAGAAGAAGGAGAAAAGTCAGACAAAGGCAACATTCCATGTGTCCAGAATGTCAGTAATTCTTCCCCCAACTGTTTTTCCGCCTTTGAAGAATTCCCTTCTTTGTTAACTAATGATTTTCCATTAGCGGCCTCTGTTACTTGTTCCTCCTTTGCAGAATGCTTTTCCCTATTAAATGTCATTGCGTCTTGCAATTTAAGAATAGGGTCTATGAACATGCCATCTTCTGTTAAATCCATCAAAGATTTGTCCAAACTGCCTTTCTGAAATAATCTAACTAGGATCTTTCTTTTTATAGCAGGGGAAAGGCTTTTCTCATCTTCCGAACTCAGCAAATTTGCCAAATCGGCAGGAAGCGGGTCTTCTCTTTTCAAAACTTCCCTCGCTTTTCTGTCCGCTTTGTTTAACGAATTGCCAAAAAACGGCAGCCCGCTGTACAAAAATCCGCTTCGGTTTACGCTGAATGCCGGTATTCCCTGCCATACCGCCGGCTCATAGCTTTCCAGCTCCGGCGCATGCTGCTCTTGTACCTGCCCTTTCTCCGTCCATCCAAGCGCCAATGACCGTTCATACTCGCCGCGCAGCTGCTGATAATCCTTTACAAACGACAGCCCTTCCCCACGGCCAAACTTATAAAATCTTCCTAAATCTAAAGCTCTCTCTTCCCGCGGTGTAACCACTCCCACCGTCGGCCATAAAAGCATCTTACCCCACGGTGCCGTCCATTTCGCCGCCTGCACCACTCCCTGCCCAACATTCGGAGCCTGCACCCCAACAGCGCTGGCCGCTCGTCCAAACAACATCCCCTCCGCAGACACCGCTCCCGCTGCTCCTCTTACCGCCAATGGCGCCGCCGCCGTACTTACCACCTGCTCGCTCTTTACCACCCCCTGCACAGCCCGTCCGGCCGCCGTTATCCCTTCTACCGCCGCACCCGGCAATGGCGTCATCCCCATGCTCAACGCCACCGCCGTCGCCGCCATCCGGTTCTTTAACGCTTTGCCTATGCTCTTAAAAGCTTCTTTCCCTTCA
>CALUXG010000030.1 GCA_944324685.1 uncultured Elusimicrobiales bacterium
GTGTTTTGGAAAAACTGCCTGAATTGCATCCAAACTCTTTGGAATATCAAGCGTTTATAAATTTTTTAAAATCCGCAAAAGATTCCAGTGAAACCAGCATTACTTATCACGAAAGGTTGTTGTTCTATTGTTTGGTTTTATACTTTAACCAACCTTTATTTTGTCTTTCGCGGCATAGTTGGTTTAGGATATGTGCTAACCTAATTCAAAATACGCGTTATGATAAATTGGAAGATGTTTGGAATTCTATGTGGGCGCTGAAAAATTTAAACTCTAAGTTGGCTTCTTTTTCATCTCCGCTAAGTGAGCAAACTAAAAGGGAATTGCTTAATGAAATAGAAAGTTTATCTTCTTTTGATAAGAGCCAAGCAGAAGAGGAGGTTATAAAACTCAAACTGGTATTAGAACAAAAAATATCCGAGGCCGAGTTAAGCGTGATGGAAAAACATCCCTATTTTAACGGAAAGATTTCTTTCTTGTTGAATTTTGCATATGACTTACAGACTGGTTCTTATAATATAAGCCAATTGAAACGATACTACGAAGTGGCAAAGTATTTGTTTACAAAAGAATTTTTCCTGTTGTTTCAGAAAGCTTTATTGTGTATGGGAGATAATAAAGGAAATGACTATTTGATGCCTATAGGGAGCCGCTGGTCTTTTGGTAATCTAAACGCATCTATTCGTGACAGACAAGATACTTGGCATAAAGTTTTTAATAATGAGGGGAAAAGATCCTTATTAAAAGTATTATGTGATGTGGTTTTATCCAATGTCCAAGCTCAAGAAATAACCCCTGATGCAATTAGAGAACAATTAAATTGTGTGGTTGAAAAACAGCTGAAAGAGAATAATTCTTATTCAGATTGGCGTTATTGGTTTTTAAAGGAAGATCGGCTATTGCAAAAACAGGAAATACGCTGTAAAGCCGAGCGTCAAAATATCTCTTTAAAAGGCGGATACGGACAATGGAGTAGAAAATACGAATTATACACTTATGCTTTTTCAATATATTGCACTAAATATCAAGAGATGTCTAAATGGGACACCTATCATGTAAAGGAAGGCAACGGCGTAAGAGGGCCTTATTTGCCAAAAACAATTAAATTAAATGACAAACAACAATCTAGCGTTTGTTTGAATTTGTTTTATTTAGAAGAGAAGAACGGCTTTGTAGTTTTCGCTTTTATTAATTTATCAGATGATTGGGAGAATAAAACCACTTCCAATATAGCTGATATTTTAGAGGGAAAAGTATACGAAAAATGTCTAGGTAAGCCTGATTTTTCCGAATTGGCAAAACAAATTTCTAATATAGAACGGAATATAAAGCAGTTAACGACTGGCTTGGGGCATTGGAACTAGCTATATAAAAGGCAAAGTGTAATATTAAAAAAGGTCGAGAATTTTGATATATGTTATCCAAGTCCCAATACACCAAATACAAAGGCTGCCCCAAACACTTGTGGCTGTACCGAAATAAAAAAGAGGTTTTAACCCCGCCGGACGAGGCTATCCAAAAAAAACTGGCCCGCGGGCAGGATATTGGCCTTTTGGCCCAAAAGCAGTTCCCGGGCGGAGTGGCGGTGCAGGACGGGTGGAAAAACCCTTCCGCTGCCGTAGCCCAAACGCGGGAATTAATGGCCCGCGGCATTCCGGTCATTTATGAAGCCGCTTTCTTATACAACGACATTTTTGTACTGGTGGACATCTTGGAAAAAACGCCCACAGGCTGGAACATTGTGGAAGTAAAAAGCAGAGGTAAGAACCTAAAAGCCATTTATGTGGACGATGTTTCCATACAAAACTATGTGGTTTCTAACTGTGGGGTGCAGGTGGAGCATTGTTATTTAATGCACATCAATACGGATTATTTCCAAACCACGCAAGAACCCGATTGGAAGCAGTTTTTCCTCTTAACGCTTTTAGACCCTGAACTTACGCCTATCCAAGATATTGAGCAGGATATTCAAGACATTAAAAATTTACTGGCCGCGCCAGAGCCACAAGCCCTGCTGGACAAAAGCGGTTGCGCGGGTTGTGAAGCCTATACTTATTGCTGGCGGGACGTGCCGAAAGACTCCGTGTTTGAAGTGTTCCGCAGTAATGCCACGCGGGAATATATGGCCTTGGGTATTTGGCGCGTGCAAGATGTACCGCCCAATTCTTGCAATACGGATAAACTAAACCATTGGGTGGAAGTGTACCGCACCCAGCGGCCTTATATAGACCGTACGGCGGTAGCCCAGTGGTTAAACCAGCTGGAGTATCCGCTGTATTATTTTGATTTTGAAACCACTCAACCCGTTATTCCGCTGTGGCCGTATAGCAGGCCGTATCAGCAGATACCGTTCCAGTTTTCCCTGCATGTCCAGTGCAAACCCAACGGGCCTTTTGAACATTATGAATACTTATTTGAAGGGAAAGATGATCCGCGCTACGGCTGTGTGGAAGCGATGCTTAAGTACATTGGCGATAACGGAACATTAATAGCTCACCACGCCGCGTTTGAAAAAACGCGCATACGGGAAATGGCTAACGACTTGCCTCTCCCGCAGGAGCAAAAAGACGCCCTTTTGCGTATGAGCGAGCGTTTTATGGACACGGAAACCCCATTTAAGCAGGACTACCTGCACCCCAATATGCACGGCAGTTCGTCAATTAAAAAGGTATTGCCGTCCCTTGTGCCGGAAATGACCTACGAAGGTATGCCCGTGGCCAACGGCGGGGACGCGATGAACGCATTTGACGAGCTATACTTTGGTAATTTACCCAAAGAGGAAGCCAAGCAACTACGCCGGGATTTACTGGCCTATTGCAAGCAAGATACCTGGGCAATGGTAAAACTGGTGGATGCCTTGCGGGATAGTGTGTAAAAACCGTTATTTGTTCTAAATTGCCTCTATCCTCGGCTGTGCCCAAGGATCAACTGTCCAAAATTTGGCGGGTTATATAGGGGAGAAGGTGTCCAAAAAGTGTCCATTTTTGGTCAAAATGCGTTAAAATCTGTTAAACTAGATTAAAAAAAGACCTCCTAGTTTTAGGAGGTCTTTTTATATCTTTTTGGCTCTTTTATCGTCGGAGAATTAAACTCTGTTAAACTCCGCTAAGAACCATTTTAAATGGTGCGCCCAACAGGAATCGAACTTGTATCTTCAGCTCCGCAGGCTGACACTCTATCCATTGAGCTATGGGCGCCAAAACGGATTTGGTACAACTAATTTCTTACTGCTTTAATTATTTTAACATTTTTGAAAAATATTTACAAAATTTTCTGCAAATGAACCAAAAAACATCATCAAATCCCTGCTGAAAACTTTATAAATACAAGATTTTAATTCCTACACTCAACATCCAATCCCTCGTTTTCCAATTACCGCCCAGATGGGCGCCGGGCTTAATATATACGGCAGCGCCTTGATTTATCATGACGCCCAGTTCACTTTCCCACACCAATTCCGCCTGTCCTGAATTTTTATAATCCATATAATATTGCGGATCAAAAGTAATCCACCACTGGGCATCGGACATATACGAAAACAACAAACGTATGCGCGCGTAATTCACATCCGGCCGGCTGCCGGCACCGGCTACGGAAAAATATTGCTTATAACCTACGGAAGCAAAGAAATTTTTATTCACGGGAAGCACCGCAAAGACCGATGGAGAAAGGATCCATTTGCCCGTACCGAGTCTATTGTCCGTAGCCGTAGGAAGAAATGTTTCCATCTTTACCCCCCAATCTATATAATGCACGGAATGAATCGCCTGCGCCGACAAAAGAATATCCCCCAATCCGTTGGAAGAGTCATCTTGCGCTTCATAGCGCGCCAACGGAATTTCCACTCCCACATTATAAGCAGGAGAAAAAGCATAATAAAGTTTACTGGTCAGCGTATTCATGGAAACGCCGCCATCGTCATCCACTACCATAATGGACGGTGAAAGTTCAAAAGACGTTACGTCTCTGGAAGGAGCCACATCTGGTATGCAAAACTTCTGAATTTGCGCCACGGCCGGAAAAGCCCAAAAAAGAAACACCAACGACAGTAACAATGGTTTATTCATAATTCCTCCCTATTATTGCTTTTAGTATAACAGGAATTTTTCTATTTTGCCAGTGGAATTTTTATCTACGTATTTCTCCTGCCAAAGAAGCTCTCACGGAAAACAAAGCGCAATATGGTAAAATATAAGAAATCAAATATTTTTGCGCCCGTAGTTCAATGGATAGAGCGTCAGCCTCCGAAGCTGGAAATGTGGGTTCGACTCCCGCCGGGCGCACCATTTGAAATCCCCGCTTTAGGCGGGGATTTTTTGTCATATGGCCCGGAGCGGGCAAACTGCTTTGCCCGCGTCGGGAGGCGAAGACCGGAGCGATGTTTTTGTTTGAGGCCTTAGGCCGAAAGGCAAAAACCGCGAGGTCCGGCCCGAAGGAAAATTCCGTCAGGAATTTTACCGCAGGGGACTCCCGCCGGGCGCACCATTTCAAAGCACTTCTTGCGAAGTGCTTTGAAATGGCACGGAAGAATCGGACTTGTGTCTTGTTACTTGCAACACTTTTTTGGAAAAATATGTAAAAAAGCGGTGATAATAATTTCCAAATAATAATAAGTTATAATTGTAGGAGAAAATATATGAAAAAAACGACTGCTTTTTTAATATATATTACATTTCTGCCCATTTGCATGCTGTGTTTAACCGGCTGCTCCGGCCAGACGGATAAATCCGCCATTAAGCAAACCGATTTCCAAATAGCGGATGTCGTTTATTTTAATCCGTATGCCGGCAGCGTTTGCAATGAAAAAGAAGCATGGACTTTGCGCAACCCGCAGAGTCAGTGTTTTACATGGTACATTATTAAAAACAGCTCAGATACCGTAGATATGATACTGGACCACAATTTGGGTTCCCGGGTTCCTTGGATAAGCTTGGAAGATTTTATATCTGCCGGCGGCACGGCTGAAGAATACGGTCTCAAAGGCAATAATAAATACGGTCCTGTCACCGCGCTTAAAGAATTGAAAAACGTAACGGATTCCTTTCAAAATGTACAGACTCTGACCAAAGCCGACAGTGTAACGCGTCAGATTTCCGCCGCAGATACTTACACTATTGACTATACCGGCTACAAGGCGCGTATGGCCGGTGGGCAGGAATTGGCTGATTTGGTCAACAATAAGCCTATGGTAAACGGATATGACTGGAATCCTGCCACAGGCAGCTATATTCACGCCATGCCTGTATGGCTGTATGCCAATTTGGGCATGCCCGGCCAAGCGGAAGCTTTACATGTGGCGTGGTACACGGACACCGCGCATACCGCAAGACCGGACACGGTGTGGGTCATTTGCCTTGGTAGCAATTTGGGCAAAGGATCCGTCTCCGCCGTAGGCCGCGTAGGGGCGGAAATTTTAGGTGTGCGCCCCATAGTGCGAGTCAAAAAAAATCTTTTACAATAAATATAAGTTTCCGGCATTAGCAATCCCCGGCCCTAAAGCCGGGGATTTTTATCTTCCAGATAAAACTTGCACGGAAGCGGCGGATTTAAAAAGAGTTTCCTTCCCCGGGCACAAACAGCCCCGCTATATTCACGCCTTCATGAAGCAACAGTTTTCGTTTGACGTCCAGTCCGCCCGCATATCCCGTCAGACTGCCGTCCACACCCACCACGCGGTGGCACGGAATAATAATAGAAATGGGATTGTGTCCTACCGCACCTCCGACCGCTTGAGCTGACATATGCGCTCGGCCCTGCCGCCGCGCGATTTCCCGCGCGATTTGCCCATACGTCGTTACCTGCCCATACGGAATTTCACACAAAATTTTCCAAACTTCCTGCCGAAACGCATTGCCGGCAGGCGCCAGCGGCAAGAGAGATATGGCAGGGCGTTTCCCTTCAAAATACAGCTCAAGCCATTTTTTGGTTTTGTTAAAAACAGGCAAAGCGGTGTTTTCCGGCATTTCCCCGTCGGCCGTGGCAGCAAAATATTTTTGCCCTTGTATCCAAAGGCCCGTTAAATGTTCCCCGTCGCTGGCCAGCGTTAATTCCCCTACCGGAGATATACAGGTGGTCTTATAATACATAAATATTGCCTCCTTTTGAGGCGGTTTGGGCCGCTTTTTCCGCTCCGGCCGCCCACAAATAAAAAGCCGCCACGCTGCCGTACGGGCTGAAACGCCGGCGGTATTTTTCAAACAGTTTTTTGCTTATTTCTTTATGTCCGTACACGGCGCACAACCCCCGGCGCACGCCCAAATCCCCAAAACTTAACACATTCGGGCGTTTAAGGCAAAACAACAGCAGCATTTCCGCCGTCCACACGCCCACCCCCTTTATATCCGTCAGGCGCGCGATGACTTCTTCATCAGAAAGGTCATACAAACCGTTTAAATCAAAACTCCCGTCCCGCACCCGCCGCGCGAAAGCGCAAATATACTGCGCTTTGCGCAAAGACACGCCAAAAGGACGTAAATCTTCCGGCGCGCACGCGGCCAAACGGGCCGGACTGATTATTCCCGCCGCCTGCATTTTGCGCCAAATGCTCTGTTGGGCCGCGCCGGAAATCTGCTGGCCAACGATATGATGGACCACGGAGGCAAACAAATCATCTTCCGTACGCCGGCGCAAATGTCCCATGCGCTCTATCACGCGGGCCAGCTTTTTATCTTTCTTTTTCAGGTAGTCGGTTTCTTTTTTGCCGTATGGAAAATACATAACTAACCTTTTGTACATTTTTATTTTAACAAAAAACCTTTCCGTTTTCCTCCCGTCGGAAGCGGGAAACCTTCCGATTTAGTATAATATTTAAAAGAAATCCTCTCTTTTGAGAGGTTTTTTTAACTCTTTTTCAAACCGGAAAATTTATGGACCCGCTTACTTCTCCGCCCGTTTCCCCCGCAAAACCCAGTGCTTGGGCATTGTTGCCTTTGTGGATATTTTTAATCGCCTATTTGGCGGTTTCTATTCTGGCAGGTGATTTTTATAAAATGCCCATCACCGTCGCTTTTGTACTGGCTTCGGTGGTGGCGGTGCTTATGGCTAAAACCGGTTCTTTAACGGACAAAATAGAGGCTTTTTGCAAAGGCGCGGCAGACGGCAATATTATGCTCATGGTGCTCATTTTCATTCTGGCCGGAGCTTTTGCCCAAACAACGCAGGATATGGGCGCGGTAGACAGCACGGTAAACTTGACTTTACACCTGCTTCCGCAGAATTTATTGGTTCCCGGCATATTTGCAGCGGCATGTTTTGTTTCTCTTTCGGTAGGCACGTCCGTAGGCACCATTGTAGCCTTAACGCCCGTTGCCGCCGGTATAGCTGCAAAAACAGGTATAACGCCGGCTCTGATTATGGCCGCCGTGGTCAGCGGCGCCATGTTTGGAGACAATTTATCTTTTATTTCAGACACCACCATCGTCGCCACGCGCACGCAGGGCTGCCGCATGAAAGACAAATTCCGCACCAATTTTCGTATAGTCTTGCCTTTTGCATTGCTGACTATTGCATTGTATTTCTTAACCGGCAAAAACGCCGTCGGCGGATATACGCAAGAAAGCGTAAACTGGCTGCTCGTCCTGCCCTATATTGGCGTACTGGCCGCCGCCATGATGGGGATACACGTCATGGCCGTTCTGGTGGGAGGTACGCTTTTGGCGGGACTGATCGGTTTGCTTTGCGGCGCGTTTGGCGTATGGGAATGGACCGGTGCCATGGGTTCAGGCATTACCGGCATGGGAGAGCTGATTGTCGTAACGATTTTGGCCGGCGGCATGTTGGAAATGATACGCATAAACGGCGGCTTTGCATGGATTATTCAAAAAATGACGGCTCATACCAAAACCGTACGCGGAGCGGAATTGTCCATAGCGGGGCTGGTGGGATTTGCCAATTTATGCACGGCCAATAACACCATCGCCCTGATTATGGCCGGTCCTATCGCCAAAGAAATAGCTGTTCGTTTCAAAATTCCGGCAAACCGTTCCGCCAGTTTGCTTGATATCACTTCTTGTTTTGTACAAGGAATTATTCCTTATGGTGCGCAGCTTTTAATGGCGGCGGGACTGGCGGGTATTTCTCCCGTGGCCATTATGCAGTATTTATATTATCCGTATCTGTTGGGTGTGGGCGTGCTGACGGCGGCCTGTTTGGGCTGGCCGCGCAAAGGCCCGCGCGCCGGAGAGAAAAAGAAACCCGCCTGATTTAAAATCCCGCCCGCAGGCGGGATTTTTACAGGAAGTATTTGCGGAAAAACGAAATTTTATACAAAAGGCCAATCACCGCGGCACTGCCCGCAAATATCAGTACGGCCCACAGCGGCACCGTCAGCGCAGGCAACGCCGATACACAGTCAAACACCTTAAAATGCCCCAGCGTTTCCACCACAATTAAATGCAGCATATATACGCCCAAACTGTAATAGGCCAGCTGCTGCACCGCGGAAATAAAACGAGGTGAAAAATGGACTTTCTCCAGCGTATCCTTGACCGACACAAATACCGCCGCCCCCAGCAAAAAAGCCAGCGGAGAAATACTGGAGCCGTGCATGGCGTAATAGTACCAGCGCGACGATTTATCAGCAAAGAACGCATATCCCCCCGCCGCCATAAGCAGGACAGAAAGAACAGCAGATACATACAGCCATGTTTTGGCTCGGCGGCCCAGACCAAATGTGCCCGCATAATAACCAAACATAAAATGCGCCGCAAACACCGGCAAAGACAGCTTCAGCAGAGTATTAAACAGCGTCACAAAACTCCCCCACCCGCCGGACGATACGCTCTGCAAAACCGGCAGGCACAGGGCCATAACAAAACACAGGCAGATAAAATAAAGCAGTATTTTTTTATTCTGTGCCGCCGTCAGCACGCGCAAGACGGGTGTAAAAGCATACAGGGCCATCATCATAGGCAAAAACCAATATGCGATCAAACTCATCCAAAACGCCTGCAGCCAACCTGAAAGAGGCACCTGCCCCAGCCATACGGACAGCACCGCCGTACGCGCCGCCGCCCAAAACAGCCACACGCTCAGCAAACGCCAAATATATTTGCCATAAATATCTTTAACGGAAACGGCCTTGGCGGGACTTAAAAAGAAAAACCCGCTGATCATCACAAATACGGGCACGGCAAAACGGCAGAAAGCCAAATACAGATCAGCACAGAACCAACCGAAGGAACCGTGCGGAAGCACCTTTTCCACATAATAGGAAGAAACGTGAATCAGCACCACGGCAAGAGCAGACAGAGAGCGCAACACATCCGCCCAGACCAGACGTTTTTGATTTATAATTTGCGGCATATGGATCCTTTAGAGGATAAATTATTTGGACAATTCTTTACGCAGACGGATAATGCATTTTTCCAAATAATCATGCGCTTCTTTCGTTAGATCTGTATTGCGGCCGGAAGCAATGTCCGCAGACAGCGCCTGCTCATAACAACTCAAGGAGCGGTGCGGATCGCGTTCCGTGCCGCAGCCCGTAGCATACAAATCCCCCAATAACAGCCAAACAGCGGGATCCTTTTCCTGTGCGGCCAAAACACCGACCCATCTAAAAATAACGGGATAATAAGCGGCGTCTTTTTCATAATAAAAACGTTCCGCAATCGCATACATGGCTTCTTTATCACCGCGTTTGGCGCGCAGTTCCAGTTCTTTATAAAGTGCCTTTTTGACGGCTTTAGACGGATAGTACCGCCGCCAAACCCCATAGGCAAAACTGCCTACGGCTATACAAAACAATAAGCAAATAATAAAAAGAGTCATAGCTTTAGTATAGTTTATTTTTAGACGGTAAAAAAGCCTCTTTTGGCAACGCCGCACAAAATAGAAATGTAACTGATAAACAAAAAGACGTCCGCTATATAAACGCCAGAAGAAAGGAAGTTTGAAAATGTTTTGCAGCTCTTAAACGCAACAACTGGACCTGTCATTCTATTTTCCAAATAAAATTTCCCCCGCCAAAAACGCGGGGGAAATTTTAGATTGCAACCGTTTTACGGCCTTTTTTGTTTGAATGTTTCTTCTCTAAATAAAGGCCGTGCGGCGGCTTCCGCAACATCTTTGGATATTTTTTGCGCTAAAGCATGCCCCAGCGCATTGACGGCAGCCTTGGCTTTGGCCTGAGCGTCCGCCGCAGCAGCAGCCGCAGCATCCGCATCGGCTTTAGCTTTTGCAGCCGATTGCACAGCCAGTTTTGCTTTAGCCGCTGTGGCATTCGCGGCCGCCAGCGTTATATCCGCCTGTGTTTTAGCCTGTGCAGCAGAAGCCGCGGCAGTTTTGGCTTTAATCTCCGCTGCAGCGGCGGCGGCAGAAGCTGTATCAGCTTCTCTTTTGGTCGCTTCCGCCGTTCCGGCCGCGTGTTCGGCCGCTGCCCTGGCCTTGGCGGCGGCATCGTTGGCCGCGGCCGAAGCCTGTTTGGCAACCTCACTTATTTTATTGGCGGTATCGCGGGCGGATTTGGCAAAGGCCTGAGCCTGCTGTTTACACACCCCTATAGAAGTCGTAATCCCTTTTTCCGCTTCCCGCACTGTTGTCTGCGCTTGCTGTACCGCAGCAGAGGCGGAAGAGGCTACCGCGTCGGCTTCAGCTTTGGCTTTTACAGCTGCCGTATTAGAATTGTCGGCTACCACTTTGGCGTTGGCGGCAATTGCGGCGGCTTTTTTGGCTTTAGCAGCGGTATCTGCAGCCGCAGCCGCAGAAACATCCGCATCGGCTTTGGCTTTGGCAGCCGCTTGTGCGGCTACTTTGGCTTTGGCGGCGGCATCAGCGGCGGCAACGGACGTGGCATCAGCATCGGCTTTGGCTTTGGCGGCCGCCTGAGCCGCAACGGTGGCCTTGTTGTAAGCGACGGTAGCCGCCTGCAACGACACGTTGACGGCGCTGCGGGCAGCGTTGTTGGCTGAATTCTGCGCACGCACTTCGGCGCGGGCATCCATAGCGATGGACTCATATTCTCTGTCAAGCTTGGTTTTGGGAGGCTCTTGCGCAAATGCCAACGAATAGGCAAACACAAAAGCTCCCGACATTAACAACACTTTACTGATTCGTTTCATGTACATTCCTCCGATGGTACAAAATGAACGCTTTTTCGTACTGGATACTTTATAGTATACAGATTTTTGCGTATTTGACAAGGGCTTTTGGACCTATAAAAACGCCCGCCTTTGCAGGGCGGGCGACATGAAAAACATCCGTTTACAGATTATTGGCCAGCAGCAAGACCAACAAACCGAGGAAAACACAGCATAAAATCAACTTTGTCAGTCCCAAGTGTTTTTTAAGCCAACCGTTGAACGTGGCAGATTCTTTACCACACACGGCCAGCGCAAACACCAACACCAAAGGAACAATAAACATCAGATTATACAAAAGCAAATACTCTGCCGCTTTGAAAAAGTGTTTGTCCGCTTCTTTCAAAATCACCATAATCGTGGGCAAATACACTTGTCCCGTGCAAACGGCTTCCACCAAAGACACCACAAAACCCACGGCACAGGCCGCCAGCACCAGCCGCCACGAAGAGCTGTGTTTATCACGCAGGAAGAAATGCATGACTTTGTGAATATACTGCTTATAACTTTTCGGCAGCTGCAAAAGCATTTTTTCCGACTTTTTTGTACGTTGGTACACGATAAAATCATACAAGCTCAGCACAAAAAACAAAGCGCACAATGCAATGGTAAGCCATTGCACGATCCACGTTACATAAGAAAAGCCTTTCATGGCATACAGAAAGCGAAATACGCCAAAACCCATCAGAATATAGGCCGCAAAAACGGAAGCACAATAAGAAGATCCCACTAGGATAATCTCCTTTCTGTTGTATTTATATACAGACAGGAAAGAAATAAAGAATACGATGACCGCAAAAGCGCAGGGATTGATGCCATCGGCCAAACCGGCCCCTATAATCGCCCACAAAGTAATCTGGCTGAACATGGCCTCATGCTGTTCTTGCTGGGAAGACGGCGAGGGCGCCGCTTGCTCGGAGGAAGACACTGGGGAACGTTTCGAGACAGTTTGTTCGGCGGCGGGAGCATCGGCAGCAGCAGACGGGAGAGCGGAATCCGTTTGCACAGACACGGCGGTTTTTGCCGCCGCTTGGGCCGACTGCCGCTCTTGTATCATTTCCGACAACACTTCTTCGCAACGGTCAATGGAACGGGGGTACCCCTGCAGTACCTTATCACCGATAATTACAGTGGGAATACCCAACGATTCCGCACCGCGAGCCTCCATGGCTTTCATGAACACCAAATTACCCGTCCCTTCCGTAACATCATAATGCGTTACGCGGATTTGGCCTTTATGCTTGGCCTCAAAATTTTCAATAAATTTATCTTCTTTCAAGTGGCGGCAATGCACACAATACGGAGAGGTAAATACCAACACCTCTATCGGCGCGGCCGAAACTGGTGTCCAAACCGCCAAACACAATACGGCAAACAACACTTTTTTCCACATCTTTTTCAAACGCATATCTTCTCCTAACACAATGTTTTGCATAATCTCAATTCTTTAATCTGCGACGGGTATTTTACCGCGCATTGGCGCAAACGCGCCTGTTCCTGCGCGCTGCATGCCGTACAAGCCACGGAAGCCAGCCCTTTGCGCAAATAAGACACAGTACGCCGGTCAAAACTGCTCAGCTGCTTTGCGCACGGACAGTCATTTTCATCGGCAGTCAACGCTTTTGCCAATAAATAACGGCTGGTAAGCTCCGCACAGTCTTCTTCGCTCAACCCCTGCTGCAGGACGCCCGCCGCATGCGGCGGGGCGGCCAGACGAGACGTCAACACCGCTCCCATTGCTATGGCAAATACGGCACATCCCACCCACGCCAGCGGTCTGCGCCAACGAATGACGCGCCGACGGTTAAGCTCGCTCCAAATGCGGGCTTTTACCGCGTTTTGCGGGTCAAAATCCAAACTTTGAGCCTGCAACAGCCAAGAAGGTTTCTTCATATATTCTCCATATCGCGCCGCATTTTTTCTACAGCGCGGTGGGTTATGGTCCCCACATTACTCTCGCTCAGCCCCGTTACCGCCGCAATTTGGCGGTTGTTCAGCCCCGAATAAAATTTCAACGAAATAATATCGCGTTCCTTGGCCGACAGTTTTTCCACAGCCGCAAAAAGACGTTTTTTTAATTCTCCGTCTTCAGCCTGCTGGGCGGGGTTTTTGTCATTCAAAGGCGTTATATTCTCCGTTTCCGTCAGGGAGAAAAAATTTTTTACCCAGTACAGCCTCCTGTGCATATTGATTTCATTGCGGGCGATGGTAAAAATCCACTGGCCAAAAACGCCTTTTTTTTCATCATATGAAGCAAATTTTTCAAAAGCTTTGCGCCATGCCGCCGCGCACAAATCTTCAGCCACGGCCGCATCCCGCACGCGCAAAAACACATAAGCATATATCCGCTTGAAATATGCGTCGTACAATTCTTCAAAAAGCTTCATACACCCATTATTATGCTCCGGCGCAAAAAGTATCACACGGATTCTTTGTATAGTTGAAAAAACGACTTCGGCACTGCATATAATCCGCCGCTTCGTCCGCCCTTATTTCTTCCAAGCATTCTCTTCTCCCGCTGAGGTTTCTTTTGGGTCAAGAGATTTGTTCGTATATATGATGTAAACCAGTTATGCGGAAAAAGCAATAAAAACGGCAGGCATCAGCCGTTTTTCGCATTGCCGGACCGATATTTTTGTCCATAATATAATAGTTTAACATATCTGTTTCGGCCAAGACCCGCTCCGGCACCGGCGCAAAATATTTTTTTGCTATCATATAAATATGAACGCCGTTTCTTTGCCTTCCAACAACCGCGAGGAAAAACAGTTTCTTATCATGACGCAAATGCCGGTAGGCAAGCTCATTGCAAAACTGGCCGTACCCACTGTCATCAGCATGCTGGTCAGCGCCATATACAATATCACGGACACCTTTTATGTTTCCCATCTAGGTCCCAGCGCCGCCGGAGCCGTGGGGGTTGTATTTTCCCTGATGTCTTTAATTCAGGCTTTTGGCATGGGCATGGGAACCGGCGCGGCCAGCATGGTCAGCCGCTGCTTGGGCAAACGCGACGTAACAACCGCTTCCCGCTATGTGTCTTCGGCTTTTTTTGCGGGGGCATTTATCGGTTTGTGCATTTTAGCGGCGGGAGAATTAAATTTACGCTGGCTGATGAAACTGCTGGGCAGTACGGAAACCATTTTGCCATACGCCTGCGATTACGGACATTATATTCTGCTGGCCGCACCCATTATGTGCGCCGCGTTTGTACTGAACACGACGCTGCGGGCGGAAGGAAAAGCTTTGTTTTCCATGGCCGGCTTAACCGTAGGAGCGGTGCTGAACATAGCCATAGCGCCTATTTTTATCTATATGCTGGAATGGGGTATTGCGGGGGCGGCCATCGCGGTGCTAATTTGTCAAACGCTGAGTTTATGTATTTTATTGTCTTTTTTTATCCGCAAAAAAAGCGTTACCACCCTTTCTTGGAAACTTGTCAGCAAAGATATGCGCGTCTATTTGGATTTGGTACGTTTGGGCAGCCCCACCACGCTCAGGCAAGGCTTTGCGTCGCTGGCTATGGCGCTCTTAAACATCAAGTCCGCACCGTTTGGAGACGCAGCCGTAGCCGCGGTCAGTATCGTCGTAAAAATTTATTTGGCTATACGAAGCCTGATTTTAGGTATTGGACAGGCTTTACAGCCGGTGGCAGGCTATAATCACGGAGCAAAGCTCTATGACCGTGTCCGAAAAGCTTTTTGGGTTACTACGCGTGCAGGGACCTTGATATGTATCGCATTGGCCGCCGCGCTGGCATTATGGGCCGAGCCGGTCATGACTTCTTTTCGCACAGGCAGCCAAGAAGTGGTAAAAATAGGCGTTGAAGCGCTGTATTTGTTTTGCATGGCCCTACCCTTTCTGGCTTTTTCCACTTATGTTGACCAAATGCTGCAAATGTTAGGTAAAAGCAAAAGCTCCGCTTTTCTGGCCAGCTGCCGTCAGGGAATTATGTTTTTGCCGCTGATTTTTATCCTGCCGCATTTTTGGGGGCTGCGCGGCGTGGAAGCCGCACAGCCTCTGGCCGACGTATTGACCTTTGCGGCGGCGGGAATTATTTTAACGAAATTTTTCAAGCAATACCAAAGCGGGCAAAAGATTCTAACTTCCAAGCGGCGTTTGCGGTTAATATACTTGATTTTGGCCCGCAAACTCAATCACTGGACAGAACCTTACAAATAGGCGGAGCGGTAAATTTGGTAAAATAAAAACATGTCAAAACTTAAGACAATTTTCTTCGGAACGCCTGAGACAGCCGTACCGTATTTGGAACTGACAAATCAAATAACCGACATACAGCTGGTCGTTACGCAAGCCGACAAACCGCGCGGACGCGGCATGTTCGTTACGCCCTGTCCCGTCAAGAAACGCGCACTGGAGCTGGGGCTGCCCGTACGCTCTCCTGAGAAATTGAAGGATATTTATGATGAAGTAAAAAATATCCCTTTTGATATAGGGGTGGTGGTGGCTTTTGGCAAAATTTTCCGCCCTGATTTTCTGGCTTTGGCAAAAACGGGCTTTTTGAATGTACATTTTTCGCTGCTACCGCAGCTACGCGGCGCGGCGCCTGTACAGCATGCTTTGTTTAACAATTTTTCAAAAACAGGCATCAGCGTTTTTTGGATTTCTCCGGGCATGGATGACGGACCGCTGTTTTTGCAAAAAGAAATTCCCGTTTCTCCGGATGACGACGCCGAAACCCTGTTTGCCAAGCTGATTCCTCTGGGAGCGGACGGATTAAAAGAAACTTTGTTACAGTTGGAAGCCGGACAAACAAATAAAATCCCGCAAACGGGAGAGCCGACTTTTGCCCCCATGATCAAAAAAGAAGACGCATTGCTGAACTTTCACTCCATGACGGCCGAAGAAATACACCACAAAGTACGCGGTTTGGTCTGTGGTCCCAAAGCCCGCGCCGTCGTACATCTGGCCGGTCAAGAAGACGTAGTACAGATTTTGCATACGCGTTTGCCGCAATGCACCGCGCCTTCCGCCGGTGCGGGCAAGGTGCTGTGCATTGAAAGCAAAAGCGGAATTTTAGTAGAATGTAAACGAGGCTGTATTTGGATAATGCAGCTGCATCCGGCCGGCAAAAAAGCCATGTCCGCCGCGGCATACGCCAACGGACGCGGTCTCAAGTCCGGCACGGAGGTTTTTGAGTAGCATGACAAAAAACACGGACTCCAATTTTGAAGAATTCATTGGAAAAAACAAAGCCTCCTCCCGCGGTAAATGGATTGCGGCGGGAGTGGTTTTTGTCTTTTTCGTTTTGCTCATTTTTGTCTCCATAGACTGGGTAATGGGAGCCTTGGTACACACGCGTCAGGAAGTGCAAGTACCCGACATTACCAAAAAGCCGGTTACGGCCGCGCTAAACTCTTTGGCTACGGTTAATCTGGCCATGAAGCAGGCCGGCGTAGAATTTGCAGACAATGTTCCCCCCGGCTCCGTATTGCGCCAGATCCCTTCCGCCGGAAGCACCGTGCGCGAAGGACGCGTTATCCGCGTGTGGATTTCTCAGGGAGACGAAATGGTGTTTGTTCCCTCTGTGGAAGGACTGGATTTGCGCGCGGCACAGTTGGCCGTCCGCCAAGCGGGTCTGCAGGTGGAAAAGGTGGAAAACGCCTACTCTCTGACTGTGGAAAAAGGATTGATTATCTCACAAGCTCCGGAAGCCGACAGCATGTTAACACGCGGCGACAAAGTCACTTTGACGCTGTCCAACGGCCAGCCGCCCTCCAGCGTCATTTTAGTGCCTGATTTCCGCAACAAAAAACTGGCGGACGCCACTTTATGGGCCAGCCAGCAAAATATGAATTTGACCGTAAAAGAAGATCCGCATTCGCCTTTCCCGTACGGTACGATAGCGGAACAAAATCCTCCCGCGGACAGTGAATTGGCCGCCGGATCGGCGCTGGAAGTTACCGTCAGCCGCCGCGAAGCGTCCGAAGACGAAAAGATTTATCATCTGCATTATGAATTGCCGCAGGGCAAAAAGGCTATGCGCATACGCATTGTGCTTATTGACGACAACGGCGAACGGGAAGTCATCAACGAGCCTAAACAGCCCGGCAGCAAAATTGATTTGGAAATTCCGTACCGCGGCAAAGCAACGTTCCGCATTTTATCGGACGGCATTTTGGTAAGGGAACGGGAAATACAATGACTTCCAAAATCGGCCCCGCAAATGGTAAAATAGTGATTGCGCCTTCCATTTTGTCGGCCGATTTGTGGAACTTGGCCAAAGAAGTGCAAACTGTGGATGAGGCCGGCGCGGATTGGCTGCATGTGGACGTAATGGACGGGCATTTTGTACCGAATTTAAGTTTCGGCCCCGCCACCGTAAAAAGTCTCAGCGCACGTACGGATTTGCCTTTGGACGTACATTTAATGGTGCAGTATCCGCTGCGCTTTATAGAGGCATTTGCCAAAGCCGGCGCCGATATGTTAACCGTACATATTGAAGCGCAAGACGATGTAGAAGAAGCTCTTTTATTGATTAAAAAATTAGGCGTAAAAACGGGTTTGTCCATAAAACCGGACACGGACCCTTTACGCATACAGCCGTTTTTGAGTATATTGGATTTGATTTTAGTCATGACCGTACAGCCCGGTTTTGGCGGACAGAGTTTCCTGCCGCACAGCCCCGCGCACATAAGCGCCGTACGGAGTCAGATTAAGGCCGCGAAACGGCCGATATGGCTGGAAGTGGACGGAGGCATCAACGCCCAAACCGCCGCTGAAGCCGCCCATGCGGGAGCGGATGCATTCGTGGCGGGAAATGCCATATTTGCCGCCGCACAGCCTAAACGGGCTTTGCAAGACATACGCAAAGCCGCCACCATTTAATTAAACGCCTACATAAGGGCGAACATAAGGAGAAGTTACATGGCAGTCGTCATCAGATTACAAAGAGTGGGCAAAAAAGCCCATGCGCAGTACAGAGTCGTAGCGATTGAAAAGAAAACAGCCGTAGGCTCCGAAGCCAAAGAAGTGTTGGGTCAGTATGATCCGTGCAACAAAGAAACCGCCAAACAGATTAACCTGAATTTGGAACGCGTGCAGCATTGGATGAAAAACGGCGCAAAACCCTCCGAAACGGTGGCCGCTTTAATTAAAAAAGCCCAAGCCGCCGCCAAATAAGAGGCATTATGAAAGAGTTAGCCACTATCCTTCTCAAATCCCTCTCCGCTAATCCGGACAATGTAGTGGTAGAAGAAAAAATTGAGAACAACAAAGTTTACCTCTCGACAAAAGTGTCCCCTGAGGACAAAGGAAAGGTAATCGGAAAAGACGGCTGCATTATCAAAGCCGTACGCATCGTGCTTAGCGCGGCGGCGGCCAAACAAAACGTAAAGGTTACGTTAAAGCTGGAAGACTGATGTTGAAAGTGGACGTCGTTACCGCGTTCCCCGACATGTTGTCCGCTCCTTTGAGCCAAAGCATCGTAGGCAGAGCGCAAAAAGCGAAAGTGCTGAAGCTGGGTTTTACCAACCCTCGGGATTTTACCGACGATAAACACCATACGCTGGACGACAGACCTTACGGGGGCGGGCCCGGCATGCTGATGAAAGCCGAACCGCTCTACCGTGCAATAACAAAGCTGCGCAAAAAAAATTCGGTCGTTATTTTAACCAGCCCGCGCGGACAAAGGTTTACGCAGGCTTTGGCCAAAAAACTGGCCAAAAAGAAACACCTGATTTTTGTGTGCGGCCATTATGAAGGGATAGACGAAAGAATATATCCCGAAATGGATATGGAAGTGTCGCTGGGGGATTTTATCCTGACCGGCGGAGAACTGGCCTCAGCCGTCATGATAGACGCTATCACGCGGCTTTTGCCGGGGACGTTCAAAAAGCAGGACGTTACCGCTTCAGAATCGTTTGAAGGCGGCTTGTTGGAAGCTCCGCAATACACACGGCCCGAAGTATGGCGGGGCAAAAGAGTGCCGCAAGTGCTTTTAAGCGGACATCATAAACAGATGGAAGCGTGGAAACGGGAAAAAGCTTTGGAACTGACCAAAAAGTACCGGCCCGATTTATTAGAGGCGCAGACGGCCTTCAAGGCCTCTGTAAAACCAAGCGTCAAAAATAAGGGGAAAACAAAAGCGGACAAACCCGCCGCCAAAACCCCACAAAAAACAAAGAAACAAACGAAGAAATGATTTTCGGAGGAAGTAAGCGTTATGAACATCAATCAAATTAAACACAATCTTAAAACCAACGTACCGGCCTTTAAGTCCGGCGACACGGTGCGCGTCAAGGTCAAAGTCGTAGAAGGCGACAATGAGCGCGTACAGGCTTTTGACGGCGTAGTCATCGGCCGCAAAGGCAGCGGCATCAGCGAAACGTTCACGGTACGCAAAATTTCGTTTGGCGTGGGCGTGGAAAGAATTTTTCCTGTACATTCCCCCCGTGTGGAAAGCATTGAAGTGTTAAAGAGCGGCAAAGTGCGCAGAGCCAAATTGAACTACCTGAAGAAATTGTCCGGCAAAGCGGCCCGCCTGCAGGAAGTTAAAAAACAGACCGCCGAAGCCGAAACAGCTCAAGCGGCCGCTCCGGCCGAAGAAACCGCCGCGGAACAACCCGCTGCTGAGGCTAAATAACAAGGCCTCGGGCCGAATTATTTCCTCCAATGCCGCGCCCCTTCTACACGGGGCGCGGTTTTTGTATCATCGTTTTCTTTGCCGGAGAATGCGTAAAAAACTCCGTTCCGGACAACAGACTGACCGGTTTTACCAAGGCACTACAGCAAGAAGCGTCTCCTTCAAAAAAAACAATCCCCTGATTTTAGAGGGGGATTGTTTTCATACATCAGGATATAGTATTTTTCGTCGCAAAAAAGATTACACCTCTCCTTTTCTAAACGTCCATCCCATAGACTCTAAATTTTTACAAATTTTGACGCCGACATCACTGTTTACACCCGTATAACAAGATCTGGACAAAGCATTCGGTTTTCCTTCCACAGTGAAAACATAATCTAAATCACCTCGTCGCCTTATTTCAATGTATAAATTTCCATCCGGATTAATCTGTGCATGGGAATAATCAAAAAATTTAGTTAAAAATACGCTGTCTTCATCTCCTTCTCCAAAAGACAAAGAAGAAAAATCTTGCAAAAATTCTATTTTTCCAGTGGGGCCTCCTGTTTCCAACAAATGCAATTTCAGCTGTTCTTCTATAGCTCGAACATTTTGCAAGACTTCCGCCACGCGGGCTTTTTCCACCGCCACCGTATACTGCGGCAGCGCAATGGCCGACAAGATACCGATAATCAAGACGACCACCAACAATTCAATAAGCGTAAAGCCGTCTATTTTCCTTTTTAAGAGGTTTTTTATTTCCAGATAAGTTTTTTGAGTTTCCATGCAGAAAATGTAGCAAAAAAAAAAAACAAGTCAAGGAAAATCCATTTTAATAAACTGCACCTATCAACAAATAAACGGTTGTTTTATAAAAATATACACATAGTTTCTGTTTTTAGTTATAATAAAAAGAGCAGCCTGTCCGCCGCGGGGAACGGGCTTAGGAGGGGTATATGGATATCACAACGTTAAACAAACAAGTGCAGGCCGAAAGCCTTTTTTTACAGGATTTAAAAAGAGAAGTGGGCAAGGTAATTGTAGGCCAAGAAGACTTGATTGAAAAAATGTTGGTGGCGTTGTTGGCTGACGGGCATATTCTCATTGAGGGCGTTCCCGGGCTGGCCAAAACGCTGGCGGTCAAAACTCTTGCCGCCGCCATACAAGCGCAATTTCAGCGCATTCAGTTTACCCCGGATTTGCTGCCTGCAGATATTACAGGCACGCTGATTTTTAACCCCAAAGACGGACAATTTTATCCAAAGCGCGGACCGATTTTTTCCAACTTTGTTTTGGCCGATGAAATTAACCGTTCCCCCGCCAAAGTGCAGAGCGCACTCTTGGAAGCCATGCAGGAACGGCAGGTAACCATCGGAGAGCAAACCTATAAACTGCCCGCCCCGTTTATGGTGCTGGCCACGCAAAACCCCGTAGAACAGGAAGGAACGTATCCCCTGCCGGAAGCGCAGGTGGACCGCTTTATGCTCAAAGTCCTCATTACCTATCCGACCAAAGAAGAAGAAAAACAAATTTTGGAACGCATGGCCTCTCATCAAGCCATCCAATTAAAAACTTCCGTTACGCCGGACATGATCTTAAAAGCCCGTCAAATAGTGGACGGGATTTATGTGGACGAGAAAATCAAAAATTATATTGTGGAGCTGGTATTTGCCACCCGCGATCCGAAAAGTTACAAACTGGACAAACTGGCCTCCTTTATTGCTTACGGCGCCAGTCCGCGCGCGACTATATTCCTCACTCAGGCGGCCAAAGCCTATGCTTTCCTCAACGGCCGCGGTTATGTTACCCCCGAAGACATCAAAACCGTAGGATTGGACGTATTGCGCCACCGCGTATTGCTCTCATACGAAGCCGAAGCGGAAAACATTACTTCCGACCAAATCGTTAAGGAAATATTTGAAGCGGTAGACGTGCCTTAATCTGCGCAAGGAGGCATTGGCATATGCGCATGGATACGGCCGACATTCTGAAAAAAGTACGGCAGATTGAGATACAGACCGGCAAACTGGTGGAAGAAACTTTTGCCGGAGAGTACCTCAGCGTGTTCAAAGGCCAAGGCATGGAGTTTGCCGAAGTGCGCGAATATACCCCCGGGGACGATGTACGCAGCATAGACTGGAACGTTACCGCCAGAAGCGGTAATCCGTATGTCAAAAAATTTAACGAAGAACGCGAACTGACGCTGATGATTGCCTGCGACATGTCCGCCTCCCAACGGTTTGGCTCCTTTGATAAATTCAAACAAGAAGCCGCCGCCGAATTGGCCGCGCTGTTTGCTTTTTCCGCCTTAAAAAACGGCGACAAAGTGGGGCTGTTGTTATTCTCGGACCAAATAGAATTATTCGTTCCCCCTAAAAAAGGGAAAAAACATATTTTACGCCTTATTCGGGAATTGGTGGCTTTTGAACCGCAAAGAACGGGAACAGACATATCGCTGGCCTTAACCACATTGAGCAAGGTCATCAAACGTCAGGGAATCTTGATTTTTATTTCCGACTTCTTGGCCGAACCTGAAACGTTTGCCCAACCGCTTAGGCTGGCGGCGAAAAAATTTGATTTAATCCCCGTCATTATAGAAGACAAACTGGAAAGAGCTCTTCCGCTGGTACATGCCTGTTTGGACGTACGGGATCCGGAAACAAATGAAGAAAAACTTTTCGCTTTAGGCGGTGCCGACTTAAACCGTTTATTGAGCCGGCGCCGACAAGTATGGACGGAGCAAATGGACCGGCTGTTTACTCCCCTAAAAATAGAAGGCATTTGGGTGGATACGGCGCTGCCGCCGGCCGACCCCGTCATAGAATTTTTTAAGCGACGCGCGCGCAAATTAAGAAGATGAAAAAACTGTTTTTGTTTATTTTTTGTTTATGCCCGTGCGCGGCGGCCCAGCAGCCGGCCGTGCCGCAGACTGCCGCACAAACTCCAAAAATCAGCGTTACCGCCCAGTACATCCCGCAAAAAACGCCGTTTGCCGGTGCATTTGACACGCGTTTTGAGCTGTCTCATCTGCCGGAATATGTGGTAGAACTGGATAAAGAAAGCATGCCGGAGGGATTTACGCTGACGGCACAGCAACGCCATACTTTATCACCCGGGACAACGGCATATGAATTAACGTTTATGCCTTTTACACTGGGGATTTCCACCTTTACGGCATTGACTTTTGAACTCAAAGAACAATCCGGCGGCAAAATACTGGACGCCGCGCAATCGGCAGAAACACACATAGACGTTACCCCCGTCCAATATTTTAAGAAACAATCCCTTTTGGACATACGTCCGCCGTACATCCCCTCCAACCCCCTGTTCTGGTTTTTTGTTTTGGTGGTATTTGCGCTGATAGTGTATACGGCCTATAAATTTTATAAAACCCTCCAAAACAAAAGCCGTAAGCTGACCCAAATGCAAGACAACCGCCCGCCGGACGTGATTGCCCTGTCCAAAATAGAAGCTCTTTTGCAAAGCGGCCTGTGGGAACACGCACAATACAAATTGTTTTATATAGAATTAGGAGAAATTTTGCGTGAATATTTTTGGCGGCGTTTTGGACAGGACGTATCTTCAGATACTTCCGCCGAGCTTTTGCGCCGCGCACGGCGCATTCCCCAGCTGGCAAAACTGTTGCTGCCGCTGAGAGAATACTTAAACTCTTCCGATTTGGTAAAATTCGCTAAAGTTACGCCGACACAAGACACCATGCGCCAAGACGTAAACGTGGTCAGAAACGTGGTAAAACAAACTTCACCGCAAGAAGAAATGCTAACGAAGGAGGATAAATAATGTTTACTCCTTGGTTTTTGCTTTCCTTGCTTTTATTAATGCTGTCTTTGATTGCCTCTGCACTGCTGCACAAATTTGCGCGCATAACCGGCAGTGCCGTATTGGTATTCGCCTGCACCAGCATCCTGTTGGCAGCGGGCATGGCGGCGCAAAAAGCCGCCGGAGAAAATTTCAGTTTTGTACAGCCGTATTTTCTGCTGCTGTTGGCGGTGCCTGCCGTATTATTGGCGGCGCACACTTTCTGGAGCCGTCGCTTTCGTCAGATAGCGGATTATCCGCTGACGGGCTTTTTGCAACAGTCTTTTTCCTTACGCGCCGCCATGACACGCGCACTGCCTTTGGGATTGGCACTGGGCGCTTTATGCTTGTTTATTATTGCGCTGGCCCGTCCCGTCAGCCTCAGCACCGCCAAACTCCCCCCCACGCAAGGCATAGACATTATGATGATTATAGACGTGTCAGCCAGCATGAATAATCAGGATTTTTATCCCTCACGTCTTGTAGCCGCTCAAAAAACAGCCATAGATTTTATCGGCAAACGTTTTAACGATCGCATAGGGTTAGTCATTTTTGCGCGCTATGCTTCTTTGTCGGCTCCTTTAACGCTGGACCATGAAGCGGTGCAGGAGTTGGTCGCGTCTTTGTTTTTAGGCGCAGTGGATCCAAAACTTACCGCCATAGGAGATGCGTTGGGTCTAGCGTCCAGCCACTTGAAAAACAGTACGGCTAAAAGCAAAATCATTCTGCTTTTGACCGATGGGTCCAACAACGCCGGCGCCTTGGATCCGCTGCTGGCTGCCAAAGCTGCCGCCGCGTACGGCATTAAAATATACGCCATAGCCACAGCCAGCCCGCCGGGTACGAGCATTTTCTCCAGCAGCGAAGATGAAATAGACGAAGGGCTATTGATGGAAATCGCAAAAAATACCGGCGGAAAATTTTACCGCGCAAAAAATGAAATGGAATTGCAATCCATTTACAACGAAATCAACCAGTTGGAAAAAACGGACTTTGCCCAAAGCTCAAAAGTAAACCAACAAGATGTGTACCGGCCCTTTTTGCTGGCGGGTTTAATCTTGTTGCTGCTGGCAGTTGCCCTGCGCAAACTGATTTTTATCAAGGTGCCGTAATATGGAATTATTTGAACAACCCATTTATTTTTTGTATTTTGCCATTACTTTGCTCCTGTTGTGGAGCGTATATTGGCTGGGAAACAAATTCAAACGACGCATTGTCTTTTCTCTATTCGGGCCGAAGGCTTATGCGCGCTTAACTAAAGGCGGAGACAAACTGGCCGCCGTTAAAACGGGGTTTTTACTGTGCGGATTATTTTTTCTGTTCGCCGCGCTGGCCAAACCCCAATGGGGTTTGGAAATCGTCAAAGCAGAAGGAGAATTCGCCCAAACGGTCATAGCAGTGGACGTGTCGGCCTCCATGCGCGCGCGCGACGTCCATCCGGACCGGTTGGACAGCGCCAAAAACATGCTGCGCATGCTGATAAGCAGCCTCAAAAATGAACGTATCGGGCTGATAGCGTTTACTTCTCAAGCCTATATACAATGCCCCATTACGACAGATGACGAAGCCCTGAAATATTTTATATCTTCCCTACAGCCGGACATGCTGCCCGTGGCGGGTACGTCTCTGTCCGCCCCCGTCAAACTGGCCGCACAAATGCTGGCCAAATACCCCGGGAAAAAGGCCCTGATTATTTTAACAGACGGTGAAGATCACGAACCGCAGCAGCTGGCAGAAGCCCAAACCGTCGCCCAACAGCAAGGCATACGTATTATTGCCATAGGCATCGGTACGCCGGAAGGAGAACTCATTCCTCAGCGTACGGATATGAACGGAAAAGTCTTGGAATACAAAAAAGACAAAGACGGGAAAACCGTTGTTTCCAAGTTAGATGAACAAAGTCTGGCCGCGCTGGCCCAAGCCACACAAGGCATGTATGTCAAATACACCACACCGGCACAAGTGGCTTCCAAGGTAGAAGAAAGCATAAAAGATTTAGACCGCAGCCGCTCGGCCGTATCCTCGCGCGCGCGTTACAAAAACCGATATCAAATCCCGCTTTTTCTGGCGGTACTTTGTCTGGCTGTATGGTTGTCCCTGCCTTTTAAGGCACACAACCAAGAAACGGAAACCAACGAAAAAAGGTAAAATAATGACAATGAAATATTGGTGCATATGTCTCGCTTTTCTTTTATCCGTGCCGGCGGCACAGGGCGCTGTGCGGGAACAGCTGCGCAAAGGCGGCAAGTTTTATAATGACGGAAAATACGGCTCCGCCCTAAACAGCTATCAAAATATCTTGAAAGAACACCCCCATAATCAGGCCGCGCTGTTTAACGCCGCCAACGCCTATTATCGTTTAAATGATTATACCCACGCCCAAGAAGCATATGCCCAAGCGGCGCAAGAGGAAGGAGATTTAAGCCAGCATGCGCTGTTTAATCTGGGCAACGCCTACTATCGCAGCGGAGACAAACAACAAGCTATAGAAAGTTTTAAACAAGCTGTCTTGCAAAACCCACAGGACAAAGAAGCCATACACAATTTACAGCTGGTGCTGAAAGAACAAAAACAACAAAACGATAACCAAAACAACAATAATAACCAAAGCTCCGACTCGGACAATCGGAACCGACAGCAAGAAAACAATCAAGGGCAGGCACCGCAGCAACAACAGCCACAACAACAGCCGCAGGACCGGCCTGAACGGATGGACAAAAACGCAGCCGACCGCGTGATGTCCATGGCTAAAGAAAATGAATACCGCCGTTCCGCTCCCGCTGGCAGGCAGCTGGAACAAACGGTGGAAAAGGATTGGTAGCTATGCTGAAACGTTTGACGCTTTTACTTTGCTTGCTGGTGCCGCTGCAAACACATGCGGCGCCAAATACAAATGACTCTATTACCCTAACGGCCTCCGTAAACAAAACCGTTTTAACCGAAAACGACGAATTAAAGCTGACCGTGACGGTGGAGGGAGCGGCGGGGAATTTTACCCCCCAGCTGCCCAGCTTGCCCGCTTTTAATATATACGCCCGTTCCACTTCCAGACAAATAAATAATTTTCATGCGGTCAGCGTATTTGAATACATCATGGTCCCCCGTATGCAGGGCAAAACCGTCATCGGCCCCATTACGCTGCAGTACGGCGATACAACTTATAAAACGGAGCCTATTTCCATCACCGTATACCGCGCCGATGCGGCGCCTGCGTCCGCCGCCAACGGTCAAAAACAAACCGCTAAAAAGACACAAAAAACAAACAAGCCAAGCCAAGCGGAACCCGCGGAGGCGCCCAAAGATCTGCCGCCCATGGAACGTGAATTATACAATTTAGCCGCACGCCACACGGATGAAGATTATTTTATGGTGGCGGCTGTCAGCGATAAAAATCCCTTTATCAATCAGGCGGTAACTTTATCCGTGCGTGTTTATTATGCTCACCTGTTTTTCAAAAATGCTCCATATACGGCGCCGTCTATTTCCAACTTATTTATGGAATTCGTTTCCAGCGCGGAAGGCAGCCAAACCATCAATGGCAAACCTTACAGATATATTGAACAGCGTTATGCCATATCAGGCGTAACGGCCGGCGCGGCGCAAGTGGGTACGGCAACAGTCAAATACATTCCCATGGGCAACGTCAACATGTCCGTCTTTAACCGCATGTTTGCCACCGTCTCAGGCGAACCGCAAACTATTCAGTCCAATACGGTTTCGCTAAACATACGTCCCACACCTCAGAAAAATAAACCGAAAAGCTTTTATGGAGCCGTTGGTTCCGACTACAGCATTTCCGCCACGCTGGACCGGCAGGAAGTGGAAGCCGGAGAAGCCGTTAATTTGACCATCACCGTCAACGGCCCCGGGAACTTAAAAACCACTTCCGATTTGCGCCTGCCTTCTTTGGCCGGATTTAAAGTATACGACGTAGTCTCCAATGCCGGCTCTGTGCCAAACAACGGAGAACTCAAAAGTTACAAAATATTCAAAACGGTCATCGTGCCCATTTCCTCCGGTTCTTATACCATTCCCGCTATTTCATGGTCTTATTTTGACCCCTCCACCAAGGAGTACCGAACCATACGCACCAAACCCATGGAACTAAAAGTTACCCCTTCTTCCAAAGCGCAAACGGGTTTTGATTTCGGCACAAAAACGGATTTGGGCGGCGGATTCCGCCAGTTGGGGCAAGATATACGTTACTTAAAATCCGAATTAGCCCAGCCTGAAGCGTCGTTTTTAAGCAAATTGGGAAGACAAAACTTGATCAGCATTCTTTTTGCGGCGCTGTTGTTTACCTGTATCGTATTTGCACTAATGGATAAAAAAATGTTGGCGGGCAAGCGCGCCCTGTTGCGCGCCAAAGCACAGCTCAAAAACGCTTGGACGGAAGAAACCGTAGCGGAAGCCTTATCCGCTTATGTGCAGGCCAAATACGGCGTACATACAGCCAGTCTGACTCTGCGTGAAATAGTGGCAGCACTGAAAAAAAGAGGCTGCCCAAGCGATTTGGTACAACGTTTTGAAACACTGTGGCAGCGCTTGGACGCGGCGCGTTTTGCTCCGGTGGATTTACAGGGACAAGGTACGGAAGAACTGGCACGCCAAGCGGCAGAGCTGATGAAAGAAATGGATAAAGGGGGCCGCCCGTGAAAAAAATTATTTTTGCCACATGTTTAGCTCTTGCCGCTGCTTTCTCGGCTTCCGCGGCAGACTTACAAAATGCCGAAACGCTTTACCGCGAGGGTAAATTTGCCGCCGCATTGGGCGAATATGAGGATTTATTGGACTCCTATCCAAACGAGCCTCATCTTTACTACAATATAGGAAACTGTTATTTTAAAATGGGCAGCGTCGGTTTGGCCGTAGCCAATTATTATAGGGCTTTTCGTTTGGACCCGCGCGATGAAGATATACGCCACAATTTGACTTTGGCCCTGCAAAACAGCGGTGAACGTTTTGTACCCGCAGGCATGCCCGAAATTCTGCATAAGGTGTTTTTCAGCCTGCGAAGCGGTGAATTGAAGGGATGCCTCTTTATCATACTGTGGCTTTTCTGCACACTGGCATCGATATGGCTGATCAAACGCCGCTTAGGCCGCATCGCTTTGGCGGCATTGGCAATACTGGCCGTGCTGGGGGCATGGTACGCAGGACGTGCCAAGTGGGACAACAAGCCTTTGGCCGTAGTTGCGGCGCCGGTGGCCGAGCTTCGCAGCGGACCGGCGGCATCTTTCCCCGCCAGCGCCAGTGTGGCGCAAGGACGGCTGCTGATGCTGCAGGACGAAAAAGACAATTGGTACGATGTAGTGGTCAAATCGGAAGGACTGCAAGGCTGGATACAAGCCGAAAACATAGAAAAAATTTAACGAGAGGATAACATATGTTTATTGAAAAAGAAGCCGATGAACTGATAAAAGCGCTCACTTACGTCAAAGAGCATTTGGGGTCTCAAGTACAGCAGTTGGCGGACCAAATCATCAAAGCATTTAAGAACGGAAATCAGGTCATTTTAATGGGGAACGGCGGCAGCGCCGCCGACGCGCAGCATATTGCGGCTGAATTTGTGGGCCGGTTCAAAAAAGAGCGCAAATCTTTCCCCGCATTGGCTCTGAATACAAACACTTCCACGGTTACCGCCGTGGGAAACGATTACGGATATGATATGGTTTTCTCCCGCCAGATTGACGGCTTTGCCCGAGCCGGAGACGTAGTCATCGGCATTTCTACATCCGGCAACAGCAAAAATGTGCAGCTGGCGCTGGAACTGGCTAAAAAACGCGGCTGCTTCACCGCCGCGCTGTTGGGCAAAGACGGCGGCACAATAAAAAATACGGCGGATCTGCCCATAGTGGTGCAATGGCCTAATACGCCGCGCATACAAGAGTGCCATATTTTTATCGGCCACAGCGTATGTGATTTGGTAGACCAAGCTTTTTAGGAGACAGCATGAAAGTAGCCGTTGCCTGCGACCATGCGGGATTTGCATTAAAAGAAACCGTATTAAACAAAATCAAACTGTTGGGCCATGAAGCCGTTGACTGCGGATGCGATGGTACGCAGCGTGTTGATTTTCCGGATTATGCCGCCAAAGCAGCAATGTTGCTTGCGCAAGGACAAGTGCAGCGTGCGGTGTTGATTTGCGGCAGCGGCATCGGAATGTGCATCGCGGCCAATAAAATACGAGGGGTTTATGCCTGCGTTTGCCACGACACTTATTCGGCACATCAGGGCGTGGAACATGACAATATGAATGCGCTGTGTCTGGGAGCGCTGGTTATAGGAAAGCATTTGGCCGAAGAAACGGTGGAGCGTTTTTTGGGCGCGAAATATTTTAATGAAGGAAATTATAAAAAACGCGTAGATAAAGTGCTGGAACTGGAAAAACAGACGGCATGACGCGGCAAATTTGAAACTTGCAAAAAGGAAACAAACAGTACTATGAAAATGAAAGTGAACCCCATGGCGGAAGGGATTATCCGCGAAGGTGTTATTAAATTGGAAAACCTAGATTTTAAAAATAAATTCTGGGCCAAAGATCCCACTCTGTGGAAGCAGGAAGCGCAGCATCAGGAGTTAATTAAAAACTTCCTAGGCTGGCAGACTGTATACAATTGGACATTGGAACACATAGACGAAGTGCTGAAACTGGCAGAAGAAGCCAAAAAAGAATTTAAGTACTGCGTCGTCATGGGTATGGGTGGCAGCAGCTTGGCGCCGGAAGTCTTCCGCTCATTATTCGGCAAACAAGCGGGCCGGCCGGCTTTATTCGTATTGGATACGACCAATCCGGATTGGGTATCCGCCGTACGCAAAGAAATCAATCCGGCGCAGACCCTGTTTATTTTTGCCAGCAAATCCGGCGGCACGGTAGAACCGTCTTCTCAATTTGCTTATTTTTACGACGAAGTCAAACAAGCTGGCGTCAAAAACCCGGGGGATAACTTTATCGCCATCACCGATGAAGGTACGGGCTTGCAGACATTGGCCAAAAAATACAAATTCCGCCATGTATTTACCAACCCCTCCGACATTGGCGGACGCTTTTCGGCTCTTTCTTTTTTCGGCATTGTGCCTGCGGCCATCATGGGTGTTGACGTGGTGCGCATATTAAACGGAGCCAAACAGGCCGCTGCGTCTTTTGGACCGGAAGCCCCCGTAAAAGACAATGCCGCCGTACAATTGGGCGCCTATATGGGAGCCTGCTACGCCAACCACACCAAAGACAAACTGACCATTCTGACTCCTAAGGAAATAGCCGCCTTTGGGCTGTGGGCCGAACAGCTGGTGGCCGAAAGTACCGGAAAAGAAGGAAAAGGCATTGTACCCGTGGTAGGCGAAACGCTGCACCGCAATTTTGATTACCGCGAAGACCGTTTCTTTGTATACATCGCTTCTGATACCGACGACAACAGACGCGTGGAAGAAATAGCAGACGACTTGGCCGACCGCGGATTCCCCATCATGAAAATCACCATGGAAGACAATTATCAGTTAGGAGCCATGTATCTGCTGTGGGAAATTGCCACCGCCGCCGCAGGCGCTATACTGGCAATTGATCCTTTTGACCAGCCTAACGTGCAGGAAGCCAAGACCCTGACCAAAAATATTTTGGCTCAACTGGAAAAAGGAGACATTCCCTCTGAAGTTACCGCACCGCTGCTGGTGAGCAAAGATTTAAGAGACGAGGTAAAGCTCGACAGCCTGCCGCAAGATTTTTATTCCTTGCTGGAAAGCAACGATTACGTAGCCATTTTGCCATACTTGTGGCCGTCTAAAGAAATAGATGAAGCGCTTTGCGCTTTGCGCGATAAAATTCTGTGCCGCACCAAACGCGCCGTTCTGTTCGGCTACGGGCCGCGTTATTTGCACTCCAGCGGACAACTGCATAAAGGAGACGGCAACAACGGCGTGTTTCTCATTCTGTCCGCCGAACCGGAAAAAGACATACAGATTCCGCAGCAGCATTACACGTTTGGACAACTGTGCAATGCGCAGGCCTTGGGAGATTTTCAAGCGCTGGAAAACAAAGGACGCCGCGCGGTAAAACTGCATCTGCAGCAGCCGATCGCCGAAGCGATTAAAAAACTCAGCGAACAGTTCTAACTTGGCCCATAAAAAGGCGGCGAATCAAAACGCCGCCTTTTTTCTGTATTTATGAAGAAATTTTTTATCCAAACGTATGGCTGCCAAATGAATTTGGCCGACTCCGAAGAAATGGCGGCCCATTTGCAGCTGCGAGGTTATACGAAAACTGAAAACTTGGACGATGCCGACCTTGTTTTGGTTAATACCTGCACGGTACGAGACCACGCCGAGCACCGCGCACTGTCTTTTTTGGGACGGCTGCGTCAATGGAAACGGGAAAAATGCGGAAGAAAAATTATTTTTGCCGGATGTGCGGCGCAACGTTTGGGAAATAAACTCAAAAAAACTTTCCCCCAGTTGGATCTGGTAAGCGGCGCCAAAGAAATTGACGGATTTGCCGAGCTATTGGACGCCAGCGGATTCTTCCCTCCGGAAACGGCCGCACATGCAGCCAATACAAAAGAAACGGGCGTTACGGGCTACGTAACAATTATGCGCGGCTGTGATTTTGCCTGCAGTTACTGCATTGTGCCCTCCGTACGCGGTCCCGTACAGTGTCTGCCGTCCAAAGATATTTTGGCAAAAGCGGCTCAAAAAGCCAATCAAGGATATCCTGAAATTATGCTGCTGGGGCAGACGGTCAACGCATGGAAAGAACTCGACAAAACTTTTGCAGATTTATTAAACGATGTATCCGCACTGCCCCATGTGCAGCGTGTACGTTTCGTCAGTCCGCATCCGGCATTTATCACGCCTCAATTTTTGGCTTGTGTGGAAAATAATGCCAAAATAGCGCGGCACATACATCTGCCGGTGCAGAGCGGATCTTCCAAAGTGCTGCGGGACATGAAACGCGGATATACGCGGGAAACGCTGCTGGAAAAACTAGACGCACTAAAAGCGCGGGGCTTTGCCGTCAGCACAGATCTTATCGTTGGTTTCCCGACGGAAACAGAAGAAGATTTTGAAGACACGTTATCTCTGGTGCAACAAGCCGGATTTTCGGCGGCGTACTGCTTTAAGTATTCCCCCCGCGCAGGTACGCCGGCGGCGCAAATGCCGCTTTTGCCGGAAAAAACACTGGAAAAACGCTTGAACATTTTGTTAAATAAAGTAAAAGGCTTGGCCGAAGCCGCCTATGGCGCACAAGCAGGCAAGAAAAAAGAAGTGCTTATGGAAACGCCGAACAAGGGCAGAACATCGGATAATTTTTGGGCGGAAACCAAAAAAAGTTATACAATAGGTACTATCGTATGCAGTGAAGTGGACCAAGCAAAGGGAACTTTACTTTTGATGAGGGACTGATTATGAATAAAAAGAATTTTTCGGAAAAACGCAAACACCGCCGCATGCCGGTCATCAGCAATTTAATTGAACCGATTAACCTTTTCTATAAAACCCAAGACGGAAAGGAAACTTCCCTCGTGGCTATCTTGGCGGATTTATCCGCCTCCGGCATGCGCATGATCAGCTTTTTAGGCGCGCCTATGGCCGAAAAATTTTCCATCAGTCTGCAGCTGCCCGGCATGCAGAAAATGGAAATTTCCGCCCGCATGGCATGGGTGAAACAAAAAGAAAACGTTTATACCGTCGGTATTGAATTTACGAATATAAAACCGGAATATGCCGCCGTTATCAGCGCCATGGCAGACGATTTTAACGATTGCGACACGCGCATTCTGCTGCGCCTGCCTGAAGCGTGTGTGGCAAATTGCAAGGCCCATCGCATCTGCAATAAAATACAAAAAGACGAAATGCTGTTTGAAGATTAACCTCTTTTACAGTAAAAAAAGCCCGCCTTTTGGCGGGCTTTTTTGCGTAACGGCTGCTTTAATGTCTAATAAAAATTATCTGCCATATTCATATAAACAGATTATTAGTGGTTAAATGCGTAAATGCTAGGATAAGAAGAAGCAAAAGCCGTTTCTGGCGGTTTTTGCCAGTTTGTAACGAAACATGTTTGTCCAAACAATCGTTCTCGGCAAGAAACGGTATTTGTGCCGTTCTTTTCTGGACGGCAGGTGATGCCTGTTTTGGAAATGCGATCCTCCAAGCACAGGCATCACTTTTTTTGCCCGCCTGAGAGACGCTTATCCCCTCTTTCTCATACTGATTGGGAATTTAGGACGCCACTTGCCGTTAGAGAAAAAATTTAGATGCCAAAAGAATGCGGTAACGTTTTCGCTTTTTATTCGGTCTTGGGCGATACAATTTATTAAAATATACATATGAAACATATTGTTGTTACGGGTCCCACGGCCAGTGGAAAAACAGACCTCGCGTTGGCGCTGGCTCAAAAATTAGGCGCGGCCATTATTTCGGCCGATTCACGGCAAGTTTACCAAAAATTGACTGCCGGCACGGCCAAGCCCGAAGGAAAATGGCAAAACGGCGCATACAGAGTCAATGGGGCTGTTTATCATTTGGTGGATTTTTTACCTCCGGACAAAACATTTAATGCGGCCTCTTTCTGTCTGCAAGCCGAACAATTGACGCGGCAAACGCCGGATACTCCCTTCATCTTCGCGGGCGGAACGGGAATGTATTTGCATGCCTTTTTTGTAGGGCTGGACCCTTTGCCGCCGGCAGATCCTTCTTTGCGTGCGCAGCTGAGTGCTTTTGCCTCCGCACACGGCAAAAAAGCGTTGCATGCACGTCTGCAAGACAAAGACCCCGTTTCTGCCGAACAAATTCCGGCAGGGAATATACAACGCGTCATGCGCGCACTGGAGATCACGCTGCTCGCCGGCAGACCCGCCTCCGAACTGAGAAAAGGCGCATTTTTAGGGCAATTCCCTGCAGAAAAAGCTTTCTTGGTGTATTTGAACTGGGATCAAGGATTATTAAATGCTCGTATAGAAAAACGCACCCGAAACATTTTGGAGCCTATGGCGGCCGAAACCCGCGCGCTGTTGGCCGACGGCATCCCGGCGGACTGCCCCGCGCTCAAAAGTTTGGGTTACCCGCAAATCCTGCAATACATAAACGGGCAAATTTCCAAAGAGGAAGCCTTTGAAAAAATAGTCATTCTTACCCGTCAGTACGCCAAACGCCAGCGCACATGGTTCAACCGCTATAAAAACGTCCTGCGGCTGGATTTAACCGACGCGCAGGACTTTGACACACAAAAACTGACGGAATATATTATACGGGCATACACGGCCGCTTCTTAACGGGAATCCTCCACCCTGTATCCCAAGGACTCTACTCCTTTACACAGACGATAGCCCAAATCCGTAAAGGCCCGACAACATTTATCATCTCCTTTTATCATGGATTCCCAATCCCCTCCTTCTTCCAACTCATAGATAGTATCTTGCCCCTGTCTACGTTCTGCTCTAATCTGCATGTCAAAATCGTAAAAAAAATTCTTTGATTCATAATTTAAGCCAGAGACCCATTCCCCTCCTGTCAGCTCTAAATAATCTTGCACCTGAAACATACAATTATGATCTCCGCCACATTCCAACCAGCGCAATTTCATGGCGTCGCGCACATATTTTATTGTCGTCAAAGCCTCCGACATACGGGCCTTTTCCACTGCAGCGGTATATTGCGGCAGCGCCACCGCAGTCAATATACCGATAATCAGCACCACCACCAAAAGTTCAATCAGCGTAAAGCCGACCCGTTTGATAGAAAAAGGTTGAGATCCTGAGTTACGACTTCTCAGGATGACTCTATTTGTATTGTTGTCATTTATATTCTCATCATGTATATTGGCGCCATTTATATCATCGTCATGCCGAGACGCCTTTACTCGGCATCCCTGTATATGAGCGTCATGCCGAGACGTCTCTACTCGGCATCCCAACCGCTTTATATGCTCGAAAAGCTGAGATCCTGAGTTACAACTTCTCAGGATGACGTTATGGATAAAACCTCCTAAAACGTTTTTAGAACGGCTTTTATTTGTCAGATACATTTTTTGATAAATTTTGTTCATAAACAAAATTTATTAAAAAAAAAACAATACAAGTCCTTTTAAAATCCCCTCTAAGCAAGGCAACGGATTTATTAAAATATACATATGCCTGAAACGGTTATTTTAGTGGGAGCGACGTTGAAAACGCAAACGCCGGATCCTCACGCCTTGCAAGAACTGCAGCGTTTAGCCGAAACCGCCGGCGCCGCGACAGCCGCTGTTTATCATGTACGCATGGAAACATACCAAGCCGCCACTTTTATCGGAACTGGAAAAATAAAAGAAATAGCGGAAGCTTGTGAAAATCTTGGAGCGGACGCTGTTATTTTTGACGATGAAATTACGCCTGCCCAACAAAAAAATTTGGAAAACTTGCTGCCCGCAAAAGTGCTGGACCGCACACGGCTGATTTTGGATATTTTTGCACAGCGTGCGCGAACGTTGGAAGGCAAGTTGCAGGTGGAATTGGCCCAGTTGAATTATTTATTGCCTCGTTTAAGCGGAAAAGGAACGACCATGATGCAGCAAAAGGGTGGTATTGGCATGCGCGGTCCCGGGGAGCGGAAACTGGAATATGACCGGAGAAGACTGAGACAACGCATTGCACGATTGGAAAAAGAAATAGAACAAGTAAAAAAAGAACGCGCTTTGCGCCGCCAATGTCGCGGCGCCGTACCGCTGCCGCAGATTGCACTTATCGGGTATACCAATGCGGGCAAAAGCACGCTTCTTAATGCATTGGCCGGCACACAGGCCGTATACGCAGACGACAAACTTTTCGCCACGTTAGACCCCACCACCCGCCGCGTACATACGCGCTCCGGCGGACAAATGTTATTTACCGATACAGTGGGATTTATTCAAAAACTTCCGCATACGCTGGTATCGGCTTTCCGCGCCACGCTGGAAGAAACAGCGTTTGCTGACGTCTTGCTCCATGTACATGACGCCGCCTCCGCTCTGAGAGACAGTCAAAGCCGCACCGTACGGAAAATTTTAACGGACTTAAAAGTCCCCCGAGTACCCGTCATTGACGTTATGAATAAAGCGGATTTGTTAAGCGCTCCAAAACTGCAGGCTTTACAAGCGCAATACCCGCACGCTATTTTTATCAGTGCACAGAACAAAAAGAACATACCCGCCCTGCTGGGCGCAGTGGAACAGGCATTAAAACCAAAATGGGATATTCACAAACTAATCCTTCCGGCGAAACAGGTTTGTCTGTTGGGAGAAATTTACGCCAAAAATTTGGTCGTCAAACGCAAAATTTTACCAAACGGCAATCTGGAATTATACATCATGGCGACGGAAGGGAATTGGCGGCAATTGTGCAAAAAACTTACTGAACGGAAGCTTCCGTAATATCCTGCACGGTCAATGCTCCGCCAAAAGCGGTTTGCAGCGTAATGTCCGTTTTTTCTGCCTCGCTGGGAGAAATATTGGAGGCATTGGCTCCCCGTCCCGTTTCATGGAATGAGGCAATAGTACCTCTTATAAACGTGGCATTTTGACGGCTGATGGGCGTAAACAAAAAATAATCCTCAGAATATGGAACATAACCCGCCGGTTGGTCTTTTTCATCATACACTATCCAACGACTTTGGGTATTTAGGCTGGCGGAAACCACTCCGATAATTTTGCCACCGGGCAACACTACCCCCCCTCCGCTCATTCCTTTTTGTACCCCGAAATTGACGCCCATATAATAATGCAGCTGCGGAAAATAATAGAAGTCGGCATTTTTGCTGTCATGGAAAGAGATTTCTCCTTGCCGCAAATCCGGCACCGCCAACGGCTGACGCACATGACGGACAGACTCGTTCGGCACTACCAATAACTTAGGACGCGCCGAAGACAGGGCTTGCCATTGGGCGCGCTGGGCGGCATGGTCGGACCTGTTCAGCGTTTGGATAAAACTTTTTTTATCCAACAGTTCTTTGGAACGCGCATCATAGTAAAAATAAGCTTCTTCCTGCGGATCAAAATGGATTAAAGCCACATCGTAACGCACCCCTTTTGCATCGTTCAAACGATACTGTCTGGGGGTAAAGACCTGCGGTTCGACCTCCGTATGACGCACCTCCGCCACCGCCTGCAGCTCTCCTTGAAGTAAATCAAAAGTTATCAAACATTCTTTGTCGCAATATGGACGGACGCAGTGAGCTGCCGTCAAATACCATTTTGGCAAAATACGTACGGCATGGCATTGCATTCCGTCCCTGTTGTCTTGCACCGTAATCACGGTTTGATTCAAAAAGTCTTCCGCAAAAAATACAGGCTCCCGAGGCGCGGCCTGTCCCGAAACGCCAAGCAATAAAAACAAAAACACAAAAAATCCGTTCTTCATACTCCTCTCCCCTCTTATGAGACGTATTACTTTTAGTATATATAAAAGCGGCTTGTCGCGCCAGCCAAAAAATTTTTCCGCCTTGCCTTACAAGCCAAACTTTATATAATAAATATATGACTATCAACGTATTTCTGCTGGCTGTATTTAGTTATTTGCTCGGAGCCGTACCTACCGGCTACCTGATCGCCCGTAAGACCATGGGCATAGACATACGGGAACACGGCTCGGGGAACCCGGGGGCGGCCAACGTATACCGCACGGTGGGAAAATGGGCCGGAGTAGCGACTTTTTTAATTGACGGTCTGAAAGGGTTCATTCCCACGTGTTTGGCTTTACACATTTTTTCCGGAAATTACTGGCCTGCCATACTGTGCGGGACCATTGCCATTGTAGGACATATATGGACCATTTACCTAAAATTCCGCGGAGGCAAAGGAGTAGCCACCTCCGCCGGAGTGTTTGCCGCACTACTGCCCATACCGACGGCGTTGGCTTTTGCGGCTTTCGTCGCATGCGTCGCTTTATGGGGACGCATATCTATAGGTTCCATTGTTGCCTGTGTGGTACTGCCCATTGCCAGTTTTTGCATAGGCAAGCACCCGCTGGCCGTAGATATTATGGCGCTTGCCATTGCTCTTTTGGTCGTTTACAAACATATTCCCAATATCAAGCGTCTGTTGGCCAAAAAAGAATTGGCCTTTGAAGACGGCGCAAAAAAGAGACAAAATGAAAATAAATAATATTACCGTTTTCGGCGCGGGAATTTGGGGCAGCGTAATCGCCCAACATTTGGCTAAACGCGGTTATAACGTACGCCTGTGGGAGTACAATGAGCAGTTGCTGCATGCGCTGCAAACTATGGGACGTCATCCGAATATTCCTAATTTTAAAATCCATGACAACATTAAGCTGACGGGCGACGTAAAAGAAGCCGTACAAAACACGGACATGTTGGTATTTGTCATTTCTTCCAAAGCCATACGGCTCTTTTGCCGCCAACAGCTTAGACAAGTTTTGAACGGCAAAGTCTTGCCGGTGGTCAGCGCATCCAAAGGAATAGAAGACAAGACCTTTAAGACAATTTGTGAAATTATTGAAGAAGAGCTGCCTCAGCTAAAAGACAAAGTTTTGGCTTTCAGCGGGCCGAGTTTTGCCTTGGAAGTAGCGCAAGACGTACCCACCAAAATTATGCTGGCGGGGACCGATCCGGTTTTGGTAGATGAAATACGCCCCGTTTTTGACGGAGATCCGATTATAGTTGTCCCCGCTTCGGACCGGCGCGGAGTGGAATACGGCGGCGCCATTAAAAACGTGCTGGCCATAGGCGCCGGCGTCATAGACGGCATAGGGGACGGAGCCAATTCCAAAGCCGCTTTAATCACACAAGCCTTGCAGGAAATGGACGCCGTCTTGGTCAGCCAAGGCGGACGGCCGAACACCGTTTACAGTTTGGCGGGGTTTGGGGACGCCATTTTGACATGCATGTCCGCCATTTCCCGCAACCGCCGTCTGGGTGAAAAACTGGGAACGGGCCTGTCCTTGGAAGAAGCCAAAAAAGAAGTGGGAACCATTGCCGAAGGCGTCAACTCCGTACAAAGCGTGTATGATATCGCCCGCAAAAATAATCTGAACACGCCCATTATAGACGCTATTTGGCAAATCGTATGCCAAGGCAAAAAGCCGCATGCTCTGCTGCATGCCATGGGATTTGTTAACCGCCAAAACAAATAAAATTTTCTGCCCGTTTACCCTAAGCAGATACAACAAAGGATAATATCATGAATAAAGATGACATCATCAGGCATTTGACCCGACACGTACTGGACAAAAAACAGGCTAAAATTTCTGTAGATAAAGTATTTGACATCATCAAACACGGCTTAAAAAGGGACGGCAAAGTGGTCATCAGCAATTTTGGTTCTTTTCATCTAAAAACCGCTCTCCCCGTTACGCGGCGCAACCCAAAAACAGGAGAAAAAGTACAAGTTCCCGCCAAAAAGAAAGTCCGCTTTAAGCCTTCGGCCAATTTGTTAAAATAAAGAACATTGTTCCTTATCGCTTTCCCCCTGTTTGGCAGGGGTTTTTTGCTGAATAAAAAACCCCGCCGTAAGGCGGGGCTGTGGAAAAGAAAAAAGCGCTAAAGCACTTGTTCCAGCTCTATTTCCGCGTCTGAACGGTCTACCGCCGCCACAGCGTGCGTATTCAATTTTTTATCCAAATCAAACAAGCTTACACTGTAGGCTACATGAATTTTTCCGTCTTTCAGTTCAGCGGAGCGAATTTCAAATACATTATCCGGCAGTTGGCTGTCCGACTCCAAAACCAATAACATTTGTTTGGAAAAATCTACCGCCGGATAATCGCCGCGGGCGCGGGTTTTGAATTTTTTATACTCATCCGAATTTTTAATCAAAAAGAATTTAACAGGAGCTGCAATCATGGTAATTTTGCTTTCCTGTTCCGGCAAAGCTGAAATATCCTGCCCGGGGACAATGGTCGCTTTGCCGCGGATTTGCTCAAAAGCGAGCGCCGTCGGCTGCTTTTCGGCAGAAGCGTCTTTTTGATCGGTATTTTCTTCTTCCCTCTCAATCGGCGCTATTGAGACGATATCTGCCATATCCGTCACGGAAATTTGAGAGGGCAAATCCGTCCCATCCCTCCTCTGCGCCGCAACGGAATCTTCCGGCAAGACAACCTGCTGATTTAGGCCGTATGCGGCAATGGCCTGCGCAGCGGCCAAATCTTCCGGCGGAATATCGTCAAAGATGCCAAAAGATTCTCCGTCTTCGCTGTAGAGGCGTTCCACTTCCGAAGAGGATTTATCTCCTCCCAGAGGCAAGGAAGTAAAAAACCACCCCCCCGCACAAAACACGGCGGCCAAGCCCAAGACAATGGCCGTAATTTTAAGTTTATTATTTGCCATATCCCGCCTTTTCATCGTACGAAGCCGTAATAACCGAGCGCAAACCTCCGCGCGGCGTAAAAACGCCCGTGACAACAGCGTGTTTGGGTTTGCAAGCTTTTACGACATCATCCAAAATCTTGTTGGCGATATTCTCCATAAAAATACCCATATCGCGGTATTCCAACAAATAGTATTTAAGGCTTTTAAGCTCCAAACACCATTCGTTGGGAACATACTCAATGGTAATCACGCCAAAATCCGGCAGTCCCGTTTTAGGGCAGACGGAGGTAAATTCCGGCAATTCTATTTTAATGCTGTAATCGCGTTTATACTGATTTGGCCAACATTGTATTTGCGGCAGAACGGCATCGGCGTTTTTACGCGCATGGGCCGAAGTGTATCCAAAGTCAATATCCTGTGTTTTCATTTTACGTTAAGCAACCTCGCAGAATTAAAAAATACCACCAGTACGCCCGCCAACAACCCCGCCGGCACCCACAGCCAAGCCATATACTCCAACGGAGGAGCAAACAACAACCATAACGTCAACACGGTGTTGCAGACCAAGCTCAGCAGCACGTTGCTGCGTATGCAGGCCGAAAGCTGTTGGTTAATGAGAAACAAATCCGTAATACTGTCCAAATCGGAACGTTTAATAATAACGTCCACCCAGTTGTTATAAACGTTTTTGCCGGAGGAAAATACGACACCGGCATCGGCGCGAAGCAAAGCCGTAATATCATTAAATCCGTCCCCCACCATGACGGCTTTTTTGCCCAAAGCGTGAAAATTGCTCAGGATTTCGGCCTTGGTTTGCGGCAACACCCCAAAATTAAATTTTTCAATACCTGCTTCCTTGGCAATGCCTGCCACAGAGGCCTCATTGTCCCCCGACATCAAAATCACCTCTTTGCCCATATCTTTTAGCGTTTGTACCATTTCCGCCGCTCTTGGTCGCAACTTATCATCCAACAGCACAAAACCCAAATATTTTCCGTTTTTGGCTCCGCATATGACGGGTTGTTCGCCAAAATCCACCGGCGGCACTTCCACGCCCAGTTCGCGCAGCCATTCAGGACGGCCTGCCAACAAAATATTTTTTCCGGAAGTCGCCTTCACCCCCAATCCGGGCAATACGTCAAAGCAAAGCAGCTTGCGTACGGGAATTTTATGTTCGGCGGCATAAATATTGATAGCGGTGGCAAAAGGACCGTCCACCCATTGTTCAGCCGTAGCCAAACAGGAGAGCAGCTCTTTTTTGATCTTAACGTCCGAAGCCGATACGGCCGCCACGCGTAATTCTCCATAAGTCAGCGTACCGGTTTTGTCAAAAAACACGACGTCCGCATCCGTTAAGGCCTCCAACGCGCCCATTTCTTGCAATAGAATATGATTCCGCTTCGCTCCCAACCGCACGCACCAAGAGGCAAACACTCCGCTAAAGAAAAAAGAAAGCGGACAGCCCAAGCCCAACACCAGCAGGAAAATGCCTATCGTATGCAGCGGCCGGCGGTAATCGCCCGCCCAATAGAAGTAAATATATCCCGCCACTGCCAAAACCGTCGCAAAGATCAAAATGCCCAGCGCATAACCGTCCAACACGTCTTTGCGTATACAGCGGCGGCGTTCGCTGTTTTTAATGGCGGAAATAATGCCCATAATCACACTTTCATCCAAGCCTTTTAGTACGCGAACCATGATTTCTGCACGTTTGTTCAGCGTACCCGCATAAACGCGGCTGCCCAGCGTTTTGGACGTAGGAAGCATATTTCCCGTAATCAGGCTTTCGTCAATAGCCGTATTGCCCTTGGCTATTTCCCCTTCACAAGGAATGCGCTCTCCCGCTTTTACGCGAATAATATCCCCCTTTCTCAGTTCTCGCGCAAAAACCATCATTTCACGCTGCCCCTGCATAAGACGCCCCGATTTAGGCAAAAAATCATCCAGTTTTTTAATAAATACGTTGGTGCGTTCTTTGTTGCGGGCCGCGCGGGAACACGTCCAGAGATACAACACGATACAAAGCGAAAGCGAAATATACAAATCCGGCAGTCCGCCCGCCAAAGTCCTTACAAAAAACGTCTTAGACAAACCATAGCAAAACGCCGCCAGTACGCACACAGAGACCAAAACAGAAAGCGTGATGCGGAAATTTTCCAAATCACGCCACGCATTTTTGAACATAATATCGGCGCAAAACAGAATATTCAGCAGCGCCAAAATGAATACGCCCGAAGAAGAGCTGTGCAAGGCCAGCGAATAAATCAACATTACCAAAAAGCAAACAGCAAGGAAAAACCTGTATGAATAGGTTTTTGCGGAAACGGACAAAGCCGCGGCCGGCGCGGCACTGCGCGGGGAAGAAGATTTCATAAATTATCGCTGATTGTTTAAGTCGTAAAAGCGGTCCGTTACTACGCGCCGGCGGCCATTTTCCGTCGTCATCATGCGTATTTTACCTTGATAACGCAAAGCCCTGTTGGGGTCCAAGCGGCGGGCGGCCAAATAATGCTGCGTCGCTTCCACAGGAGATTCCAGCGCCAACATATCGCCCATCATTTCGTAAGCAGGAGCATAAGTAGGCGCCAACAATTTGGCCCGCTGGGCGTATGCCAAAGCTTGCTCCGTATCTCCTTTGTTAAACAGCAGCTCCGCCGCGTAAAAATACGGCATGGCATAATTGGGATTGATGGCAATGGCCCGCTGAAAATCATCCATCGCGTTTTGATAGGCGTCCAGTTTCATCAGCGTGCGGCCTCTTTCCAAATAAGCGCGGGCATTATTCGGATCCAACTCAATCAGTTGAGTGTAATCTTCGGCGGCATTGTCATAATAACCCGCCGCAAATTCCGCCAAAGCGCGGTTCAAATACAAAATGGGAGAATACGGATCCAGCTGCTCCGCTTTGGAAAAATCAACCAAAGCTTGACTCATATTGCCTTGTTTGCTGTACGCCACGGCGCGGTTCAAAAAAGCCATAAAATAATTAGGCCTCAACATCAGCGCATAATTTAACTGCAATATGGCGTCCTGATAACGGCCTTGGTCAATGTACAAAGCGCCTAAATTATTATAAATTTCCGGACGGCGGTAATTTAAGCTGAGGGCTTTTTCATAATCCTGTGCGGCCAACTCTCTGTTTTTCTGCAATTCGCCCGCTTCTTTGGGCCGCAATTGTTCGTGGGCAAGACCTCGGCTGGCATAAGCGGCGTAGTTTTGGGGATTGTCTTTAATAATCATGGAATAATAACGAATGGCCTTTTCAAACTGCCCTTTGTCGGCCGCCACTTGGGCTTTACGGAACAGACTCGTTTCGCTGCCGCCGCAGGCAGCCAACAGACAAGCCGCCAAGCAAAAAAAGTAAACTTTTTTCATTTTTCCTCCCTGTTATTTTTCGGAGACGAAAACAAGAGCGCCCATGCCAGCAACACTCCGCCCGCCGTGATAAAACTGTCGGCCGCGTTAAATACGGGCCACACCCTTAAATCTACAAAATCCACCACAAAGCCTAACGCTATTCTATCATAAAGATTACCCAATGCGCCGCCTAAAATCAACACAAGCCCCCATTTAACGGCAGGGCCATAAGCGCAAAACTCACGCCAACTTTTGATAAGATAACTGACAATACCCAACGTCAATACAATCAAAAACAGGTTTCCGCCCTGCATAATGCCAAAAGCGGCCCCCGTGTTTTGCACATAACGCAGGTGCAAAAACGGGGCTATGACCAGCTCTCTCTCCGGCAAAAACGCCAAAGTTAAACATTTGGTCAGTCGGTCTACAAACAGAAGCGCGGCCACTGTCCAAACCTCGGCCTGATGTGCCTTAAACCACGCGCGCAAGCGGATAAAGAGCTTAGGCAACGGATTGCTCCTCAGGAACGGACAAGCCTTCTCTTTTCAGCACGGCGGCACAACGGTCGCACAAATCTGCATGTTCGCGGCCCGACCGGCCTACTTCCTCTTTCCACTGCCAGCAACGGGCGCACTTTTGGCCGCCGGCATGCTCCACCGCAATTTCCAGCGGCAAAGTTCCTTCCAGCACTTCCACCGAGGATACGATAAAAATTTCCGGCCACAACGCCGCATATCCCTGCAGAAAAGATTTTGTCTGTGCGTCATTTGTTTTCAAGATGACTTTCGCTTCCAAAGCCGAGCCGATAACACCCTTTTGACGCGTTTCTTCCAACGCTTTCTGCACGTCTTCGCGAATCTGGCGTATACGCGTCCATTTTTCTTCTAATACAGCGTCCAGCGGCAAAGAGGCGTGCTGGGGCATATCCGACAAGAATATGCTCCGTGCCAAGCCTCTGCCCGCGGGAATCTTCAACAGTTCCTGCCATGCTTCTTCACATGTAAAGCACAGCACCGGCGCCAGCAGTTGCAAAAGCGTACGGACAATTTCGCAAAGTGCCGTTTGCGCGCTGCGGCGCTGCGGCGCACTGGCCCCCAAAGTGTACAGGCGGTCTTTGGAAGCGTCCAGCAAAAATGACGACAAGTCCAAAATACAATAATCCGTTATGGCGCGTACGGCTCGCCGGAAATTGAAATCTTCGTATCCTGCGCGCACTTCTCCAATCAGTCTGTCCAGACGTCCCAGCATATAGCGGTCCATCTCCGCCAATTGAGAAGCGGGTACAGCGTGTTTTTCCGGATCAAAATCCGACAAATTGCCCAATGCGTAACGAATCGTATTGCGCAACTTGCGGTAGGTATCTATCGGCCCTCCCAAAATTTCATCGGAGATACGCACGTCTCCCTGATAATCCGAAAACGCCACCCACAAGCGCAAAATATCCGCGCCATATTTTTGGATAACATTCTGCGGATCTACGCTGTTGCCCAAAGACTTGTGCATGGGCCGGCCGTGCTGATCCAACACCATTCCATGCGTTAAGATGGTTTTGAACGGCGCTGTATTTTCCAAGGTAAAAGACGGAATATACGAGCTTTGGAACCAGCCGCGGTGCTGATCAGAACCCTCGGAATACACATCCGCCGGAAAATCCAGCCCGCGATCTTTTAACACAGCCGCCCAAGATACGCCGCTGTCAAGCCAGACGTCCAAAATATCCGTCTCTTTTCTAAACTCCGCACTGCCGCAATCACAGCAATAGCCCTGCGGCATGAGTTTTTCTATCGGATCTGTAAACCAAAAATCGGATCCTTCTTTCATGGCGCGTTGCTTGATAAAAGAAAACAAGCGGTGATTTATCTGGGCTTTTCCGCATTTTTTGCAATACAAAATCGTTACCGGCGTACCCCAAAAACGCTGGCGGGACAGACACCAATCCGGCCGCAGGCCAATCATGGAACGCATGCGTTCGCGGCCGGCGGCGGGATAAAACTGGACATGATCCAAATTGTCCATGAGCTTTTGGCGAAGTCCGTCTTTGTCAATACTCATAAACCATTGTTCCGTCGCGCGAAAAATAATCGGGCTGTGGCAGCGCCAACAATGCGGATAGCTGTGCATAATTTCCTGTTCTTTAATCAAAGAACCGAGTTCGCGCAATTTTTCCACCATCAGCGGATTGGCTTCAAAAACGTTCATGCCGACGAATACCCCTGCATCTTTGGTGTAGCAGCCCTTCTCGTCCACAGGGCAAAATGTTTCCAAACCCCATTGTTTGCCGGCATGGAAGTCGTCCTCGCCGTGGCCCGGGGCGATATGCACAATGCCCACCCCCGTATCCATGGCTACAAAATCCGTCCATATTACGGGATTTTGTTTTTGCGTCAGCGGATGAAAATATTTTTGACCCACCAGTTTTTCCCCGCGCAAGGCATGCACTTTATGTGCGGACAGACCGGTATTTTTCAAAAATTCCTCAGCCAGTTTGTCCGCCACCACGTAATATTCTTGCGTTTGGTCATCTTGCAGCACGGCATAATCCTCGTCTTTATTTACCGCGGCGGCCTGATTGGCGGGAATAGTCCACGGCGTGGTGGTCCATACGCCCAAAGACACCGATTTTGAAAAATCCAAATCGCCATATATTTCTTTGGTCGGATTCACCACCTTAAAGCGCAAATAAATAGACGGAGAAGAAGCATCGTGATATTCCGTTTCGGCGTCGGCCAAAGCCGTCTCGCAATGCGGACACCACGTAATGGTTTTCTGCCCTTTGTACACATAGCCTTTTTCAATCAAATCCAAAAATACGCCTATGGTGATTCCTTCATAACGCTCCGACATGGTCAAATACGGTGCGTCCCAATCTCCCTGTACGCCCAAACGCTTAAAACCCTGCCGCTGCAAGTCAATAAATTTGGCTGCAAACGCACGCGCTTTACGCCGAAAAGCCGGCACATCCGTAATATGTTTTTTGTCTATTTCCAATTCTTTCATGAGCGCCTGTTCAATGGGCAGACCATGGCAGTCCCACCCGGGAACATACGGCGTATAGAAACCCATCAATGCACGGCTTTTTAAGATAATATCCTTAATGGTTTTGTCTAAAGCATGGCCTATATGAATGGCGCCGTTGGCATACGGCGGACCGTCGTGCAGAACGAAATGTTTGCCGGTCTGATTCTTTTTCAGTATGGCTTGATAGAGATTAATCTGTTTCCAGAAATCCAAAATTTTAGGTTCTTTTTGCGCCAGTCCCGCGCGCATAGGAAAATCCGTCTTGGGCAGCAAAACGGTGGAAGAATATTTATTTTTAGCCATGTTTTTCTCTCTGATTATAAGGATATATTCTATTATACGAAAATATGGCCCCTGCGCGAAACGAGGGCCTCTTCTCAAGACTTGTTTAATATGCTATGCTGAAAGCAAACCTTACTTTAAGGAGGCCGTTCCATGCGCATGATTGACCTGATTATTAAAAAACGCGAAGGCAAATCCCTCAACGCTGAAGAATTTGATTTTGTCGCCCAAGCCGCCGCCAAAGGCACCGTGCCGGATTATCAGCTGTCGGCTTTTTTAATGGCTTGTTTTTTGCGCCCGCTTTCCGACAAAGAAACTGCTTTTCTGACTAAAGCCATGGCGCATACGGGGCCGCGGCTGGATTTCTCCGACATTAAAATGCCAAAAGTGGACAAACATTCCACCGGAGGAGTCGGGGACGGCATTTCCTTGGCACTGGCGCCTTTGGTGGCTTGCGCGGGAGTAGCGGTACCCATGATGTCAGGCCGAGGATTAGGGCATACCGGAGGCACTTTGGATAAACTGGAATCCATAAAGAATTTTAAAATCGGCATCACGCCAAAAAATATTCACCGGCAAATCCAAAAAATTGGCGTCTGCATGTTTGGTCAAACCAAAGATTTGGCACCTGCCGACCGCAAGCTCTACGCCCTGCGCGACGCTACAGGTACAGTGGAAAGCCGTCCGCTGATTGTAGCCAGTATTCTGTCCAAAAAATATGCCGAAGGAGTGGACAGTCTGTTTATGGACGTAAAATACGGTTCCGGCGCTTTTATGCAGAAATTGCCTGACAGCAAAAAATTGGCTCAAATGCTGGTGTCTACCGCCAAACTGCTGGGCCTGAACAGCCGCGCGCTTATCACGTATATGGACCAACCTTTGGGCCGCGCCGCCGGAAATGCCAATGAAATGTATCAAACCATCCAAATCCTAAAAGGACATAAAGAGATTGCACCGGATTTTTATGAAGTGCTCATGGAAAGCGGCGTTCAGATGCTGGTCATAAGCGGCCGCGAGAAAAACGCTGACAAAGCACGTAAAATGCTGGAAAGCTTTATCAAGGACGGAAGCGCACTGAAAAAATTCCGCGAGATGGTCAAATGGCAAGGCGGCAATCCTAAAGTGGCCGACGAACCGGAAAAATATCTTCCTAACGCCAAACTCTCTTACGATTTCAAAGCGGATAAAAAAGGCTATGTCGGGTTTATAGACGCCAAGCTGACGGGCCGCGCCTGCGTACAGCTGGGTGCAGGCCGAGACCGCATGGAAGACGTCATTGATTTCGGGGCGGGAATCTGGCTGCATAAAAAAGCCGCCGACGCCGTAAAAAAAGGAGACGTGATAGCCACCTTATACGCTTCCGATCCGAAACGTTTAAAAGCGGGAGCGGAATTGTTTGAACAAGCCGTCAAAATCACGGCCGCCAAACCAAAACCCTACAAACTGATTTACGGTATTATCAAATAAACGGCAAATATTATGAAAAAACTAGCCGCATTATGGACAGCATTTTTATTGCTAGGAGGATGCAACATGCAAAACCCTCAGGGAGACATATACAAGACATCCGTCGGGGATATTTACGTATTGCCATTGGGACACGGCTCCGTGCAAATTACATGGAACAATAAAATCATTCAGGCAGATCCGTACAGCGCCGTGGCTGATTACGCCGCGCTGCCTAAAGCCGATTTGATTTTAATTACCCACGAACATTACGATCATTTGGACGCTAAAGCATGGACAGTAACCCAAAAAGAAAATACGGATTTCATAGCTTCCCCTACGGCGGCACGGGACTTGCCCGAAAACACGATAGCTTTATCCAACGGAGAAAGCACCGTATGGCAAGACGTAAAAATTGACGCCGTCCCCGCATACAATTTAGTTCACCGGCAGCCAAACGGAAAATTCTGGCATCCTAAAGGATGGGGCAACGGCTATGTGTTGCACTTTGGCGATTTTCGTCTTTATTTAGCGGGAGATACAGAAAATATTCCCGAAATGGCCGATGTAGCCGGCGCAGATGTGGCGTTTTTGCCTAAAAATCTGCCCTATACCATGACGGACGAAATGTTTGTAGACGCCGCGCGAAAACTCAAACCGAAAGTGCTGTATCCGTACCATTATGAAACGGTGGACAAAATCAAACTGCAATCGGCCGTTGGAAAAGACATTCAAATCAAATAACTCTCCCCCCGCAAAGCGGGGGTTTTTGTACAAATTTATATACAATACCATGCGCAAAATTTAGTATAGTTTCCTAATCTCATTAATATAGGAGGAGTCATGACAAATCCCCCCGCTGTTTCTGATAAACAACCCGTGGCGCTGTGGCTGGTGTTTCTAACGGAAATGTGGGAACGCTTCAGCTATTACGCCATGCGCAGTATTCTGATTCTGTACATGGTATATCTGCTGCAATTGGACAAATCTTCCGCCGCCAACATATACGGCACTTTTACCAGTTTGGTCTATTTGTCCACGCTGCTGGGCGGTTTTTTGGCCGACCGGTATTTGGGGCAGCGCTGCTCCATTATTTTAGGTTCGCTATTCATTGCCTCGGGTATGTTTGCCATGAGCGTACCCTCTATGGCTATGCTTCAATTGGCCATGGGATTGCTTATTTTGGGCAATGGTTTTTTTAAGCCAAATATTACGGCCATTGTGGGCCAGCTGTATGAAAAGAACGATCCGCGACGGGACGGCGGATTCACCATTTTTTACATGAGCGTCAATCTGGGCGCGTTTTTTGGTCCTTTGGCCGTCGGTTACTTTGCCGCAAAAAACAATTATGCGGCGGCATTCTGGATAGCGGGCATAGGCATGTTAATCGGTTTGGCCACTTTTTTGCTTGGACAGAAAAAATATTTGTCCGGCAAAGGACTGCCGCCTGTCCAAAAACCGTTGTTTTATAAAGACCCCGCACTGTGGGCCGTTTTTTTGGGCGCAGGCATTATCGGCGTATATATGAAAGGCTGGCACGCGGCGGCGTGGATTTGTGCGGCGTTGGTGGCGGCAGGATATATTCTGTATACAAAGCGGCGCAAAACCCCGCAAAGCCAATCCCAGCCCCCGCTGACTACGGAAGAAAAACACAAAATGGCCGTTATCGCCATCATGGCGTTCTTTACCATCTTCTTTTGGGCGGCGTTTGAACAGGCCGGCGCGGCGTTAAATTTGTTTGCCTATGAATATACTGACCGCGTCATTACGCTGGGCGGATGGACTTGGGAAATACCGGCCAATTGGTTTCAGTCGCTAAATCCGCTGTATATCGTTATTTTTGCGCCGTTGTTTTCCAAATTATGGATTCAGCTGGCCAAAAAAGGCAAAGAACCCTCCACCCCCGCCAAATTTATGATCTCCCTATGGCTGCTGGCGGCAGGTTTTGCCGTTATGTTGCTGGGTGCGTTTGCCCTCATAGGCAATGCCAAAATCAGTTTGTTTTATTTGGCGTTTACGTATCTGTTTCATACGTTTGGAGAGCTGTGCATTTCCCCCGTGGGAAAAAGTATGGTTACCAAATTGGCACCTGCACGTTACGTATCGCTGCTGATGGGAGTGTGGTTTCTCTCTAATGCAGCGGCCAACAAACTGGCCGGCGTATATTCGGGATATTTTCAAAAAATCAGCAATGTTCAGTTTTTCCTGTGGCTGGTGGTAGTGCCGCTGCTGGTGTCGGGTTTACTGCTTGCCAGCATGAAGGGTATCAAAAAATGGATGCACGGCATACATTAAACGCTTGCATAAGACCCCCCGCTGAAAAGCGGGGGGTCTTATTTATTTCAAAGAAAGATCCTCTGGGGTATTTTCCGGCGTTTGCGACTGCTGTGCAAAGTCTGTTTCCTGCGGCGCATTGGCTTCATCTGCAAGGGTTGTTTCTTCTGCGGAAAGATTTTCTGCTTCATCCTTGACGGCTTCTTTTTTGTCTTTCTTTTTGAATAATCCCAAGAATCCACCCAAACCTTTTTTTACGCTGCGGCTGACAAAATTATTGCCCATACCCTGCGTTACCAAAGACGTCACGGAAGAAGCCATGCTCATGCTGCCCTGAGGGTTATCCAATGTCCCGCCCACTGTCAGCGTCAGCGGCATAATTCCGTCCTCATAATGTCGCCCGGGCGCGGCATTCACTTTCAAATCCAGCTCCTGCGTCTTAAAATTCATATCTCCCGTTAAATTAAAAGACATTAAATCCGAAACAAAAGACCCTTTTTCCACTTCCGCCGCTCCGTTGGTAAACGTAACATCGGTGGAGAAAAGTTCAAACGCCAGTCTTCCGTCCACTTTCTGTTCCGTATAGGGCACCAAAATCTGCACATCGTTTCCTTCGGCGTCTTTGACGGTCTGCACCACCATGTCGGCAGGTTTTTCTTTTTCATTTGTTACGGCGGAAAGCACGCCGCTGCCCAAACCGTTCAGTACGGCAAAAACATTGAGGCTGTTAATAACTTTGCTGACCGCGCTTAAAGAGCCAAACATGACCTTGGTAAACAAGTTGGCATTGGTCAGCTTATTTAAGTCCTTAATTTCGCCTTGTCCTGTATTTAAGGACAATTCTCCGTGTGCGTTTTCTAAGGTGGAAGTCAAATTTTGCAAATCGGCGCTGAATACGATATCTTCCCCCCACAAATACGGTGCATCCAAAGAATCAATGCTGGCCTGCGCTTTGAGATTTACGGGAGGCAAAACAAAACCGCCGGCCGTTTGGGATGAAGCCTGCGTCTGAACGTCCTGCATCTGAGAAGAAGCCTCCTGTTCTAAAGCGGGCAGCGCCAAACGGGGCGAATGAAAAGACACCTCTGCATCCACATTTTTCCCATCATAGAGAAGCTCCACGGCGCCATTAAATTCGCCTTCATTCAAACGGCCTGAAAAAGAGGGTATGCGTAAATGTTTTAAGTCTTTTAAGACGGCCCTCATATTAAAATCGGCCAACGTGCCGGCATACGGTACCGTCGCTCCGACACTCTGCAATTTCACATCCGCCGAAGCCGTGGACGGGCTTCCTTCGGCCGTTCCATATACCGTCCCGCGCGGCTGATACGGCTGCAGCATAGGCACCGCTTCCGCCGCCGCACGCAAATCGGCGCTAAAAGCTCCCGACACATTAAAATCCGGTTTTCCTGCCCATGCCACCGTACCGGAAGAAGAAACAAAGGATTTCAAACCCGTTATGGTAAATGAAGATATTTCTGCACGGCTGCGGCCCCAATCCGCCGCCGCGGACAGATAAACAGACGCTTCCGGCAATGCAAGCTGCACTTCAGAGGCCGTGGAGGAAGAATACACTACGGCGGAACGGGCGCCGGCCTGCAAAGAAGAAACATTCACCCGCTGGGCCGCTAAATCCGCCGCCGCGTTTATGCGGATATCCGCTTCATCCAGCTCAAAAGCCGGTATGTCAGCAGAGGCAAAACGCACCAGTTTATCCGTTACCTGCCGCATATTCAAATGCAAAGAAATTTCGGGATTTTCAAAATTTTTCGCTTCGCCGCGCAGTACAAATACGCCACCGTCATGTTTCAGCACCAAACGCGTAAGTTCCGCGGAAGCCGCCGCCAAATCCATTTGCTTCAAATCAGGCCATGCCGTCAAGCCCACTTCTGCTGTCTGGCGGGGCCATTGGGCAGTGGCATATGCCAAAGTTGCGTTTAGACTGAGAGGAAAACGGCCGTCAAAACTAAAATCTTCAACAGAAAAAAACAAGTCTTCAATTTCCGCTTTCTGCTCCGCTTGTTCATCTGTAAAAATAATGTGCCCGTCCGTTACACGTAAATGGCGAACATTTAAGTCCAAAGAAAAGGCTTTGTCTTCTTCTTTTTCTTCCGAGACAGACGCTTGTTCCTGCGAGCCGAACAAACCGTCAAAATTAAAAGAGCCGTCCGCATAACGCACAATATCCACATGCGGTTGCTCTATCATAACGGCTTTTACCAAAATCCGTCCGCGCAAAAGCTGCCAGAGACTCCAACGCAAAAAAACGCCGCGCGCGCTAAGAAGCGTTCCTTGTTTTTCTACGGAAGAATTGCCGGCGGAAATCTCCACCCCGCGCAAATCTAATCCGGTCAGACGCGCAGATACACGTTCAAAAGTAACGGGCCTTGCGGCAACGCGGCTTATTTCTTGTTTCAGAAAATCTTGTACGGGCTGCCAAGGCAGAACTACCCATAATAAAGTTTGCATGGATACCCATAAACCGCCAATGGCGGCCAATATCACATATAAAACATTAAGCGCTTTTTTCATATTGCTCCGTTTGGCGGCTGTATATACAGCCGCAATAATTTTGGTTGTAAATCTGCATTTCTTTTATCAGCGCACTGCGCAGCTGTTCCGTCCCGCCTTTGCGCCAATTGGTCAAATCATACTCCACGCCTTCTTTTTGCGCCGCCCGCAGAGCGGCCTCATTCACCTGAGACAAATCTTTATGGCGAGAAATGCCCAACACGGATGAGAAAACCGTAAATCCATGCTCTTTTGCATAACGGGCCGCACGCCTCAGGCGCAACTCAAAACATACGCTGCACCGTTTTCCGCGCTCCGGTTCCCGTTCCAGTCCTTTTACGGCGCGGCGCCAAACCTCGGGTTCATAGGGCAAAGCTTCAAACGGCACGCCAAACCGCTCGCAAACCCGTTTATTTTCAGCCAAACGTTTTTTGTATTCCGATTCTTGATCTATATTGGGATTGTAAAATAATACGGCAAAACGCAAATGCCGTTCCGCCAATTTTTGAATAACGCCACATGAACACGGAGCACAGCAGGACAGCAAAAGCAATTTATTTTCAGACATAATTAAATTATAGCAGTTCTGAAAAAGACAACAAAAACACCCTTTGGAAACAAAAAACTCCATATAAAAAGCCCCGCCAAAGCGGGGCTTTTCAATTACTGGCTAAACTATTTTTCTTCTTCCGTCTCGGTCTCGGCTTCTTCCGTTTTGAAAGAATCTTCCAAAAGCTGGCCCAAAGTCGGCCGCGGCGCTTGTTTCAAGTACTGCGCGACCACTTTGCGGTTCTGCACTTGGTCATATTTCTTCACGGACAGATTGACCGTAAACGTCTCGGGATCCACACCCACCACCAAGGCTGTAATCACATCACCCACTTGGGCATTAAAGTCGCGGCCCATTTCGAAGGGGCTGATATGGCCTTTGGTATTATTCTTGCCGATGGTGCATTCCACGCCGTCTTCTTCGGAGATTTTCTCCACTTTGGCTTTGACGGAGCTTTTATACGGATAGCGGCGGCGCAAAGCGTCGGCCGGATTTAAGAACAATTGCTTCAGGCCAAACTCCAAGCGAGGCGTTTCTTTATCCAACTTCAGCAATTTGGCTTTCAAACGCTGACCGCGGCGGTAATTAGCCAACGCGGCTTCAGGTTCTTTCCACGCGATATTTTCCAAATTGACCACGCCTTCAATGCCGTGAAAACGAAGGAATAAGCGGTCTTTGTCCACCTTGGCTACGACCACGCGCAGCACATCGCCTTCCTTGATTTGTCCCAGCACTTCGGTGCGGCGGACGGCTTCATCCTCTTCCAACACTTGCCGACGGGAAATGATAAGTTTTTGTTTTTCTTTGGAAAATTCCACAATAACGGCTTTAATTTTGGCGCCGACCGGCAAATAATGCTTATATGCCGTATGCAATTCGGACAAAGACAAAGGCATAAAACCGCTCACGCCGAATACTTCCACTATATAGCCGCCTTTTACCGTTTGCAAGATAACGCCTTTGACGCGTTCTTTGTTTTCATAAGCTTGTTTACAAATGTCCCAACCCTGCATTTCCAAGGCTTTTTTATGGGACAAAATGGAATGCCTTTCATCGTTTCCGCGTTTGACCAACACGGCAGAAACTTTTTCACCTACGGCGGGCAGCGTTTTGCCGGTAAACTCGCTGACGGCGATGGCGCCCTCTTTCTTGGCGCCGGTGTCTACCAAAATATAATCCCCCGTAATTTGTACAACCGTTACTTCCACAATTTCGCGTTTATTCAGATGTTCCGATAAAGACTCTTGCTGAGCAATCAACTCGTCCATGGTCATTTCAGGCTCGTTGGTCGTTTCCTCGGTATGTTTAATTTCTTCGTTAGTCGTCGTCATAAGTCCTTATTTGCGCCTGCCCCTGCGGGACCGGCGCGTTACCTCCGTTTAGATAGTAATTGAATTTATTTTTTCCATTATTTCATTAGCAAATTGTTTATACTGCGCCTTGGGATCCAACGCGCCATCCAGTTGCAAAGTAAACGGCTTTCCGAATTTTACGCGGATTTTGCGCACCCACGGCCAGCCGAACGTGCCTTGCACTTTTACGGGCAATACCGGCGCGCCCGTTTTATACACCAAAAACCCTATTCCGCTTTTTGGTTTTTGAGGCTGTCCCGTTTTGGACCGCGTTCCTTCCGGAAACATCACAAGGCTTTCCCCGCGCCGTAAAACTTCTATAGCGCCTTCCAAAGCCCCAAAATCCCCTATGGTGCGTTTCCGATCCACAGAAATATAGCCGCACCTTCTAAAAAACCAACCCAGTACGGGAACGGCAAAAAGCTCTTTTTTAGCCATGAAACGCGAATCGCGCACCAACCCCGCAAAAGCGCCTATGGCCGGAGGATCAGCGTTGGACAGATGATTGCCCGCAATAATCAAAGCGCCGGAAGCGGGAATATTTTCCAGTCCGTCCACCTTAAAATCATAAAATGTCTTAAAGAACACCCTTGCAGTAAATTTTACCAAATTAAGCAACATACTTGTTTATTTCCTTTACAACCGCCTCTATTACCTGTTCGCGGTTTAAGTCGGATGTATCAATTTGGCAAGCATCCGCCGCCGCCCTTAAAGGCGAAGCCGCGCGCGTGCTGTCTCTTTCATCGCGTTCTTTGATGGAGGTCAAAATATGCGTATAATCAGCTGGCAGTCCTTGGGCCAAAAGCTGTTTTAAGCGCCGCTGGGCGCGCACTTCCGGCGCGGCGGTCAAATAAATCTTCACTTCCGCGTCCGGAAACACCACTGTGCCAATATCACGCCCTTCCAAAATAATCCCCCCGTCTTTGGCCACCTGACGCATTTTTTCGGTCAATACCGCACGGGCCTGCGCATGCGTGGACACTTTGCTGGCAGTCTGAGCCACTTCGTCCAGATGCAATTGTTCCCCCAGATACTCCCCGTTGACAAACATTTTCAATGTCGCATCCGGCTGTCGCTGAAAGACAAAACAAAGACTCTTGGCCTCCGCCAGTACGGCCTCAGCATCCGACGGATCAATTTGTTTCTTAAATACGCTGTACGCCAGCGCGCGGTACAAACCTCCGGTACTCAAAAAACCGTATCCAAGCTTTTGGGCCGCGGCCTTGCCCACCGTGGATTTTCCCGTTCCGGCCGTACCGTCTATGGCCACCACCGGCCCGTTTTTACGGCTCATGCCGCCTCCAGATTGTCGGTAACGCCTCGTATAGCCATCATCAAGGCATCAGGACTGCTGGCCGCTGCCATAATTTGCTCCATATCCGCTTTCTGGCTCTTATACAATGCAGCCAAAGACTGGTCAAACGTATTCATGCCGTAATATTCGCCGTTTTGTAAAGCTTTTATTAAATCGCTGGAGCGGTTTTCCGCAATCAGCTTGCGTATTTGCGGCGTACTGACCATAATTTCCAAAGCGGGAATCATACCGGAGCGAGTAGACGGCAGCAAGCGTTGGCAAATAATACCGCGCAAAAGCTCGGCAAGCTGCATACGCACTTGCTGATGTTGCTCAATGGGAAAAGCTTCCGTCAAACGGGAAATGGTTTGCGCCACATTGACCGTATGCATGGTGGAAATGACCAACTGTCCCGTTTCGGCGGCGGAAATGGCCGCCTGCATGACTTCCGTGTCGCGCAATTCGCCGATCATAATAACGTCCGGATCCTGACGCATAGCCGCACGCAAAGCGCTTGTATAGGAGGGAGTATCCACTCCCAATTCCAACTGACTGATAATGCACTGGTTCTCAGCATGCACAAATTCAATGGGATCTTCAATCGTCAGAATATGTCCGTTGCGGGAGCGGTTAATATAATCCAGCATGGCCGCCATGGTGGAAGTTTTACCAGAGCCGGTCATACCCGTTATAATAATGAGACCGCGGCGATTGTCGGCTATTTTTTTCAGTGTTTCTTCCGGCAGGCTTAATTCCTTAAAAGAAGGAATTTTAAGAGGAATATGACGTATGGCCATGGCAATTTTGCCCGCTTGGTGAAAAACGTTAAAACGAAAACGTCCATAGGATTTGGCGTCCAAAGAAAAATCCACAGAGCTGTACTGTTCAAAAATTTTGCGTTCCCGTTCGCCCATACAGGCATACGCCATTTTTTTCACTTCATCATTGGGAATAAAAGAATCGTCTATGGGTTTGATTTTCCCGTTCAAACGCACATACGCGTTGGAATTGCCGCGGATATGCAGGCCGCTGGCTTTATTGTCCACCACTGTTCTGAGCAAACTTTGCAATCCTACCGCCATATACTTGTTCTCCTTTAACGGGTTTTCGTCATTTTTTTACGGCGCAGGAAAGCCGGAATAAGCATGGTATCATCCGTTTCCAGCGCAGCCTTAGGTTCGTCAAAAGTGGCGAACACGTTCTTTTTCAAATCAAATTTCTCCGGCACTATGTCCAGCGGACGGCGCACGTTAAAAAGATTGGCTTTTTCCGGACAGAATCCGGTGGCGATTACCGTAACTTTCAAAGTTCCGTTTAATGAAGAAGCATAGGAATGGCCGAACATGACAATCGTGTCGTTGCTGGCATACTGACGGATTAAATTCATGACTTCTCCCTGCTCCATAAGCGTCAAATTTTCATCAGCCAGAAAATGTACGATAAACCCCTTGGCGCCGCGGATATCGGCGTTTTCCAACAAAGGAGACGATATGGCTTTTTTTACCGCCGCCAGATGCCGCCCCGGCCCACTGGCTTCCCCAATGCCGATCAGGGATTTGTGCGAATGCGCCATCACTTTGCGTACGTCATTAAAATCAATATTCATTTCCCCGGGTTTGGTAATAACGTCGGCTATGCCTTTGACCGCTTGCAAAAGCACCTCATCTACCATTTTATATGCATCGCGGGAAGAAGTTTCCGTATTTACATTATCAAAAAGTTTTTCGTTGGGTATGATAATCATGGAATCGGTATATTGTTGCATTTCTTTAATACCCTCGTCAGCCTGTTTTTCACGCACATACCCTTCAAAGTTAAACGGCCGCGTTACCACGCCGATTACCAACAAATCGTCTCCGTATAAGTCTTTGGCCAGCTTGGCCAGATATGGCGCCACGCCCGTTCCCGTACCACCGCCCATGCCGGCCGTAATAAACAGCAAATCGGTTTGGCCAATAATCAATTTCAGTTTTTCCTTTGACTCTTCCGCGGCCAAACGGCCTTTTTTAGGCTCTCCGCCGACCCCCAAACCTTTCGTCGTTTTTTCTCCGACCTGCACCAGATACGGAGCTTTGTTTTTCCGCAAATCCTGCGCGTCGGTATTCACCGCAATGAAATCAATGTCTTGCAGGCCGGCTTCCACCATATGATTGATGGCGTTTCCGCCGCCGCCGCCCACACCAATAACTTTAATTTTGGCCTTTTTGCTTTCAAAAGCCTCAGCCGGCGTAAAAAAATCGTTCATACTCTCTCTCCATACATCAGCCGCCGAATATATCCCAACCTTTCAGAAAACGCCCCAATTTGCCAAATACGGAAGCGCCTTTGGTATAATTGTCCCGTGCATAATCGTCATAGTCAACATTATTGGAGTCATACAGAACCAAAGACAAAGCAGTGCTGTACACGGGGTCAAAAAATTCATCCGGCGCCGTAACCAAATCGCGCGGCACCACGCCGCGGCGCACTTCTTTTAAGCCCAAGATATTGACGGCCTGATCGGTCATGCCCGGCATCTGGCTTCCCCCTCCCGTCAGCACGCCTACGACGGCGGAATCTTTATAGCCCGAAGCGGCCACGCAGCGCTGTATCTGCTCAAACAATTCTTCCACCCGCGGCTGAATGATGTCCAATATATAACTCTTGGTAATATTGTGCGTACTGCGTCCGTCCAGAGACGTTACGGAAACTTCGCCTTCTTCATCTAAAAAAGTAGGGAAAGCCACCCCGTATTTCTCCTTGATTTCGCGTGCGTGCTGGCGGCTGGTGTGCAACAGACGCGAAAGATCGCTGGTAATTAAATCACAGCCGTACGGAATATCGTGCGAAAATTTCAAAATGCCGTTTATATAAAGGCCGACGGACATGGTTTCCCCGCCGAAATCAATGATCATAGAGCCTATTTCTTTTTCTTCCGGAGTCAGTACGCTTTCTCCCAGAGGCACCAGCCCGTAAAACATATTGTCTATTTTATAGCCCGGACGCTGTATGGCTTTGGCCAAGTTGTTCAAATGCGTGGAAGACCCCGTCGTAATATGCACGTCCACTTCCAAAAGAGATCCTTCCATTCCCTCCGGATTGTTAATGCCGCGCTGTTTGTCTATGGAAAAGCCTTGCGTAATAACGTTTACAATTTCATTGTCATTTTTAATCGGCATGGCTTTGGCATTTTCCACGGCCAGCTCCATATCCGTCTGCGTAATTTCTTTATCCATGCGGGAAATATTGTATGTGCCGTGATTGCAAAAAGACTCCAAATGGGCGCCGCGGACGCCGACCAACAACGTGCCGATGTTTTTGCCTATATCCCGTTCTATGCCGCCCAGCAGATACGATACGGCAGCGGACGTCTTGCGTATATCGGACACCACCCCGCCGCGTACGCCGGTGCAGGCGATACTGCGTCCCGCCAAAATTTGCAAAGTATTTGTTTCAAAATCCTGCACGGCTGCGACAGCGGTCAGCTTTTCGCTGCCCACATCCAAACCGGCAACAATATTTGTCTTAGCCATAAATCACCTAGAATAAAAGTCTGTTTTATGTATATTATAAAAATTAATGGCCTTTCTGTCTCAAAAAAACTTTGCCATAGTCAAAATAAGCAAAATTCAACTCATGTGCGGAGGAGATGCCTTTTTCTTGTGCGACGGCCTCTATTTGCGCCGCACGGCGAGCCTTGGCCCGCAGGTTTTTGGCCTGTCCAAAGTCAATGACCGTTTCATCCGGCAGATATAATTTTACCGTATTTTTATCCGTATTAAAGCGCAAAAAAGCAAAATTTAATTGTTTTTTTAGTTTTACCAGATCTTGTACCAACTCCACCATTTCAACGCCCAATTTATTTGGTATGGCACCTTCCAGCTCCACCAAAGGAACCGTCTGCAAAGGATCCGGACTGGCGTCCGTATAAACGGTGCTGTCCTCGTCAATAAAATGCACGGCGCCGTCCGGCAGCATAAATTTGGCCACCGGCTCGCGTCGTTTGACATCCACTTTCAGTTTTCCGGAAAGCAGGCCCCTTTTGACGGATACCGCCCGCAATTGCGGATATTTTTTGCTGATTTCGCGTTGAAAATCCACCGCATCGGAAACGGAAAAATTTGTATCTATTTTTTTATCGGCGGCGGCTTGCAGCTCTTTGGCCAATACTCCGTCGGCACCGGATACAACGGCCTGTTTTACGCGCCAGCTTCCCATGCGGGAAGCGGAAAAAGCTTGATATGCTTTGGAGGCGCCAAAACATGCCGCCGCACACAATGCGACAAACAGCGAAAAGAAAACAACCGGTTTTAAGAAAGAAGAAGAAGTTTTTCTGCGGGATTGTTTCTTACGGCCTAATGCAGAAACGGGAGTAGAACAATAGTCATACTTTTTCATGCCGCGGACCTAAAAAGAATGGGCGGAAAGGGAGTTGAACCCTTAAGGACTTTCGTCCACACGGTCCTGAGCCGTGCGCGTCTGCCATTCCGCCACCCGCCCATTACAGGATATATTTTAGAAAATTGCTCTTTATTTTGCAACCAAATTCGCCTTTTTTTCAAAAAACGGACTTTATTTACGCTCTTTCTGTCCGCCGACATGATGCATAATGCAGTCATCGCCGTCTTTTTCTTTTAAGTGTACATGAATAATGTCCTCAAAAGCCGTGGGAACGAACCGCCCCGTCAAATCGGCGCATACGGGCAAACGGTGATGACCGCGGTCCACCAAAGTCAAAAACTCAACGCCGTTTGCGCGGCCCGCCGCAGACAAAGCGTTTAAGGCGCACAAAACCGTTTTCCCCGAATACAGCACGTCATCTGTCAAAAGCACTGTTTTCCCGTCAAAAACATCCCCTTCATAGGGGCTGTTTAGGTGAGGTTGCGGAGCCACGAGAGTCAAATCGTCTCTGTAAAAAGAAATATCCAACTCTCCCAGCGCCGGTGTTTGTCCGCTTAAAATTTCTATGCGCCGCCGGAGACGTTTGGCTATATATGCGCCGCGCGTTTTTATACCCACCAGACAATATTGCTGAACGCGGGGATGCTTTTGGACAATCTCTCGGGCCAATTTGTCCAGCATGTCCGACACGGCTTTTTCATCGGCTATCATCTTTTCCATATTTCCTCCGCCATCCATCAAAAACGAATGGAATTTTTGAAACTTTTTTCCATTTCACGGTTTAAGTCTTTTTTCTTCAGACTTTCGCGTTTGTCGTACAGATGTTTGCCTTTGGCCAAAGCGATTTTCACTTTCGCCCATCCCCGCTTAAAATAGATTTCCAGCGGAATTAACGTTTGCCCTTTGATTTGCGCTCCGGCATGCAGTTTGCGTATTTCGCGTTTGTTCAAAAGCAATACGCGCGCGCGGGTCGGGTCCGGCTCGGAAAGTGAATTAAATTTATACGGTTTGATATACATGTTCAAAATTTCCGCGCGGCCGTTTTCCGCACGGATAAAAGCCCCTTCCAAACTCACTTCCTTTTGGCGCAAGGATTTCACTTCCGGCCCCAACAAGCTCAGCCCCGCCTCAAAGGTTTCCAAAATGAAATAATCATGATAGGCTTTTCGGTTGGTGCTTACGACCAAAACATTTTCTTTCTTCGGCATATTCATATCATAGCAAATTTGCCTTTTTCCCTTTTCAGACGAGAATAAACCCGAGTTTCCTCGGGTTTACTCTTTTTCCACATAGCCAAAACGTTCCAGCCATTTTATGTCGTCGCGCCAATTTGGACTGACGGTTACGCGCAATTCCAGCCGATACGGCCTGCCTAAAAACTGCTCTATGCGCTTTTGCGCGCTTTTGCGCAGCTCGGCTATGGCGGCGCCGCCTTTTCCTATCAAAATAGGTTTTTGGCTTTCGCGTTCCACATGAACCACGGCCCGAATATAGTTTTTACTTCCCAAATTTTCAGTAAATTCCTCCACTTCCACTTGAGTGCCGTAAGGAATTTCTTTTTTATACAGCTTAAAAATTTGCTCGCGTATAAATTCCGCCGCATAAAACCGCTCCCAGCGGTCCGTCCATTGTCCTGACGGAAAATAAGCCGGACCTGCCGGCATGGCCTGCGCAACGGCTTGCTTTAATTCTTCCACTCCCTCGGCACGCGGCGCACACACCTTAAATACGCGGCTGACGTTAGGCAGTGCGGCTTTAATCTCTTTTTCCAAATTGTCGCATGCGGCCGTTTCCCGCTGCAGATCCGTCTTGGTCAGCACCAAAAATACAGGGCAGAATACACGGGATATTTTGGCAAACAAATCTTTGTGTTCCGCCAAAGATTGCGCCGAAGCATCCACCAGCAAAAGTATCAAATCCGCATCTTCCCCCACCGCCCGTTCAATGCAGGCGGACATCGTTTGCTGCAGTTTGTAGCGCGGATGCAAAAAGCCCGGGGTGTCCACAAACACCACTTGGAAATCCTCCCCTTCCATAATGGCCAAAATATTTTGGCGTGTGGTTTGAGGTTTGTCCGTTACGGGCGAGAGCAAACCGCCGGCTAAAGCGTTTAACAACGTAGACTTGCCTGCATTGGGCAAACCTGCCAATACGGCAAAACCGCTCCGAAAACTTTTATTTGCTGAACTCATAATTTATATTGTACTTGATTTTGCCGGCAAACAAAACGCCAAAATTCCGCCGCCGCACGGCGGCCACAACAAAAAACATTTCCGTTGCGCGACAAAAAAGCCCTCCGCCCAAGCGGAGAGCTTTCTAGTAAAAATACTATTTATTTGCTGGTTTTTCCAGCGGCTTCTTTCTTCCATGTCAAAGCCACAAAGAACATGGCCAACACGCAGCAGACGCCGCAGGTCATATAGATGCCGTACCAGCCCCAGTTTTCCAAAATCCAACCGCCGCCGATACCGGAGAGGAAAGCCCCCAAGTACCCAAACATGCCGGTAAAACCGCAGGCTGCAGAGACGGATTCCTGTACGGTAATGCGGGAAGTTTGCACCCCGCCGACGAGATTCTGCGGACCGTCTACAAAGAAGCCCACCAAAGCCAAAAACACCGCCGTCAGCCAATAGCTGCCGTGGCCCGTAAAGACGTAGGCGCCCCAGAGGCTGAAAATCAACAGAATCAAGAAAATAATGTTAATGGGCGTGCAGCGGCCTTTGAAGAAATGGTCTGCCATCCATCCGGCGGAAATACCGCCCAATGTACCAATAAGCGGCATGATGGTCAGCAAACCGGCGGACGTGGCTTCGCTGATGCCGCGGTCCACCATAAATTTGGCGCTCCAGTCCAATGTGGCAAAACGAATGAAGTACACAAAAATATACGCGATGGCCAAGAACCACAGGTAGGGGTTGGCAAACACGTATCTTTTCAATACGGCCCAAGTGCCCAAACCTTTTTCTTTTTCCAAAGGCAGCACGTCATTCATGTATTCTTCAATGGGAGGCAAGCCCAACGCGGAGGGTTTGTCGCCCAAAATCCGAAACATGCCCAAAGAGAACAATATCCCGATAATGCCCGGGACGTAAAACACCATCTGCCACGTACCGTATTTCAAACAGGCCCACGCCAACAGCCCTACGCCGGCCGTACCTACGGTATGGGAAGAAGACCACAACGTCCACTTGGTGGCTCTTTCTTTAGGAGCAAACCAATAGACGAGGCCTTTCGCCACCGGAGGAAAACCGGCGGATTGGAATACACCGTTCAAACCCCAGAAAAAAGCCATCAAATAAAATGACGGCAAAAACGGAAAGAACAAGCTGACAACAGCCGACCCTAAAAGCCCTGTGGCCATAAAGCGGCGGATATTGCATTTGTCTGCCAACATGCCGCTGACGAATTTGCCGATGCCGTACGTTACATACAACGTAGAACCCAACGCACCGTACTGTATGGCGGTCAAACCGCCGTCATCCATAAGGGCCGGAGCCACAAAGGAAATGTTTTTTCGGCAGAAATAAAAAAAGATGTAACCGAAATACATGCCGAAAAACATCCGGATACGCCAGCTTCGGTACATCTTTTTTACCAATTGCTCATCCGTAATGCGCTCGGCATCCGGAAAAGGCTTGAACCAATCAACTATCTTGGATAACATACCGTCTCCTGATTAAAAAATAAGTCCCAATCCCCCCGCTTTTCAGCTTTTACGCACAACATAACAAACTAAAAAACAGAAGAAACCGGCAGACCAATTCGGCGGCAGAACCCGCCTACTTTTCCATTATAACAAAAATCCATTAAAAATAAATACCGCCCGTTTCCGCGGGCGGTACAAAGAGGCAATTGGGTCTCTTATTTATCGGTGCAAGTTCACAAACGCCGCCGCGCCGATACCGGCTTTAGCTCCGGAACCGGCCGCCACAACCGCCTGTCTGAACTCACTTTCCGTACAATCTCCCGCAGCAAAAATACCGTCTATATTGGTGCGTTGTTTCTCATCTGTTTTAATTAGACCGGACGCGTCCATCTCCACGGAGCTGCCTTCCAGCCACGCCGTCTGCGCAACGGCGCCCACCGCCACAAAAACACCCGCACACGCAAGGCGCGTTTTTTCCTGCGTAAGCACGTTGCGAAGCACCACCGCGCAAACGCTTTCTTCCCCCAGCACCTCATCTACCACGCAATTGAGCATTAAAGAAATATTGGGCGTATTTTTTACTTTTTGCACCGTTACCGCATCGGCTCGGAACCCCTCTCTGCGATGCACCAATGTAACTTTGGGACAAATTTGCGCAAGAAACAAAGCGTCCTCAAAAGCGGTATTGCCTCCTCCCACAACAACCACTTCTTTGCCCTTAAAGAAAAAACCGTCGCACGTCGCACAAGCCGATATACCGCGGCCTTTTAATTTCTCTTCCCCCTGCACTCCCAGCCACCGCGCGCGCGCGCCGGCGGCAATCACCACCGCCGTGGCCTGATACTGTTTCCCTCCGGACGCCGTCAGCGTAAAAGGAGGTTTCTCTCCTTCCAGTTTCACGATATCATCTGTCGTAATCTCCACACCCAGCCGTTTGCACTGTTTGTGCATATTGTCCATCAGTTCATAACCGGATATGGGTTGAATAAAACCCGCATAATTTTCAATATCATTGGTCTGCAAAAGCTGTCCCCCGGGCATAGCTCCGCCGGCAATGATTGTTTGTAGCCCGCTGCGGGCGGCATATACCGCCGCACTGCAGCCGGCGGGTCCCGCGCCGATGATCAGTAAATCCGTTTTCGTCATTTTTCAAACTCCTTTAACATTTTTGTAAAAAGCTCTACGGGAAAGCCCACCACATTTGTGCGGCTTCCGCGCATCTTTTCTATAAAATGATCCCCTTTATCTTGGACGGCGTAAGCGCCGGCTTTATCCAGATGTTTGCCCGCCATTTCCTGCAATTCTTTCAGACTCAGCCGCCGCGCCTTGCAATATGTCTTATCCACTCCGCGCACGCATGTTTTACTGCGCAAATGTAGCAGCGTTACCCCCGTGTATACGGTCTGCCATGAACCGTTTAACTTACGCAAAATACGCAGGGCGTCCTCTTCATCTTTTGGTTTTCCGATGACTTCCCCTTTGCAAAATACCAATGTATCGGCACCGATGACTAATGAATCCGGATATTTTTGAGCCACCTCCAGCGCCTTATGAGCCGACAAATCCGCCACTTTCAGGGAAGGACGTTTGTATTTTGTCCGCTCCGGCTGCACGGCGGGGCACACGTCAAATGCCATGCCCAGTTCTTTTAACAAAGCAATGCGCCTAGGCGAACGGGAAGCCAAAATGAGTCTCATATTTATTTGCGTACAAATTTGGATATGACGATATAGCCCAGCACCAGCCCGACAGCCCCGCAAATATTAATATGCAAAGCCAACGGGTGAATGCCTACCCCGTACACACGGGTCAAGGCGCCGGCCATCTGCGCGGGCAGGAAAGCGGCCAGCCACTCCAAACCTAAAGCAATTACGCCTCCTAATATCAGCGTTAATACGGTAAATACAATCCCTCGCATATTCTCTCCTTTTTGTAAATGGTAGTATAAATCCGCTCCATTAAGCAAAATCCCATGCGGCTTAATGCAGCGTAACGGTGTCTTTTTTAATGGGAATGGGAGCGGTAAATTTGCCGTCTTCCTCATCTGTCAAATCCTTGCGCAGCGCATAAAAACCCAGCCCCGCCAAAACAGCCACAGCCCCAACAATCAGCCACGGCCCGGGCAAATACAGCGGCGCTACATATTGACCCAGCCAACCAGCGGCAAAAAATCCCAAAGACGAACCCATATTATAAAAAACCATGACCATGCCCAAATAACGCCCGCGCGTCTGCGCGGAGGCTATATTGGAAACCAAGGTTTGTTCCCCCGGGTTAACGATTAATTCGCCCAAAGCCGCCAGCAATACGCCAAAAGCAATCGGCGTAAAACTGCCAAAAAATCCTACGGAACCATAACCCAAAGCATAAAGAATACAGCCCAGCAGCATAGCCGTACTCAAACGCATACGCGACATAAATAAACCGGCGTGATACTGCAAAAAAACCACCGCCAACCCGTTAACCGTAAAAAACCAACCGATATAAGATTCCGGCATCCGCAAATAGGTATTACAATGAACGGAAAGCCCGACCACCAGCTGCGAATTGACGGCCGTAATCAACAATACATACAGGCAAATCTTCGCCAAACGCAAATCCTTAAGAGAAAGAAGCAGAGATACAAACTGCGGCCGGCGGCGGCGTTCCGAAACGGCATGAAAATCGTTTTGCAATACGCGCTGCAAATACAATACCGTTATGCAATAGGACAAAGCCGTCAAAAAGAAGGCATAGCTGTAAGAAAAACGCACCAAAAAGCCGCCGGCGGCCGGTCCCAGCGCCCAGCCTAAATTTAACCCTACGCGGATAATGCCAAAAGCTTCCACGCGTTGTTTAGGTGTGGTGTTGTCAGTTACCCAAGCATTGGACACCGGACGGAAAACCGCCCCGAAAAACGCCGTCAAAAAATAACACAACAGCAGCCAGCCCGTTTGGCTTTGGTTTTCAATACAAAGCGCCAGGCCCAGCATAGCCGCCACCTCTACCACTAATCCCCACAGCATGACGTTCTTGCGGCCGAAAACATCCGACAGCTCCCCCGCAATAGCGCTGGAAAAACTGCGGCTGAGCGCCGACAAAGCAATAATCAGCCCCGCCATGGAGGCGGGAAGCCCTTTTTGGCTGATTAAATAAACGGTAAAAAACGGCAAAGAAAGACCGTAGCCAAACAGCAAAAGCCCATTGGCCACGGCCAGTGAAATCATGGCACGGCGCGTATGATTCATATAGTATATTGTAGTAAATCCGCCGCCTGCGCGGAAAACGCTTCTGGAAATGCCTTTCTGCGTTTGTTTTGTTTCGGCAAGGGAAAAACATTTTTTATATACTATTATTATGCGTATGATTGGCGTGCTGTTTCACTGTATTTTTTCTTTTCGTTCTTACCACGTCCTAAAAAATCTGGGACCGTGGCGCACGGGTTTTTTTCTGTTTTATCTGCTGCTGTTGGCGGTGTTGGCTTTTAACATTTGGTTTACCGTCCAACTAAATGAGAAATTGCCCGCTTTTCTGCGTTCCGTACCGGAACTCACCTTTGAAAAAGGTCGTTTGACCGCTCCGACGCAGGCGGTTTCCATCGCCATAGCGGATACGGGTTTTAATGCCGTTTTTGACGCAAACGCCAAAAATCCTCCCGAACGCCAAACATTTATGGACAAACGTATTCTATTTTTTATCGCGGAAAACAGAATATACACCCCCGGCGTTTCGGGCATACAAAGCCAAGTTCTGCCCGTGCAGCTGAATGCACATGTTACCCCGCAACTGCTGAAGACATACCTTCCGTCCATTAAATCCGTGTTGCTGGCGACGGCATTCTTCGGTTCGTTTTTTGCGCTGGGTTTATTTTTTCTCTTTTCTTTTCTGTTGGCTGCGTCCATCGTATACGCTTGGAGCGGCTGGAAGCGCCGTCCTCTGCCGGCGGGCATCGTACTTCGATGGGCGACGTTTTTACAAGGTCCGGCACTGATTTTATGGCTGGTAAATTTGTTGTGGGGCGTACCTCTTTTTATGTTTGCATTGTTTATTTTATTTATGATGTACACCCAACAAATTTTTAACGTAATGCCTGAAGAAAAAAGAGGAAAACATGTTGCTTAAAATTATTCGTAAATTCAGCTCCGCCCACAGACTGCCGCATTATGACGGTCCGTGCCGCCATCTGCACGGACATACGTGGAAAGTGGTGTTTTTGCTGGAGGGAGAAGTACAAAAAGACGGCATGGTGGCCGATTTCAAACGCTTAAAAAACCTGCTGGACGCCCAATTGCCGGACCATTGCTACCTAAACGATTTGCTGGAAAACCCAACGGCGGAAAACTTGGCCCCTTATCTTTTTGACAAAACTGCCGCGGCGCTCAAGCCGATGGGATTGAGCATTAAAACGTTGGAATTGTGGGAGAACGAAAATGCCGCTGCAGTCGTTGAAAGTAAATGAGATTTTTTACTCGCTGCAGGGAGAAGGCCCCCTAACGGGTACGGCGGCCGTGTTTTTGCGCTTGGCCGGATGCAGCATGGGCTGCTCGTTTTGCGACACGCAATATGCCGCCGCACAGGGAACGGACATGCCGCTGCCGGATATTATAGCCGCCTTGGAACAATATCCCTGCCGAAATGTCATCATCACCGGAGGAGAGCCGACAGAGCAAAATTTCGCACCGCTGGCACACGCACTTAAGCGACGCGGCTGGACCGTGCAGATGGAAAGCAACGGCGCACAAGATGCCGACGTAAGCAATATTGATTTTCTGGTCGTATCCCCTAAAAAACATGTATGCAAAGACATGCTTCAAAAAGCCCACTGTATTAAAATAGTCGTAGATCAGGATACGCCTTTGGAGACCATCGCAACTTATTTTCCGTATGCAAATGCCCGCACCGCCGTGTGCCTGCAACCTTGCAGCAACAAACAGGAGAACATAGACTTATGCGTAAAACTCATCAAACAAAATCCATTTCTAAGACTCAGTCTGCAAATGCACAAACTGGCCCACATAAGATAAGCAAAGAAAAAATCATGCAAAATCTGCGTGAAATTCTGGCATATATCGGAGATAATCCCTCCCGTGAAGGGCTGTTGGAAACTCCCGCGCGCATTTTGCGCAGCTGGGATAAATTGTTCGGCGGATACAAAATGCGGCCTCAGGATGTTCTAAAAACCTTCACCGAGGGTTCCTGCGACGAAATGGTCGTATTGAAAGACATTGAATTTTATTCCACCTGTGAACACCATCTGCAGCCGTTTTTTGGTTCTATCAGCATAGGTTACCTGCCTAAAGGGCGGGTGTTGGGCATATCCAAACTGGCCCGCTTGGTGGAGGTATTTGCACGGCGGCTGCAAATACAGGAAAAACTGGTAGCGCAAATAGCAGACAGTTTAATGGAAACCTTAAAACCCCACGGCGTCATGGTCGTATGCAAAGCCAAACATCTCTGTATCAGTTCACGCGGCATAGAGAAACACAACGCCGTCATGGTAACCAGCGCCATACGGGGCGCATTCAAAAAAATGGAAGTAAGAAACGAATTTTTGGATATGATAAAGTAAATGGACGACTGCTTCAGCGTCAAAGGTACACACGCACGTCCAAGATATACCAAACGTTATGACTAAACAAATCATGGGCATCGTAAATGCCACGCCGGATTCTTTTTACGATGGAGATCCCCAGAACAATTTGGACAAACTGCTCGCCAAATGCCACACGCATCTGACGGACGGAGCCGACATTTTGGACATCGGCGGGGAATCCACGCGGCCAAATGCCACACCCGTCTCGGCCGAAGAAGAACTGGCCCGCACGTTAACGCTTATCCAACAAGCGCATATGCGCTGGCCGCAGGCCGTTATTTCTCAGGACACGTTCAAAATACCTGTCGCGCTGGAAGGCTTAAAAGCCGGCGTCCGCATCATTAACGATGTCAGCGGTACGCCAGACGACGAAATGTTTAAGTTGGTAAAGGATTTTCAGGCTCAAATCGTCATCACACACAGCCGCGGAAACCCGCAAACCATGCAAACGCTGACGCATTACAAAGATTTAATAGGCGAAATAAAAGATTTTTTAGCGCAAAAAATCGCCCGCGCCCGCCAATGCGGGCTGTCCAAGGAACAAATCATCATAGACCCCGGCTTTGGTTTTGCCAAAACGAGGGAGCAAAATTATAAATTATTGGCACACGCCGGAGAATTTACTACACTGGGAGTGCGGCTGCTGATAGGATTGTCGCATAAAAAATTTTTAAGCCAAAGCGCGGAAAAGCCGCCCAAGCGCAAAACGCAAACCATTTGCGCCAACTTCGCCGCGTTGTGGGCAGGGGCGGATATCTTACGCGTACATGACGTCAGAGAAACAAAAAAAGCCGTAAATTTCTTTTTGGAACTGGAGGCAAATACATGAGCAAAGTATTTTTAACGCAGGCAGGATCTTTCCGCGCCATGCACAGCCACGACGGCACATTGGCCGAACCGCTGCATGAACATCTGTTCCGCTATGAAGCCACGTTTTACGGAGACATCAACGAAGAACGCTTTTTGGTGGATTTTCGCCAAATCAGCAACATGTTCAAAACGGAATTGGAAAAAATGTTAAACGGCTCGGACTTGACCACTTTCCTGCCTTTCCCGACGGCGGAATCTTTGGCCATATGGCTTTATGACCGGATAAAGGCCAAAATGCCCAAGCTTTATTGCGTCAAAGTGGCCGAGTCGGAAGACCGGTGGGTAGAATACAGAGGCGAAGAATAATGCCTCTGGCCGTATTGGGGCTGGGAAGCAATCAAGCTGATCCCAAAGCCCAGCTGGACCGCGCCGTGCAAGCACTTAGCTCGCTGGGCCAAATAAAAGAAGTGGCACCGTATATTCTGTCTAAACCCGAAGGATACGACGCCCAGCCGGATTTCGTCAACACGGTGGTGCTTTTGTCCACTCCGTACAAACCGGTGGATTTGCTTAAAAAACTAAAAGAAATAGAAAAAAAACACGGACGCATACCTACGTTTAAGAATGGTCCGCGCGTAATTGACTTGGACATTTTATTTTATGACGATCAAATAATTTTTGATACGGACGTCATGCTTTTTGTGCCGCATCCGCGTTTGCACGAACGGGAATTTGTCCTCAAACCGTTGAGTTATATTTTGCCGGACCTGACACATCCCCAATTAGGCAAAACCATTACCGCACTATACCGCGAACTCATGCGCAACAAAGGTGTGGCAACCTGTAAAATTTTGTAGAATAAAATCGGACAGCGGTATAATAGAGAGGATCTTATGAAAAAATTATGTTTATGCTGCACGGCGGCGTTTTTGCTGGCGGCATGTGCCACCGGCCCCAAAGAACCCGGACGCGTGGGCCAAATGTATTTTACCACCATTTCTTTTGACGTAGACGGAGACGAAATTGCCACCGCTTCATACAGGCAAATTGACGAAGCCGTCAAAGTTTATCTAAAAGGTCCCGCCTCGCGGGTGGAAGTGCGCGGATACACGGATTCCAGCGGCAATGCCGCCGCAAATATGACTTTATCCCAAAAACGCGCCGAACGCGTGGCAAAAGCCTTGCAAATACGCGGTATAGACAAAAGAAATATGCATGTGAAAGGTTACGGGTCCCAAAAACCCATCGTTTCCAACAACACGCCGGAAGGACGCCAGCAAAACCGCCGTGTGGAAATAGAATTTCCATATCCGGAAAGATAATTTGCCGTTTGTGTTTGCCCGCAGATTGACAAACGCGTTTTGGAAAGAGACAAAGGAGGAAACATGAAAAAATTCGCTTTACTGTGCGCGGCCGCTTTATTTCTGACGGCCTGCCACTGCGAGAGGAAAACCACCGGCACTCCGTGCCGCAAAGGCACCTGTCAAACGCAGCTGCAATCCCAGCGCAACGCAGAAGCCGCCCGCCGCGCCGCCGAACGACGCGCTGAAGCCAGAAGAAAAAGAGCGGAAGAGCAGGCCCGTCATTACGCCGAAATTGGCCGCGCCAAACGCCGCGGCAATATTATTACCGTGGAATATGAAAAACCCATACAGTTTGGACACAACAGCGACCAGATAGATCCTGTCTCTTTTACGGAGCTGGACCGTACGGCCAACCTGCTGAAAAGACATCCGGAAAACAAAATCACCATCAAAGGATATACGGATTCTTTAGGAGATCCGGCTTATAATGTGGATTTGTCCCAGCGGCGCGCCAAAGCCGTAGCGGATGCGCTGATTGAACGGGGCGTTCCCGCCGCCAATGTCAGCTATGCCGGATATGGGGCGGCCAATCCCGTAGCCACAAATGACACGCTGCTGGGCCGCCGGCAAAACCGCCGCGTGGAACTGGATATTGACGTACAATAAAGCATTTGGCAGTCCCCAAAAAACCCCGCGCATACCCGCGGGTTTTTTTGATATAAAATTTTCACCGGACAGTCCGCCCTCAAACGCCGCTTGATTTAACAACTGCCGCTGGAAGATTGAAAACCCATCGTGGTGCAAATGCGCTTACCAACGTCGTTTCTAGCCAAACATTTGTCGTCCGGCAATTTTCCCCGCGTATTAGCCTGTTGATATACGCACAAGCTGTAATGCCCGTCCATATCATTCACCTGTACATAACCCGAGTTATCAATTGAAATCTGATAGTGCTTTGCCGTATAAACACTTCCACTGGCATTATCTAGTTCCAGCGGCAAAGAGCTGAATTTGGTGGGCATGACCTGTCCGTTGCCGCCGTATAATTGATCCAGAAAAACCGTGTCTCGCGCAGCGGCAATCTGATGCGCCAGCGAAAGTGCTTCCGTAAAATGCGCTCTCTCCACCGAACGACTGTACGAACCTAAAGCAATACCCGCCAAAATGGCGATAATGGCCACCACGGCCATCAATTCCGCCAATGTGAATGCGCGGCGATTTAAAAATATTTTCATGTTTGTTCTCCTGTAAAATGCCTTTTCATCTAGTATATAGGTTTTAAGCGGGAAATTCAAATTTTTATTGTTGAGTCTGAACAACGCAAAACCGTCTGGAAAATACTATAATGAAAAAAATACCTTCTCTGCCGCACAAGGAGTTTGCATGTCTGAACTGCACGTATTCTCGCCCGCCGACGGAACGTTGGTTCCGTTGGAACAGGTGCCTGATCCGGCATTTAGCGAAAAAATGCTGGGCGACGGTATAGCTGTCGTCCCCGAAAAAGGTTTTACGGCCGCACCATTTGACGGCAAAGTCGTCAGCGTGCATAAAGCTTTACATGCCGTAGTGGTAGCTTGCGGCGCGGTGGAGGTACTTATCCACGTAGGGGTGGAAACCGTGGGATTGCAAGGCAAAGGATTTAAGACCTTGGTCAAAGTCGGAGACAATGTCAAAAAAGGTCAAAAACTGACGGAATTTGATCCGGAGTTTCTGGCGAAACAAACTCCTTGCAACTGGGTAATTTTGATTGTTACTTCCCCCGATAGAGCAAAAATAAACAAATTTCCCGCTCAACGCGTCAAAGCCGGCCAAGACGCTGTATTTTCCGTTTCCGAAGCCTTGGAGCAAACCTCTAAAGAGGAAAACCTTGACGGACGATGGCTCTTTTCCAAAGACATTATCATCACCGACTTAAACGGATTGCATGCGCGGCCGGCGGGACGTTTGGCCGCGGCAGCGAAAAAATACGCTTTTCCCATTCAATTGCTTTGTGCGGAAAAAATTGCCGACGCCAAAAGCTTGGTAGCCGTTATGGGGCTTTCGCTGGCGCGCGGAAATACCGTACGCCTGCGCGCGCCCGCCGAAGAAGCGGCTGCACCGCAAGCGCTGCAGGAGTTGGCGCTGCTGCTCTCAAACGGCGCGGGAGAAACTGAAACGGAAGAAGATTCTCCGCTGCCGCTCTGTTCTGAAGAAAAGGATGCGTCTTTTCCGTCCAATACTTCTCCGTGCAAAGCCCTCACCGCTTGCGGCGGAATCGCTCGGGGACGAGCCTACATTTTTCAATCGGACGACATGGACTTTCCCCAAACCGCCAAAGATCCTCAAGAGCAACAGCAACTTTTGCGCCAAGCTCTTGAAGCGGTAACAAAAGATTTTGAGGCCGAAATAATCTCCGCCTCCTCTAAAACCGCCAAAGAAATTTTACAGGCGCATGCAGAGCTTGCAAAAGATCCTTTTCTAGCCGAACAAACCGCCATTCAAATCCAACAGGGCGCCAGTGCGGCTTTTGCTTTCAGCCAAGCCATAGACGCCGCGATAAACGTACTCCACAAAACGAAAAACCGCTTCCTGCGAGAACGCATAAGCGATTTCAAAGATTTACGCCGGCGCGTTTTGTTCAAACTTACCTCCGGCGACATAAAAAAACCGGATTTTCCCGACCCGTGCATCGTGGTGGCGAACGAATTGCTCCCTTCGGATTTATCTGTATTTGACGCCCGCGTGCGCGGCGTATTGCTGGCATACGGCTCCCCCACGGCCCACGTATCCATTTTGTTACGCAATATGGGCTTGCCCTCATTGGTAGGCGCGGGAGAGAAAATATTATCCATCACCGAAGGAACGGAAGTGGCCCTAAACGCCACGGACGGCGTCGTATATGTAAACCCTGACAAAGAACAAAACGCACACATAGACCATCTGCTGGCCTTGCAGCAACAAACCTTGCTGCAAAACATGCAAGCTTCCTCCTCCCCCGCGAGTACCACAGATGGAACGCGCATATTCGTTTGTGGCAATGCTTCACAGGAACGCGAAGCGTTAGCCGCCGCACAAAACGGCGCGGATGGTCTGGGACTGGTACGTACGGAATTTTCGTTCTTTCAAGCCAAAGAACCTCCAACGCAAGAGCAGCAGCTTACCCTGTACCAAAACATAACCGCCGCTTTGAACGGCAAACCCGTAACACTTCGCACATTGGACGTCGGGGGAGACAAACCCGTCCCCTATATGCCGCTGCCGCCGGAAGAAAACCCCATTGTCGGACTGCGCGGCATACGCAATTACGAAGCATACCGTGATATTTTCCTCACTCAAATACGGGCCATGCTGCGTGTTACTCCGGCCGGTTTGGTGCGCATCATGCTGCCCATGGTAAGTTTTGTAGATGAATTTTCATATTATAAAAACCTCATTGAAACGGAAAAACAAAGGCTGGGCATATCCGCCCCCATTCAAATAGGCATGATGGTGGAAGTACCCGCCGCCGCGCTCTTGGCGCGGCAATTTGCGAACGAGGCGGACTTCTTTTCCATAGGAACAAATGACCTGACGCAATACGCTTTGGCTATAGACCGCGGCCACAAAACACTGTGTACGCAGGCAGACCATTTGCACCCCGCGGTATTGCGCTTGATTGAGATGACTTGCCGCGGCGCGCAAACCAAAAGCCGGCCCGTCGCCGTATGCGGCGCCATGGCCGGAGATCTGCAGGCCGTACCGCTGCTCATAGGGCTGGGAGTAACGGAACTGGCCGTGGGAGCAAGCGCCATAGCACAGGTAAAAGCTTTGGTGAGAAAGCTGGATAAAAAACACTGCATACAGGCGGCGCAACATGCCTGCGAGCTGGATAATGCCGCAGAAGTACGCGCGTGGGTGAAAAAAGAATTCAACTTATGATATTTGGGAGAACAACATGCAAAACTTTAAGAATTTTTTGCCGGCTTGCGGCAGAGGTTTGGTAAAACTGGGCAAAGCGCTTATGCTGCCCATTGCCGTGCTGCCCATTGCCGGCTTGTTGCTGCGTTTGGGCCAGCCGGATCTTTTGAACATTGCTTTCGTGGCGGAAGCGGGACAAGCCGTATTTACCAATTTACCGGTGATCTTCGCTTTGGGTATAGCTATAGGTTTTGCCGATGAAAATCACGGTGCGGCGGCTTTGGCGGCATTTGTAGGCTATATTATTTTAACCGCTTCGCTGCGCGTATTGGATGAAAATATAGACATGGGCGTACTGGGAGGCATTATTGTAGGCATTACCGCCGGCTTGCTGTACAACAAATACAAAAGCATAAAACTTCCTTCTTATCTTGCGTTTTTTGGAGGGCGGCGTTTTGTACCCATCATAACGGGCGGCGTTTGTCTGCTTATCGCGGCGGCGGCATATTTTATATGGCCTCCCATTGCACGCGTAATCGGCGCGTTTGGAGACTGGACCATTACTTCCGGAAATATCGGCCTTTTCTTCTACGGAGTGGCCAACCGCCTGCTTATTCCGCTGGGACTGCATCATATTTTGAATAATCTGGTCTGGTTTCAATTCGGCGATTTTGAAATCATCAAAGAAGGAGCCGTCAGCATGGTACATGGGGATTTGGCGCGTTTCTTCGCCGGAGATCCCATGGCCGGTCCTTTTATGGCAGGCTTTTTCCCCGTGATGATGTTCGGGCTGCCAGCCGCTTGTCTGGCCATGATCGCCACGGCAAAAAGTTCACGCAAAAAAGCCATAGGAGGCCTTTTATTGTCCATGGCGCTGACGTCATTCTTAACCGGAATTACCGAACCCGTGGAATTTTCTTTTATGTTCTTGGCTTTTCCTTTATTTGTGCTGCATGCTTTGCTCACCGGCCTGTCCATGGTCATCATGAACGTATTAAACGTCAAGCTGGGCTTCACGTTTTCGGCGGGCTTATTTGACTATCTGCTCAGTTATGGCCTTGGGAAAAACGGGCTCTACCTCATTCCTGTGGGCATGGTGTACGGCGTGGTTTATTATTTTCTGTTTAAGTGGGCCATTGTGAAATTCAATCTGGCCACCCCCGGCCGAGAACCCGAAGAACCGGCAGCTTGCGCGTTGGGCCCCGCCGCCACAGCAACGGCAAGCGCCTCCAACGCCGTCTTGCAAGAACATTCCGATACGGCTTTTCCCCCCGTCTCAGACCAAAGCCTCGGGGCAAATTATTTGCGCGGATTAGGCGGAAAAGCAAATATAAAAAATATTGATGCCTGCGCCACCCGTCTGCGTCTGACGGTGGCCGATACGGAAAAAATAGACGTCGCCGCCCTGAAAGCTCTGGGAGCGCGCGGCGTCATCAAAGCCGCCGGAGGAGTGGCGCAAGTGATTATCGGACCGGAAGCGGACGGAATTTGCGACGAAATTAAAAAATACCTGAAATAATTATGAAACTCATCATCACAAAGCACAATTTAGGCCTTTGGGCAGCTTCTTATATACGCGCACGTTGGACGGCCCGTACCAAGGATCCGTTTGTACTCGGGCTTCCCACGGGAGGAACCGTCGTGGACATGTATGCCGCTCTGGCGGCATTGGTTAAAAACGGAAAAATGTCTTTCAAGAATATAGTAACCTTTAACATGGATGAATATGTGGGTTTGGCACCGGACAATGAGCAAAGCTATCATTATTACATGAAACATCATTTGTTTGATCAGGTGGACATATCTCCCCGCAACATACATATTTTGGACGGACAGGCGGAGGATTTGACGGGGCAATGCGCCGCATATGAAGAAGCCATTAAACAAGCCGGCGGCGTAGACTTGTTTTTAGGCGGAGTAGGACGCAATGGACATCTGGCGTTTAATGAACCGAATTCTCCGTTTGATTCGCGTACGCGCGTCATGGAACTGACCGAAAGTACACGTCAGGCCAATGCGCGCTTCTTTCACAACGATCCTTTTCAAGTACCCGCCAAAGCATTAACCGTAGGCATAGGCACGGTGCTGGAAAGCAGGGAGTTGCTGTTTTTGGCCAGCGGCAGACAAAAAGCCGAAGCCGTGGCGCGTTTGGCCCAAGGTCCTATTACCGAAAAATGGCCCATTACCGCGTTAAAAACACATCCGCGCGCAACATTGCTGGTAGACCCTGAAGCAGCCTCTGCACTGACGGCTGACATGAAAGAACAAATAGGCCAAACGCGGCCTGCACAAAACAGCCAAGATCTGATACTTACCATAGAATGAGGACATGTATGAAACATCAGTTAATTATCAATGCACGCGTCATAACAGCGGAAAAAATACTGCCGGAACATTGTATAGAAATAAAAGACGGCAAAATTACCGTCGTGTTCCCCTGCCAACGGCTGCAGGCTTTGCAAAACGATATAGAAATTTATGACGCCAAAGGTGCATACGCCGCCCCGGGATTAATAGATGAACATATACATGGTTTTGCCGGTTTCGGGCCGGAACTGGCCAGCGAGGAAGCACTGCTATATATGTCGGAAAAGCTGGGCGAAAACGGCGTAACGGCTTTCTGCCCCACGCTTTACTGCGGACAGCCCAAAGATATGCTGCGCCGCATCCGAAATACCGTAGGCGCTTTTGGCAAAGAAAAAGGCGCACGCATTCTGGGATATCACTTGGAAGGCCCTTTTATATCTCCCAAAAAACCCGGGGTCATGAAGCCGCAAGATATTTCGCTGATAGATATTCCCGCATTGGAAAGACTGTACGAAGCGGCGCAAGGACGAATCATAAACATGACCGTCGCACCGGAACTGCATGGTATTGAACTGCTGGTTAACTATTGCCATGAACATCATATTCGGCTGCAGGCAGGCCACACGGACGCCACATACAAGGAATTTATGTACGGAGCGGAACTGGGCATCACGCACGCGACACATGCTTTTAACGCCATGCGCGAATTCAGCCACCGCGAACCCGGGGCGGCGGGTGCAGTACTGTTTCAGCCGGAAATTTCCGCCGAAATCATAGCGGACGGAAGACATGTCCATCCGGAAGTAGTGGCTTTTTTGGCACGCGTCAAACCCATCAAAAACATCGTGCTAATCACGGACGCTTTGCGGCCCACGGCTCAGACGCAGCCGCCGTTTACCGCCAATGAAGACGAGGTTTTTTTGGAAGACGGCGTATGGAAACGCAGTTCCGATTCCGTCATAGCCGGCTCTGCTTTGACGATGCTGGAAGGAATCAAAAATCTGGTGTCTTTCGGGCTGACTCTGCCTCAGGCCGTAACCTGCGCTTCCGCCAATCCCGCACGCATATTGGGACTGACCAGTAAAGGCTCTTTGGAGCCGGGCATGGATGCGGATATTACGCTTTTTGACGCCAATTTCCGCCCCATACGAACTTTTCTGGCTTAAACCGCAGTTCACCACATAAACAAAAACGGCGCGACAATATACGCTGCCCCGTTTTTGCCCTTTATTTTTATATTTTGTAGAATATATATATAAACTTACAGTCGTGTATCCAAGCCGCCGCGCTGTTTAGGCGGCTTGGTTTTTCTGGTCCCCATGAAGAAAAAACAAAACCAAGCAGGAAACCCTTTTAAGGCCCGCACCATATCCAGTTTACTGATTAAATTTTCGGCGCCGGCCGTGGCGGGCATGTTTGTCAGCGCGCTGTACAATATTATCTCCCGTATTTATGTAGGACATGAATTCGGCGCACCGGGCATTGCCAGCATTACCCTGTTGTTCCCCATGGGATTTTTCTTCATGGCTTTCAGTGTGCTTATCGGCGTAGGGGCCAATGCGCTCTTTTCCATACGTCTGGGAGAAAAAAAAGAAGAAGAAGCTCAGCTGATTATGGGCAATGCTTTTGTGGCCTTATCTCTTATCAGCGGCGTATTGATGGGCGCGGGTTATGTGTTCATGGAACCTATTTTGCTGTTTTTGGGAGCGGACGAGGTAACTTTGCCTTACGTAACGCCGTATATGCAGCTGGTGCTGCCCGGATATGCCCTGTTTAATGTAGGCGCCGGCATGAACAACTTTATTCGCTCGTCCGGTTTTCCCAAAACAGCCATGGCTACACAATTCATCGGCGCTTTCTTAAATTTAACCGTTGCGCCTATCACCATTTTTGCATTGGACTGGGGCATGCGCGGCGCAGCGGCGGCCACCGTATGCGGGCAGGTGGTATCCTTTGCATGGATTTTGCTTTTCTTTCTGGGACCGAGAAGCAAATATAAACTGCATTGGAGATATATGCGACTTCGTTGGCATATTTTATCGGCCAGCATGCTTATTGGCGTATCGCAAATGGTGTTTCAGCTGGCTTCCAGCGCCATGAATTTCTTACTTAACCACGCCTTGTTAAAATATGGCGGAAATGTGGCGGTGTCTGCCATGGGCATAGCCATCAGCGCAAACGCCATTTTCCTCATGCCGATTTTAGGCTTAAGCCAAGGCGCACAGCCGCTTATCGGCTATAATTACGGCGCACGCAAATACGCCACTTCTTTCCAAACCTTAAAAATGGCTTTACGCTGGGGAATTAGTTTTGGATTTATGGGATCTATGATTGCGCTGTGTTTTGCACCGTACATCGTACGCATCTTTAACGGTACGGATCAAGAACTTATCACCTTGGCGGCGCGCGCGGTGCGTATCTTGAATATTTTTACAGCTTTTGACGCGCTGCAAATTCTGGGCAGCAGCTTCTTCCAAGCCATCAACAAACCCTTCCGCGCAGCGGTGCTGAGTCTCTCGCGCCAAATACTGATTCTGATTCCGTTGGTGTTGATTATGCCGTTGATGTTCGGTTTGTACGGCGTATTCTTTGCCCCGCCGATAGCGGATTTTTTGTCCTGCGTACTGACGTATTTGATGCTGCGCGGATATTTTGCCAAATACCGCCAAAACTTTTTCTTCAGCAAGAAATTTTCCGCACGGTAAAAAGGGGCCTTTTAAGGCCCCTGATTTTTTAGAAATCGTATATTAACGCCTGTGTTACGGAATCCGTTCGGGGATTTGTTTTTCCCGTCATGTTTTGACAAAGTCGTTGGGCGCGTTCTGCTCCGTCCGGATATGCCCAACAGCTTCTGGCCCCGTTTTTATAAGCCACATAATAACCTACTCCCGCTTTTTCATCTGTGGAATATAGATAAGAACTCTTGCGGGAATTACCGGAAAAACCCAAAAAAATGTGGAAATCGCCTTGGCCATACATTCCAGTTCCGCTTGCCAAAATTTTATATCCGGAGGGAAACAGGCCGCTGTCTAAATCATGAAAAGAAACTGCATAGACCCCGTTGGACATATAGTAAACCTGTTGGGCTTTATACATGGCATCTACATTGGACATAAGCTGCGTATAGCGTGATTTGTCCACAACGGTTTGATATTGCGGCAAAGCAATAGCCGCCAAAATGCCGATAATCAGCACCACAACCAACAATTCAATTAATGTAAAACCTTGTTTCATTTTTTCTTCCTATAACTGCGTTTAATCGTTCAAAAACACGTCTCAGCGGCGTTTGATTTTCCGCCATGTATAGGGTATCAAAAAAAAAAAAAACAAATCAAGGCATGCCCGTTTTTCAACCAATAAACGGCCACGGCACAACGCCTACCGCCACGGCGAGGAGACAAAACAAACAGCTCAAAAAATCCCCCGCATCATACCCTGACGCCTTGGCCGTTCCGCGACCGTTCTTCATAAAAAATCCCCGCTTTTCAGCGGGGATAAAAAATTCAATCATTTTTTAACGAAGTTTTACAGCCAATTCATTGATTTGCGTAATTTCCTGCACGGACAAGCCCGTCAATTTTTGTTTTTCCTGTTTGGAAAGCGGCGCCGTAAAAGCCGTCTTAAAGCCCAAACGCTGCGCTTCTTCCAAACGACGGTCCATCAAAGGCACTTTGGCAATTTGGCCCAAAATACCCACCTCCGCCAAAAACATACAATCATGCGCTATGGCGGTATCTTTGACGGAACTGATGACGGCGGCGCACACGGCCAAATCCAGCGCGGGGTCTTTGAGTTTCACGCCGCCGGCTATGCTGACGTAAATATCTTTATTATCCAGAGACAAACCTATATGTTTTTCAAGCGCGGCAAACAACATTAAGCAACGATTCAAGTCCACCCCCGTCGCCACGCGGCGCGGAAACGGATAATGCGTCGGGCTGGCCAAAGCTTGCACTTCCGTCAACAATGGACGGGACCCTTCCAGCGCCAAAGTATAAGCGCGGCCTTTTAAGGCGGAGCGGGCGGAAGTCTGCGCAAAATATTCCCCCGCATTTTCCACGCCCTCCAGCCCATGGCCGGTCATTTGAAAAAGTCCTATTTCTGACGTGGAGCCGAAGCGGTTTTTATGCGGCCGAAGCAAACGCAGCACATTGTCTTTTTCCGTATCAAAATACAAAACGCTGTCCACCATGTGTTCCAAAATTTTCGGGCCGGCCAGTTCCCCGTCTTTGGTTACATGTCCCAGCACAAACGTGATAATGCCTTTCGGTTTGCACAAACGCACCAATTCCGATGTGCATTCGCGCACTTGGCCCACCGTGCCGGAGGAAGAAGTAAAATCCGGATGATAAACGGTTTGAATGGAGTCCAACACCAAAACGTCCGGACTCACATTTTCCACCGCTTCAATAATATTCTGAATATTTGTCTGGCAATGCAAAAAGATATTTGCATTATTCACGCCCAAACGCTGGGCGCGGCCGGATATTTGACTGAGGCTTTCCTCTCCGGAAATATACAATACTTTCAGATGTTTGGCCAAAGCATCGGCCACCTGCAGCATCAGCGTGCTTTTGCCTATGCCGGGCGCGCCGGCCAGCAGCGTTATCTGCCCCTTTACCAAGCCCCCGCCCAATAAACGGTCAAACTCTCCTATTCCCGTCGCAATACGTTCTTCTTGGACACAACGGCTGTCGGAAAGTTTGACAATTTCAGAAGAGAAATCCGTAAAAGAACGGCTTCGTTTTTCTTTTTTGTTTTCCTGTTGTTTGACCTCTTCGGCCAACGTGTTCCACTCCCCGCATTCGGGGCATTTGCCCGCCCACTTGGCCGACTCATATCCGCACTTTTGGCATACGAACACCGTCTTAAATTTCATAGCCGCTCCTAATTAGCCATGGTGGCCAGCCCGAAGAACGAAGAAATATCCTGATCGTTAAATGAAATATTGGCTTTCACGTTAAAATAATTGGTTTCCATGGCGTCGCGCATCCATGCCCCGACGGAGAAGTATTTGCTCACGCGGTAATCTATGCCATAAGAGACATTAGGTTTGTCAAAATGACGGTCATTGATAATACGGTCGCGGCCCCAATCGGTAAATTCAACACCCGCGGTAAAACGCTGCAGAAAATCATGTTTATAAAACGGCTTCAATTCCAGCGCCACGCCGCCCGCGCCGCGTATCATGCCGGCCGACAAATTGGCCCATTGATTGTACAAACCAAAACGCAAATCCAGCTTGTTGCGTTCCACATAATCTCCCTCGCCCAATTTGTCATCTTCATTACCGATGTTGGAAATACCCGCGCGATAATAAGTGTAACCGCTGGAAGGAAAAATTTCCAACGCCAAATCACTGGTGGAAATGCCCGGGTCCGTGGCATAGAAAAAGTCATAATCCCAATACACGCGGAAGCGGCTCATTTTTCCCACAAAAGTTTTTACTTCCGTCATGGTGGTCTTTAACTCGCTGACGCTTTGTTTGACCTGTTCTTTCATTTCTTGATCTTTAATCAAACTGCCCAAAACGCCTTCCTCATTGGAAATGCTGTCCATAACGGCATTCAGTTTATCCGTAATTTCCTGCAAATTTTTCATGGAATCGGTAACGTAAGGACGCATGGTAATTACCAATTGATTTACGTTGGCGGAAAGCTGGCGTATATCGCGCATGGCGTCGTTAAGCTGCGCGCCGAACTGGCCCTGCCGGTTGATGCTGTCCACTAATTCTTTTACGCTGGTCATGGTATCGGCTATTTGCCGGTCCATAGGCACTTCATCGGAGCCACGCACATAGTCCCCCGCTTGTATCAACCCCGAACGCTCGTCCCCGGGTTCCACTTTGATGTATTTTGTGCCGATAATGCCCGTCATGGCCACGGAAAAACGGCTGCCTTTGTATAAAGGAATATCTTCATCCACCGCCGCTACCACAATCACTTGTCCGTCTTCTATTTTAATATCTTTGACTTTGCCGATTTCTACGCCGGAAAGTTTGACTGCCGCTTTAACGGGCAGACCGGAAACGTCCTCAAACTTTACATTGACGTCATAAGAACGCGAAATGGAAAAGCCTCCCAAAAAATACAAACTAAATCCTAGGGCCGCCAGCCCTAACACAGTAAATAAGCCAAGTTTCGTTTCCGGTTTCATATTTTTATTCTACCTTAAAATAAATTAAAAATGCGGCATTTCGACGCAAAACCTTCCGCCACTTAGTCTCTCATCAGTTTCATTTGTATGGGACCGTGGCTGGAGCCGTCTACAAACTGGCGCACATACGGATTATCCGTACGGCGGAAATCTTCCGGCGTGCCGTAAAGCATAATTTTTCCTTCATACAAAAAAGCTATATAATCTGAAATCTTAAAAGCGGAATGCATATCATGCGTAATAACAACGGAGGTTACCCCTATCTTCTTTTTCATTTCCAAAATTAAATCGCTGATAATATCCGACATGATGGGATCCAGCCCCGTGGTGGGTTCATCATATAAAATACACTGTGGGCTTACCGCCAATACACGCGCCAAACTGACGCGCTTGCGCATGCCGCCGGACAATTCGGAAGGATTTAGCTTTGCCACTTCCGGCTTCAGCCCCACCATGGCCAGTTTTTCTTTTACCACGCTGGCATATCGGCTCTTGGGAATATCCGTCAAATATTCCAGACCAAAAGCAACGTTTTCCCCTACGGTCATGGAATCAAACAAAGCCCCCTCTTGAAACAAATACCCGAAATGGCGCCTTACCGCCGCCAAGCGAAAAGGATTCTGTACTTTGGTAATATCTTTGCCGCGGACGATAATTTCCCCGCCGTCCGCGTCCAACAGGCGCATCATGCATTTAATCAGCGTACTTTTACCCGAGCCGGAACCACCTAAAATAGAAGTGATCTTTCCGTCTTCTATATTTAGGTTTACGTCGCGCAATACGTGATGGGCACCAAAGCTTTTTTTAAGATGTTTTATTTCTATCATTAAATCCCAAACGCCGTTAAAATGGCGGTCAAAAAATAATCCAGCACCAAAATCAACACAATGCAAGTTACAACGGCACCGGTCGTGGATTTGCCCACTCCCTCCGCACCGCCGCGCGTACTGATGCCTTTATAGCAGCATACGGCAGCCACCATAAACGCAAAAATAAAAGATTTAATAAATCCATGCATAAAATCGGAAGCGCCCATGAAAGTGGTAATATCGTTTAAGTACACTTCCCCGGGGACTTCAAGCGCATATACAGCCACCAAATATCCGCCTATGACACCAAAAATATTGGAAAACACCGTCAATACAGGCATGGTCAAAAGAAAAGCCCCCATGCGGGGAATAATCAAATATTGCGTAGGGTTGGTCCCCAATGTATGCAGTGCATCCAGCTGCTCCGTTACGGCCATAGTGCCTATATGAGCCGTTACGGCCGCACCGGCGCGGCCAGCCACTACCACTCCCGTCAGCACGGGCCCCAACTCACGAATTAATGAAAATGAAACAATCGTTCCCACGAAAATCGGATCACCAAAAATATTATTAATGGTATTTCCCGCCTGCAGCGCAAGCACCATCCCCGTAAAAAGGCTGGTCAAGGCCGTTACACCGAAAGAATCCACCCCGATAGTAATGCTTTGGAGAACAAATTGTTTAAATTCAAAACGCGCATGCACCAGCCAAAAACCGACCGAACGCACCATATCGGCCGCGCCGCCGGTTTGGTCCAACCAATGCATTACTTTTTTTCCTATTGCCGTCAGCATTTATTCTTTATAAAACCTCGGTACGCGGGGCATAATCAGCGTGGTTAACTCATAATCAATCGTCCCCGCCTTCTGCGCCAGCTCTTGAACGCGGATTTCTTCTGCGCCCTGCCGCCCGACCAATACAGCTTCATCGCCTACATGCGCATCCGGCACGGCAGAAATGTCCGCCATGCACATATCCATGGTAATATTGCCCAGCACGCGACAGCGGACGCCTTTAATCAAAACATCGGCTTTATTGGACAAAGCCCGCAAATAACCATCTCCATACCCTATGGGAATGGTAGCCACTTTCATGGCCTTGGGAGCAATAAAGCTGCGATTATAACTGATGCTGGCTCCGGCGGACACTTCTTTGGCAAATACAATGCGGCTTTTCAAAGACAACACCGGCTCAAATCCCTCCGACAATCCAAAAGCGGCATGGCCTACCCGCACCATATCGCAATAACTGTCCGGCCTCCGCTCCACAGCCAAAGAAGCGGCAATATGAAACAAATGCACCGCAATTTTATGCAAACGCACATTGGTCATGGTATCGCGGAAATAACCTATTTGTTCCTCTGTATAGGCCGCGTCCGTATCTACGCTGGACAAGTGGGAAAACACCCCTTCCAGCTCTATCCACTCATCTCCGTTCAATTCGTGAATGATATGCATGACGCCGCCGCGGCGCGTGCCGATGCGGCCCATGCCGCTGTCCTGCTTGACGTGGCAGCGAGCTTTTCGACCCAATTTGCGCGCAATAGACTTAATAGCTTTAGCCGCTTCCATGCTGGCCACAGCCACAGACAAATCATAGCGTATGGCATACTCAAACGCCTCAAACGGATAAATGCTGCCCAACACCAGAATGGGCAATATCACGCCGGCGCGGCGCAGTAAAATGCCCTCTTCCACGGACGCCACGCCCACAAATTCGCACAATTGATGCGTCTGTGCATACAATCCCAGCCGTTCCGCCCCGTGGCCGTAAGCATTGGCTTTCAGCACGGCCAAAATCTTAATATCCGGCCCCACTTTGCCGCGTATTTTGTGCAAATTGCGGCCGTAAGCGGCCAAATCTATATCGGCCCATGTAGGGCGCAAAAAAGGAATATCCACGGTTTACTCCGGCAATACCAAAGTCCCTTCTTCCGCAGGTCCCAAAGTCTGGTTTTCCGGCGGAGGATCGGTAAAAAGCGTATATTCGCCAAGGAAATTGAGATGCACGTCTCCCACCGGTCCGTTGCGCTGCTTGGCAATAATCAGCAAAGCTTTGCGCTGTTCTTCGGGCGGAAGCTCATCTTTGCTTTTATAATAACTGGGCCGGTGGATCAATGCCACAACATCCGCATCCTGCTCAATGGAACCGGACTCACGCAAATCCGACAGCTGCGGTTTATTATTTTGACGGCTCTTGTCTTCATTTTTACGGCTAAGCTGGGAAAGCGCCAGCACGGGAACTTGCAAATTGCGCGCCAGTTCTTTTAGCATGCGGGAAATTTCGGAAACTTCCTGCTGGCGGCTCTCCGTACGGCCCGAGGTGCGTATGAGCTGCAAATAATCAATGACAATCATGCCCAACTCTTTGCCCTGCTTGGCCAATTCATTGGCCAAACGGCGCGAACGCATGCGGATTTCGGTAATAGTGATGCCAGGGGTATCGTCTATGTATAAAGGCGCCTCGGACAAACGCCCCAACTCCCGCAATAAATCCGGCCAGCGGTTATATTGAAAATAACCGTTGCGCACCTGCTGCACATTAGCCATGGCAGCAGCGCAAAGCATACGTTCATAAATGGAACGTCGGTCCATTTCCAGCGAAAAAATAGCCGTTGGAAAACCGCAGTTAACGCTGGCGTGATGGGCGATATTTAACGCCAAAGCGGTTTTTCCTTGACTGGGCCGCGCGCCCAAAATAATCAAATCGGACTTGCGCAGGCCGCCCGTCGCCAAATCAAATTTGCGAAAACCCGTCGGCACGCCCTGAATGGGATTTTTGGCCTTATGGGCTTTTTCTATCATGTCCATGACTTCCACGGCCAAATCCTTAGAGGAAACGAATCCGCGCAAGTCTTGTTTTTGACTAAGCCTAAAAATTTGCTCCTGCGCTATATCAATCAGTTTTTCGGGGGATTCTTCTTCTTTATAACACTGTTCCACCAATGAAGTGGCCGTATGTATTAAATCCCGCACGATAAATTTGTTGTAAACAATATGCGCATAATGCTCCACATGGGCGGCAGTGGATACCTTATTGATAAGGTCGGTCAAATACAGCTCTCCCCCCACCTGCAAAAGCAAATTTTGGGTTTTCAGTTCTTCCGTCAGCGTAACCAAATCTACGGCGCGGTTTTTATCCACCAAGGTTTTAATGGCGGAAAAAATCTTTTTATGAGCGTCTTTATAAAAATGTTCCGGTTTTAGAATATCCAACGCCCGTTCCACGGCATCCGATTCCAAAAGCATAGACCCCAGAACGGCCATTTCCGCATCCAACGCCTGTGGAGGGATCTTTTCTTCCAGCAAATTACTCGGCATATAAGACCTCTTATGGCAAAAATAATCGGATTCCCGCACCGAAATCCTTTTAGTCATTGTAGCAATTTTGAACGCGGCGCGCGGGCTTTGAACAAACGGCCCTCCTTTTTCCGTCATTCATCACCACACAAACCAAAAATACGCAGAAAGCCGTTATTTTATATAATCAGAATATGAACTGTATATTTTGCGACATTGCTAGCGGAGCCGTTAAAAGCCAAATCGTCTATGAAAACGACGACGTACTGGCTTTTAAGGATTTGAACCCTCAGGCTCCCACGCATATCTTGATTATTCCGAAGAAGCACATCAGCCGTTTGTCTGAAACGCAAAACGGCGACGCCGAACTGCTGGGCAAAGTATTGCTGGCCGCCCGTGATTTGGCCAAAAAATTTGACTTGGGAGATTTTCGTCTTGTTACCAATAACGGCAAAGGAGCCGGACAAACCGTAGACCATCTGCACTTTCATCTCATGGCGGGACGGCGCTTTTTATGGCCTGCAGGATAGGCACCGCTCTTTCTCTGGCAACAAAAAACGGTCCGAATGAAAATTCGGACCGTTTATCGTGTGATTCATTATCTAAAAACACCGATCAGCGGTAAGACCCTCCGCACATCAAAAATAAGCCTTTTTCTCCATTAAAAGTCAGATTCTGCCATGTAATCGTATTGTTGGAAGCGCTGCATTGCGGGAATTTTTTGCCATACAAAGCAAAGATTTTTGTTACATTGGCCTGATTGTTCACTTCCAGCGAGCGTACCTGATTATTCAGGAATTTATCAACATACAAGTCATGCGCAAAACGGATCGTGCCACTTCCCGTTGAAGAACTTGTACCTAAGGTCAACACGTTTGCCTGCAGAGTGGCCGACGGGGAAGAAGAAACCAAATTCAAAGAACCGCCGTTAAGAATAATTCTGCCCACATTCAAATTACCCGTCTTGTTTGCATCTTTCTGTACGACCAGACTTCCCCCTACTTCCAACTGGCACTGCTTCAAGATGCCAACGTCGGCCGTACCCGCAACGGACAAGTCTTTATAGGCGGCATAAGGAACCGGAAAATAAGTAACCATTTTAATATTGCTTTGCGCAGCACAAGGCCACGCCAACAACAAACAAACAAAAGCCCACAGCAGTTTTTTCATACAATCTCCTACTTTCAAGCAAATATTTACTAATAGTATAAACTATAAAATGAAAAAAAGCAAACCGCGCCCATACACGCAAGGGACAAACTCCGTTCCAATCGGCCGTAAGTCTTTTTTTATACGAATCAGCTTGGCGCAAAAAGAAAACCCGCCCTTTCACGGGACGGATTTTCTTTTTTTCGTCTATAGCTTCCCCATCTATAACGGGCTTATTTTTTCCGCCGAGAGGACTTGGCGGCGGATTTCTTCTTTTTTTTGCTTTCGCTTGACTTAACGTTCTTGGATCCTTTGGTTTGCGCCAAGATACGGCGCGGCTTTTTTACTTCCGCTTTTTTAACCGGTCCAGCCGCGCGGGATTTTTTCTTTTGGCCCGTTTTTTCCGCCGAATGAACCGTTTTGGAAGCCTTAAAACCCTCCAAAGCCAAAGGCAGCACTTCATCCATGTGCGAAACGGGAATCAACGTCAGTTCTTTGCGCACTTTTTCAGGCAATTCCGATACGTCTTTCTCATTGGTGTGCGGGAAAAGAATGGTTTGCACGCCCTCGCGGTACGCAGCCAAGAATTTTTCTTTAATACCGCCCACCGGCAATACGCGGCCCGTCAGCGTTACCTCTCCGGTCATGGCCAATTTCTTTTTTACCGGCAGGCCGGAAAGCAGACTGACCAATGCGGTGGTAATCGTGATCCCTGCAGAGGGGCCGTCTTTCGGCACTGCTCCCTCCGGAAAGTGGATATGAAAGTCCGTACGGTCAAAATTCACGCCTTTGCCAAAGCCGCGGCTTCTGGCATACGTCAACGCGGCACGGACGGATTCTTTCATAACATTTCCCAACATACCCGTCAAAATCAGCTGCCCTTTGCCGGGGATTTTGGCCGCCTCAATGGACAGCGTTTCTCCTCCCACGCTGGTCCATGCCAAGCCGGTAGCTATCCCCACGCCGTTTTCTTCCGCGGCAAAGTTGGAATACTTCGGCACGCCCAGATATGCATGCAGGTTCTTGGCGTCCACCGTAATTTTTTTGCCGCCGTTTTCCACATATTCTTTGGCGGCCTTGCGGCACAAACTGCCTATTTCTCTTTCCAAATTACGCACGCCCGCTTCGCGCACATATTCCCGCATAATCAAGGCTACCGCGTCCTTGGCAATCGCCAAGGAACCGTCTTTTAAGCCGTGCAGTTTCATTTGTTTAGGAATGAGATAATGATCGGCTATTTCATGTTTTTCATAGTCGGTATAACCGGAGAAATCAATAATTTCCAAACGGTCGCGCAAGGTGTTGGGAATGCCGCCTAACGAATTGGCCGTCGTGATAAACATCACCTTGGATACGTCATAAGGCACATCCAAGAAATGATCTACAAAATCCTTATTTTGCTCCGGATCCAGCAACTCCAGCAATGCCGCGGCCGGATCTCCGCGCCAATCCGATCCCATTTTATCTATCTCATCCAGCAGAAAAACGGGGTTGGAACTTTTGGCCTTGCTGATACCCTGTATAATGCGCCCGGGCATGGAACCGATATAGGTGCGCCGGTGGCCGCGTATTTCACTTTCGTCGCGTACGCCTCCTAAAGACATGCGTACAAATTTACGGCCAATGGCCCGCGCGATGGATTTGGCCAAAGACGTCTTGCCCACTCCCGGAGGACCTACAAAACACAAGACCGGCCCGCGCAAACCTTCGGTCAACTTGCTGACGGCGATATACTCCAAAATACGCTCTTTGGGTTTATCCAATCCAAAATGATCTTCATCCAATATTTTTTTGGCCTGCGCAATGTCCAGCACATCTTGCGTCGTGACGTTCCACGGCATATTGACCAACCAGTCCAGATACGTGCGCGACACCGTCGCCTCCGGAGAAAACGGTGCCATTTTCTGCAGCCGTTCCACTTCTTTGTCAGCGGCCTCTTTAGCGGCGGGAGGCAGTCCGTTTTTCTTAATTTTGGCTTTTATGGCATCAATTTCTTTTTGAAAATCATCTTTTTGGCTCAGCTCTTTTTGAATGGCTTTCATTTGCTCATTCAAATAGTATTCTTTTTGATTCTTTTCTATCTGCGCGCGAACCTTGGAATGTATTTTTTCTTCCAGCCCTAAAATTTCCACTTCGCTGGTAATAAGTTTCAAGATTTTTTCCAAGCGTTCTTTTACATCGGTCGCCTCCAAAATCTCTTGGCGCTGCTCCGTTTTGACCACCATATTGGAAGCAATGGTATCTGCCAGCTTGGAAGGATCTTCTATCTGACGCAAGAAAGATACGCCTTCCACGGCAATGCGGCGAGAAACGCGGGCATAATGATCAAATTCATCCAACACTTTGCGCATCAAAGCCTGCACGACGGGGCTGTTGTCTTCCTCTTCTTCTATATATTGCACGGTGGCAAACCACGTATTTGTCATGGGGTTGATTTCCAGCTTTTCCACGCGGGCGCGCACCAAACCCTGCAAAAATACTTTGATGGATCCGTCCGGCATTTTCAGCGACTGCGTAATCTCGCTTAACACCCCAAAATGATAAATGTCATTCTCTTTTGGATCTTCAATCTCTGCAGCTTTCTGAGACAAAGCCAATACATATTTGCCCGTTGATTCCAAAGCTAAATCAATGGCGACGATGGATTTCTCCCTGTCCACCGACAAAGGCAAAGACATCCCGGGAAACATGACCACATCCCGTATCGCCACCGCCGGTATCACCTTAGGCAGGGACAGTGTTCTTTTTATCATATTTTCCATATACCTCTCCATAATTTACAGGTTAAATCTTGGCCCGAAGCACATATGTGTGCCTTGAGGCTCTTTGTAAAAAGTATAGCACATTCGCTTAAAATTAGCAAGTGGTTTCTTTGAGTGCTAATTTTGAGCATCTTCTGTGTCCAAAACGACGGCGCAAGAACTTGTGCTCCCTTGCAAAAACATTTCAATAAGATATATAAATAATAAAATACATGATCTATGGGGCATATATGAAACATCTTCGTCTTATTCTTGCCGGAACGGCTTTTACGCTCTTGTTGGCGGCGCCAATAGCTCTTAACGCTCAAAAATATCCTTCATACGACGGCCGGAACGAATCGAAACCGTCCATTAATTATGAAGACTTACGCATTCTGCAGGAAGTAGTCAGGCAGGGATATGCCAATTTTCAACAACACCGCCGGAAAGGAACATTAAACGATAATGAGCGGAAAATCCAGACCATTTTGGACGAAACGCTGCCCGCGCTGGAAGCAAAAGGACAAAAACAAATGGAATTGATTGAAGAAGAATATGCCAAACTGCTGGAGCAAATTCTCACCCAAGGCAACCATTCATCCGCATCCTGCATAACACGGCAAGAAAAACAAGCGGAAAAACGCTTTCAGTCCCAATGCACGGAAATGGCTGAGCGATACCAACGGGAATTACGGCATATCACTTCTTGTTTGTTTGAAGCATTGGCGGCCAATCAAGACGCTTATCCCCATTATGTTCCTTCCAATAAACCAGAAGTTATTCAATGTTATGTACTGGCGGTTTATACCGCTTACGGACTGAACAAACTCGCCCCGCCAATACAAGAAGAAGCTATAAAAGCCTTGCGGGCCATGTTCTCTTTTTAAGAAACCGCTAGGCTTTCAAAAACCGCTTTTTTCCCTTTTGCCGGACAAATTTTGATATACAAAACCCCCGCCTGTCTGGGGCGGGGGCTGGCACATAAAGCTTTTTTATTTTTCTCTCAGCTGCAAAACTTCGTCAATAATGCCGTAAGCTTTGGCCTCTTCAGCAGACAGATAATAATTGCGTTCGCTGTCTTGACGTAATTTTTCTTTGGGCTGGCCCGTATGTTTGGCTAAAATATCCAACAGGTGTTCCTTGTTATCTTTAAGCTCTTTGGTCTCAATCTCGATATCCGTTACTTGACCGGAAATGCCTCCGCCCCAAATCAACGGCTGATGAATCATAATGCGTGCATGCGGCAAAGCGTAACGGCGCCCTTTTGAACCGGCAGCCAGCAATACCGCGCCGAAGCTCATGGCTTGACCCATGCAAATCGTCGTAATAGGAGCCTTAATAAACTGCATGGTATCGTAAATGGCCAGTCCGGCTGTTACCAATCCCCCGGGAGAATTGATATACAGGTTTATTTCCCGCTGAGAATCCTCAGCATCCAAGTACAACAGCTGCGCAATGATCATATTTGCGCTGGCGGTGTCCACTTCTCCTTCTCTGCCGCCCACAAAAATAATACGGTCTTTCAACAAGCGTGAAAAAATATCATAACCGACGTTTTTCTCTATAATAGTAGGTATAATCATCAGACTCTCCCTTTATTTTTTTTAATTATACGAAAAACTATCCTTTTCCGCCAGAGACGGCGCGCCAACGACATGTATTCCACTCATTCAAATACCGCCATACGTCTTTCATGTCGCTTTTTCATATGGACTTTTCGGCAACGCCGCGGTAGGCGCGAATATAATAAGGAAATAGCAATAAATAAGCTAAATTACCAGATTTATTTGGCGGTATCATGCAAGGAACCAACCAACGAAACAGCGGCCACAGCAACGCCGTAGCGGCACAATAAACACATCGCAAACACCGACTCGTCAAGCCCAGACGGGTGGCAGCGGTCTTTACAGCCGCTTTCATCTCATTCATGCGCTTTCAAACGCGCGCATAATTCCGCCAGACCGGCGGCAATATCTTCCTGCTGAACAATGACATCAGCGGGAACATTTAGTTTGACCGGCGCAAAATTCCAAATCGCTTTTATGCCGCATCCGACCAACGTATCCGTAATGCCCTGCGCTGCCGATACGGGAACCGTCAAAACGGCTATTTTCAATTTTTTCTCGGAGATTATGCTTTTCAACTGTGCGGTATGATATATATGTATGCCGTTTATTTCATTGCCCACGCGCTGCGGATGTGTATCAAAAGCAGCCACAATTTCCAAACCATGATTTTTAAAACCTGAAAATCCCAGCAGTGCCGCCCCCAAATGGCCCGCTCCTACCAAAAAAGCTTTGTTCAGATTATTCCAGCCCAAAAAATTTTCTATGGCTTCTATGGAACCTTGTACCTTAAATCCCGCGCGCATTTTACTGGGAGCATGTACGGTCTGCAAATCCTTTTTGATGACTATGGGAGGAACTTGAGTTTCTTCGGCCAATTCCGTAGAGGACACCAACAAACGCCCATAAGCGTGAAGATTGTACAAAACACGCAAATATTGCGGCAAACGTCGGACAGTTTGCACACTGATGGCTGTCTTTTTATGAAACAGAGACATACAAAAAAATAACCCGCCTTACTGGATATTTTAATATCTATATAATATAGTTTTCCTGCTTTTTTGTCAAGCCGGATATATAGTTCTTTAGAGGATATATTGACATGCTTTTCCAAAACATATAATATATGGATATAAAAATATCTAATTAGTAATTCCATAAAGATATTTTGAATAAGGAGAACCGTTATGGCGGACAAGAAAAAAACTACTCCGGCTGTCGCTACTCCGGAAGAATTGGCCCATCTGGACCAGATTGTGGAGAAAGTGAAAAAAGCCCAACGCACGTATGCAGAATACACGCAGCAGCAGGTGGATAAAATCTTTCGCGCGGCTGCCATAGCCGCCGCCCAAAACCGCATTCCGCTGGCCCAGATGGCCGTGGAAGAAACCAGAATGGGCGTCATGGAAGACAAAGTTATCAAAAACCAGTTTGCTTCCGAATACATTTACAATCAGTACAAAGACACCAAAACCTGCGGCGTCCTTTCGGATGATGACTCTTTCGGTTACCGCCAAGTGGCAGAACCTATCGGCCTGATTGCGGGCATTATTCCGACCACCAACCCCACTTCCACGGCTATTTTCAAAAGCTTATTGGCCTTGAAAACCCGAAACGGCATTATTTTTTCCCCGCACCCGCGCGCAAAACAATGCACCATTGAAGCGGCGCGCATTGTGCTAAACGCCGCCGTAGAAGCAGGCGCTCCGGAAGGGATTATCGGTTGGATAGACAACCCGACCATGCCGCTGTCCAACGCACTCATGCACCACAAAGACATCAACCTTATTTTGGCCACCGGCGGCCCGGGCATGGTCAAAGCGGCTTATTCCTCCGGCAAGCCGGCCATCGGCGTCGGAGCGGGCAACACTCCCGTAGTCATTGACGCCACCGCCAATATCAAAATGGCCGTCAGTTCCGTTATTATGAGCAAAACCTTTGACAACGGCACCATTTGTGCCAGCGAGCAATCCGTCATTGTGGAAGACGCCGTCTATGAAGAAGTGAAAAAAGAATTCATCGCGCGCGGCTGCCATTTCGTTACCGGCAAAGACCGCAAAAAATTGGCCGAAACCATCGTCAAAGATGGCAAACTCAATTCCGCTATTGCCGGACAAAGCGCCGAACAAATAGCCGAAATGGCCGGCATCAAAGTTCCCGCCGACACCAAAATCTTAATAGCGGAAGCGGAAAAAGTAAGCGATGAGGAGCCCTTCGCCCGTGAAAAACTTTCTCCCGTTTTGGCTTTTTACCGCGCCAAAGACTTTGCAGACGCCGTAGAAACCGCCCGCGATTTGATTTTGTACGGCGGAGCGGGGCACACTTCCGTGCTGTATACCGATGAGGCCAACGAAGCGCATATCGATATTTTCAAAGATATGCCTACCGCCCGCACGCTGATTAACATGCCGTCCTCTCAGGGCGCCATCGGCGACGTGTACAATTTCAAACTCGCACCGTCGCTTACGCTGGGATGCGGCTCTTGGGGCGGCAACTCCGTCAGCGAAAACATCGGAGTAAAACACCTTATGAACGTAAAATCCGTCGCGGAACGCCGCGAAAACATGTATTGGTACAAAGTACCTTCCAAGATTTACTTCAAACGCGGCGCACTGGAGCAGGCTTTGGCCGAATTGGCCGGCAAGCAGCGCGCTTACATCATTACGGACAAAACCATGGAGCAGCTGGGCCATGTGCGCGCCGTGGCCGACGTGCTGGAAAACGTGGGCATTAAATTTCGCGTGTTTTCTAACGTTATTCCCGATCCGAACATTGAAAACGTTACCGAAGCGTTGACCATAGCCAATTCTTGGCAGCCGGACGTCATCATCGGGCTGGGCGGCGGTTCGGCCATGGACGAAGCAAAAATGGTGTGGCTGATGTATGAAAACCCCGACACAAGCTTTGAAGACATCGCCATGCGCTTTATGGACATTCGCAAACGCATTTACGCCGCACCCCCGTTGGGCAAAAAAGCCGTCATGGTCGCTATTCCAACCACGTCCGGCACCGGCTCTGAAGTTACGCCGTTTACCATTATTACGGATGAAAAAACGGGCACCAAATACGCCATCACCGACTATGCTTTGACGCCGGATATGGCTATTATTGATCCGGAATTTGTGCTGAATATGCCCAAAAGTTTGACGGCGTTCTCCGGCTTGGACGTATTGACGCATGCCATTGAAGCGTATACTTCCGTATTCGCCACCAACTTTACCGACGGGCAGGCTTTGGAAGCCATGCGCTTGGTGTTCAAATATTTAAGAAGCTCTTACAATAAAGGCGCGCAAGATATTAATGCCCGTGAAAAAATGCACTATGCGGCCACGATTGCCGGCATGGCTTTTGCCAATGCGTTTTTAGGGCTGTGCCACTCCATGGCGCACAAACTCGGCGCCATGTACCACGTGCCGCACGGTTTGGCCAACGCCATGCTGCTGACTTATGTCATTGAGTTCAACGCTACGGACAAACCCACCAAACAGGGCCTGTACCCGCAGTATAAATATCCGTTTGTCCGCGGCCGCTACGCCAAAATTGTGGATTTCCTGCTGCCAAACAATGACATGGGCGATGACAAAGACGCAAAAGTACAGAAGCTCATCGAAATGGTGGAGTCGTTAAAAAATGACCTCAACATTCCAAAATCGCTCAAAGAATACGGTATTCAGGAAAAAGACTTCTTGGATAATTTGGACAAACTCTCCGTGCTGGCCTTTGACGACCAGTGCACCGGCGGAAACGCCCGCTACCCGCTGGTAAGCGAAATTAAAGAGCTGTATCTGAAAGCGTACTACGGAGAGCCTGTCAAACACAAAAGAAGCAAATAAGTTGTTTTGAAAAACCCCCGCTCTTAAAAGCGGGGGTTTTTTACTTCATTAAATAATATTTATTGGAATTTCCGCTGTGGTCATATTTACCGTAGGTAGCACAGATGGCATTGGCGGAAACCGAATCTTCCGGAGCCAAACACCATCTCAATCGGTCGTCTCTTAAAGAAAATTCAAAAGCCAACCCCCCGTATATTTGCGACTGAGCATAATTACGCCAATACTCTCCCACATGTACGGTGGAATAGCTAAATGAAGAACTGTCTTTGATTTGTATATCCAATAATGACAAGTCTGTTGTGTAGGTTCCATTGGCCATATAATAACGCTGCTGTGCCTGTTCCAATGCGGTCAATGTAACTACCGCCTCAGCCGCACGGCTTCGCGCCACGGCTTTTTCATACTGCGGCAGCGCAATGGCGGCCAATATGCCGATAATCAAGACGACAACCAAAAGTTCAATCAGCGTAAAGCCGGCATGTTTTATAGAATAAGGGAGAGATCCTGAGTAACGACACCTCAGGATGACTTCTTTTATATTGTCGTCATGGCCAAATGTTTTTGTGGGACATCCCAGCTTAACGCCGTCATGCCGAGACGCTTTTACTCGGCATCCCCGTATATTGGAGTCATGCCGAGATGTCTTTACTCGGCATCCCCGTATATTGGAGTCATGCCGAGACGCTTTTACGCGGCATCCCGACCGCTTTATACTCTCAAAAGGACGAGATCCTGAGTTACAACCCCTCAGGATGACTTTATCCATAAACCCACTTAAAACGTCTTTAGAGCGGTTTTTTGCACTTGGATACATTTTTTGATAAATTTTGTTCATAAACAAAATTTATCAAAAAAAAAAAAACAAATCAAGGCATTCTAATTCGTTCGGCGGGCAAAAATCTGGCTTCATGACTCACGGCTTGCGAAGGCAATTAGTTTTTGTATAATAAAGTATCTTCGTTTTACGGAGCAGACTATGAAAAAATATTTTTCTATTTTCGTCTTTTCTTTGACGGCCGTACCCGTATTTGCCGCCGCGTCTACGTGTGAAACGCGCGTGGACAAACACCAAGGCGCCACCACCGCCGAACGCGTGGAATACTGTTTGACCGAAGAACCCGCCGCCGAAACGCAAGATGTAACAGAAGTGATATTATCGGATGTTTATTCCGTGCAATATCCCCAGCCTAAAGCGAAAAAATCCGCACCCCAGCAAGAAGAAACTAAAATTTATTCCAAAGAACCCGTCTCCATGGAATATTTGGACAGAGACGATTATCCCGCTTTCCGCAATGATATTTTGCCCAGCTTCAGCGATGAGCAGGCACATAAAACCGCCATGGAAGCGATAGCCAGCCACACGGAAACGAAAGCCAAAACCGGCAAAAAAAGTTTGAAAAAACCCGCACGCACGATGAAAGCCGCACAGCCCCAAGAGACCGCACCGGCTGTTACCGATACGGCTTCTTCTTATCCGCAGACGGCAACGCCGGCGGCAGCCGCCGCTTATCCGCCTGCCGCGGATTTCCCTGCGCCTTCGGCGACTGCCGTGCAAGCGGGGGCAAATACGGCAGCGGCGGCCACCGCCGCATCCATGCCAGCCGCACCCACTGCCGACGGAGTACCGGTGGGTTTTGACGGAAACGTTCTAGATCAAAGCAATTTTGGCTATAACGCCACCGATCCGGCGTTTCAGCCGTAACAGTTGACAAACTCTCTTCGGAAGATTACAATACATTTATGATGACTATATTACATACGATGTTTATCAAGCCGTTTACGGCTAAGGGTTTTTTGTGGGGGCTGGTCGATGTCATAGTAAAAGCCCTCACCGTCATTGTATGGGTGTACTTGATGTGCATTCAGCTTTCGCTGGTGTGGCAGTCCATTCAACTGGACTACAACCCCATGACCCAGCTGTGGTGGTTTTCTTACGCTTTCTTAATGTTTTTTGGAGGGTCTCTTTTGGCGTATATTTTATTGTTTGTACGCGACTACAATGAAATATACGAAGACGAAACCTCCGAAAAATAATTATTTCTCCGTTCCAAACCCGCCAAAAGGCGGGTTTTTTATGCCCATAATCTCTGCCTACACCGCGTTGGAACTCATAAAAAGCCCCGCCGGCTGAAAGCCTAAGCGGGGCTGTATCGTACGCATTTATATTTACTGTTTAATATACTTTCTTCAGCGTAAGCACGCCGTCTTCAAAGAACCATTCTTCCACCAGTTCTCCCGTTTCGCTGAATTTTTTGGTTACGCCGTTGGGTTTGCCGTCTTTATGCGGCGAAATTAACGCAATAGTCCCGTTGGGATGGTAAATAATTTTATCGCCGATGATTTTATCGTTTTTATATGTACATTCAGAACGCAAATCCCCGTCCTGCGTATACACGCGGCACAAACCGTTCAGATAGCCTTTTCTGTATTCGGCCACTTCCAGAATTTTGCCCGAAGGATAATATTTGGTCTGGCGTCCTTCTTGGCTGTCATTGACGTAATGCATTTCTTTATGCAGGCGCCCCGTCGGGTGAAAGACGCGCACCAGCCCTTGCAGCTGGCCGTTTTCATAAGATTTTTCTATACTGACTTTTCCGTTTTCAAAATAGATGCGGCACAAACCGTTGCGCTGACCGTTTTTAAATTCACATTCAAAATACAGCTTTCCATTATCAAAAAATTCTTTTACCGTGCCGTCCGGCAAAGCCCCTTCTTTTTTTACAATATCCAGATTTTTATCCAATGTCTCGCGATATACTTCTTTTCCTTCCAGCAAATACGTGCGTACAAAGCCTACGTGCAACGGATCATTTAAGCTGGCGGTTTTGCGTACGATGTCTGCCATACCTTATTCCTCCGGCATTGCTTTGGCGGCCACATAGCCACAAGCCCATGCGAAATGTAAATTAAATCCTCCGCTGCGGCCGTCCACATTGAGCAACTCCCCCAACACATACAAACCGTCGCAACACAAGGATTCCAAACTATTATAGTTTATTTCGGCGCAATTTACACCCCCCGCCGCCGCCATAGCTTCATTCCATGGCCGCAAAGACATGACCGTAAAAGGCCACGCGCCCAATGTCTTCGCCACGTTTTTCAATGTGTTTTCCGTCCAATTGGAAACGGGTGCATTCTTTCTTATTCCGGCAAAATCAATAAGCAGATTGGCTATATTTTCATGCAGCATACCAGCAAAAAACTCTTTCGCCGTCCGGCTGCCGAACTGTGCCGCGCGCTTGCGTAAAAAGGTTTCTTTTTCTTGAATCTCCGGAAAAAAATCCACATAAAGCGTTACCGGCCCTCCGGCTAAAGCTTTGCCCAACGGCCCGCTAATGTTTAACACCGCCGGCCCAGACAAACCGTACGCCGTAAAAAGAATCTCTCCCGCACTGCTTAGTTGTTTCTCCGTTTGCGGCCACGCATTTACGCGCACCTGCGCGCGTATGCCTTGCAAACGGGCAACAGCCTTTTCTTTTACGCATACCGCGCATAAAGCGGGTGTAGGCTCGATAATGCTGTGCCCCAATGAAGAGGCCAACCGGTACCCGCTTTCCGTTCCCCCCGCCTGAGGATAGGCTTTGGATCCGCAGGCCAACACGAGATATTTGGAAGTAAAAATTGCGCCGCTTTGCAAGTAAGCGCTAAAATATTTTTTCTTATTTATCCTAACGACTTCACTTTCCGTCTTTAATTCCACGCCCGCTTCGCGGCAGGCCAGCCGCAGAGCTTCCGCCACGGCCGTGGATTTTCCCGTTAAAGGAAAAACACGCCCTTGACCTTCCTGCACGGTCAGTACGCCTAAGTCATGAAAAAAATTCACACACTGCTCAAACGAAAACTGCGCCAGTATTTTTTCCGCCAGCTGCGGCGTTGCGCGATAGTCGTCCGCACAGACAAAGGCATTCGTCAAATTGCAGCGTCCGTTTCCGCTGACTAAAATTTTTTTGCCGCACTGATGTTCCTTTTCCAGCAATAATACGCGTTTTTTGCGCCGCGCACATTGCAGCGCGCACATCAGCCCGCTGGCGCCGGCACCAACAATAATAACATCGTATGAAGGAGAATCTTTCATCTTTTTTACTATACAAAATTTAAGCAGACAAAAAAGGACTTCCCATCTACAGAGAGGCAGCTGAGCCGACAAAGCCGCTGGCCGTCGGCGGAAAAATCTGCCACTTTTGGCACCCGCTTCTTGGTTTTGATAATTTGCGCTTCCGTGTGCGCCGCCAAGTCAGGGGCAACATAATAGCCGGCCATACAACCTCGAACCGGCGTAAAAGAAGGCAAATGTACAAAATGCTTGGCAAACGCCTTAAGCATAATCACAAAAACTGCCGTTTTATAAACAAAAACCCCGTCTGTTGGACGGGGCATAAAGTGTCACCGGGTGGGCTCGAACCACCGACCTAGCGCTTATGAAACGCTCGCTCTAACCAGCTGAGCTACGGTGACGTAAATCAGATATGTATATTATAGCAAAAGCACGACAACTATGGCAATTTTTTCTTGTACAGCGTGGAAAAATTAATCTATCATCGTATATACATTTAATTTTTCCGGCACTTGTCCGCTTTTGGCCATTTCAAAATCTTTTTCCGCCTCTTCATTGAGACCCTGTTTCAAATAGGCCGCACCACGGGCATTATATACGTCCGCCGCAGGACGCAGCTGCAAAACATACGAATAGTCCGCCACGGCTTGATCATATTGTCCCAGCATAAAATGAATACCGCCGCGGGAAAAGAAAATTTCCGGCTTGGTCGGCGCCAGCATCAGCGCCATATTCAGCACTTTCAACGCGTCTTCATAAAACCCTTGCGCGGCCAATACCGCCCCTAAAGCAGAATAGCCTTCCGCATCGTGGGGGTTTGTCTCCACCACTTTCAAAAAATCTTGCTGCGCCGCTTCATAGTCTCCCGTAAAAAAATAGGCCGCGCCGCGCGACGCATATACGGCCAAATTGTCGGGATTTATATCTAACGCTTTATCATAAGCGGCCAATGCCTCCTGAGGCCGTCCATCCTTAAAATATCCATCTCCTCTCGCCAACCATTCTGAAGACGTAGGCAATGTCTGGCAGGCCGCAGTTAAAACAGCGCAAAAAACAATCAGCCTCTTCATGATTCTTCCTCCAACCCCTGTCCAATATTTTCAAAATTATATCACAAAAGACCTAAAAATTTCTAGGTACAAAACATATAAATTTTTAGGCCCAAAGACCCTGTTGTTTCTTCAGAGAGAATGTTAAAGTATGAATATAAGCAACACACGATTTATCCCCCCAAACCGCTGCAGTCCCAAACCCTGCTGCAGCGGTTTCCCTTTCAAACCCTGCGCAACACGCGCGGGGTTTTTTCTTCTCAGTCTGCGGCCGTATATGATAAAATAAACGCAACGGAGGAAATATGTCGGACCGGATTTCTTTGTTTATTATCGCCAAAAATGAAAGCAAAAATATTGCCAATTGCATTTTAAGCGCAAAAGAACTGGTAAGCGAAATTATTGTAGTAGACGGATTTTCCAAAGACGATACCGTGAATATTGCGAAAAGTTTGGGCGCGCAGGTATACCAACGTGCCTTTGACGGATTCGCCAATCAAAAAAATTTCGCTCTCAGTAAAGTCAATTCAGCTTGGGCATTAAATTTAGATGCCGATGAAACGCTGACCCCGCAGCTCCGCGAAGAAATCCTCCAAACGCTGCCTCACACGGCTCATGCAGGTTTTATGCTTCCTTTTTCCAATTTCTTTTTAGGCCGGCAAATGAAATACAGTGGCTTAAATAAAGAGCGCCATTTGCGTTTGGTACGCACCGAAAACGCACGTTATATCGGCGGGTTGGTACACGAAGGATTGGAAGTGCGCGGAACTGTGGGAAATATGCGGCATTTTGTTTGTCATTTTCCTTACAACACCATGGAACGCTATTTTGACAAGTTTAACAAATACACGACTTTGGCCGCCAAACAAATGTACAAAAACGGCCGGCGCTTTAACTTATTGTTTGTGCTGATCACCGTCCCTTTTGAGTTTTTCAAGCGCTATGTGCTGAAACTGGGCATATTGGACGGTATGCGCGGACTTTTGTGGGCTTCGTTTTCCTCTTTTTATGTATTTGTAAAATATATGAAACTGTGGTTTTTGCAGCAAAAGGATAATGCATGACATGGATTTTGATTATTTTCATATTGTCTCTGCTGGCCGCCGCTTACCGGTGGCAGTTTTGGCGTATTCCGCGCCGAGGATTGTTAGCGCTGATGTACCATCATATAGCGCAAACAAATCCTCAAGACCCTCAATATCCTTTTACCATTACGCCGCAGCGTTTTGAAGAACAATTGGATATGTTGCAAAAATACGGGTTTTCCCCCGTAGGTTTAGAAGAAATAAAAAACGCGGCCGACAATCCCCAACATCTGCCGTCAAAACCCGTCGTATTGACTTTTGACGACGGCTATGAAGACAATTTCACTCAACTCTTCCCCATTCTGCTGAAAAGAAAAATAAAAGCCGTCATTTTTCTGATTACGGATTATATCGGCTCTAAACCGGGCTATTTGTCCTGGGAGCAGGTATATCAAATGCAAGAAAGCGGCCTTGTGCAATTTGGCTCCCACACGCTTGACCATGCACGCCTCCGCCGTCTCTCTGACGCGGACATTCTAAAACAACTGGCTCAAAGCAAAAAAATACTGGAAGAAAAACTGGGCCGTCCATGCGAAGCTTTTTGCTATCCATTCGGCTCAGGCGGATCCGACAAACGTGTACGACCGCTGGTATTTCAAGCCGGTTACTTGTTTGATTTCAGCACAAAAACGGGTATTAATCCTTGGCCGTGGAAAGGTAAAAAAACACTGCGGCGCGCTTTTCCGCGCGGCGGAGAAACTTTAACCGATTTCTATATCCAAATCACCCGCGGAAAAAGTAAATTTTAACATCTATGTTCTTTTGCGTTCTAATTCTTGTATGTTTAATCGGCGTCTTTTACGCTGCCCCTTTGCTAAGGCCGCGCAAAATGACGATGCCCATACTGTTTATGAGTAAAATAGGCACGCCGCCAAACGGCAGCAAAGACAAAAAATTATGGCTCTCCGTTCATAAATTGAATAAATTGCTCGCTACGCTGAAAAAAAAAGGATATACTCCTGTTTTGCCGCGAGAAATAGTATCGGGAACTTTACCAAAAAATCCCGTGTGTTTGCTTTTTGGCGGTGGATATGAAACTTTTTACTCGTTGGTTTTTCCTTTATTGGAAAAATATAATTTTAAGGCCGCAGCCGCATTATCCGCTTCCCTTATAGGCCAATATGACGCTTGGCAAAGCCCGCAAACGGGACCTTGGCAAAAGTTACTCACGGCCAAACAAATACAGCAATTGCAGGCATCGGGACGAGTGGAATTCATATCCGCCTCCGTAGACGGCCTGCCAGTTGATCCGGAAGACGATGACAAAGCCATATGGCAAATGCGGGAAAATAAAACACGTTTGCTGAATTTGCATAAATTGGACGTGTGCGCCGTCTATTTTCCCCAGAGAAATCCACGTCGGCCCGCCGTATGCCAACAGGCCCGCGCTTTATTTGCACTGCTTATAGGAAATGACAAAGGGAATAATATGCAGCCCGTCAATTTTTCCGAACCGCTGCGAGTTTTCCGCGTCAAGAACACTTCGTCTATTTTGCGGCTTATTTGGCGACTTTCCCGCTCTTAATCTTTATTTTCACGGCATTTTATCACTGGCAAATGAAAAGAAATTCGTAAAGGATTTTCTTTTCTTTCCCCTCCAAAGGAATGCGCAAAGGCGGCGTTTTCGGCTTTTTCTTGCTCAGTCGCCTGCAGGAGAAAAAGACGATTCTCTCCAGCAAAAAAACGTTCATACAACGCAAGCAACGCCTGCAAAAGCGGCGTAGTTGGCACAGCATGCAATGAGCCGTTTACGCTATACAACGCACAGCCGGCCAGCTCCGCTGAATAAAAAATCAAATTTTCCAAACTAATTTTATCCCACTGTGCACGCGCTTCTTTTTTCATATAAAGATTCTTTATTTTCTTTGCCGCGTGAAGAGTATTTCGGCAAACGGAAAGGGGCGCGGTGCGCCCCTTTCCGCGTCCGCGCGCTGTTTTTATCACGTGCGCCGCGCGACGTAAAATTATCTCATTCCCAGCCATTCGTCCGCCAACAAGCCCAAGCCCAACATCCACAATACGCACAAAATACAGGTTAAAGCATTCATAAAACTAACAGAGTTAGCAAAGCTTATCCTGAGTTTGCAGCATATTCTCCACGTAAACGCCGAGTTTTTCTTTGCCTAGGGTTTGGCTTTGCTAACTCAACTTCCTCTTTATTTGCTAGAATAAGACCGCATAGATCAGGCAAGAAATATGCGGTCGGGACGGGGAAGAACAACGTAGCACGAAGCTGTGATACCGGACCAGAAGACGGTCCTTCTCCACCAACGCCATGACGGCGTTTTTCCGTCCGAAGATGCAGGAAAGAACTGCTTAAGTAATGTTAGTATAGTAAGTTTTGTTAGCATTTGTCAAGCTTTTTTCTTTCTTGCCGCTAAATATGCCCATTTATACAAGCAGAGATACCCTATGAATAAATTTGAAAAACAGTTGGAAAAATGGAATAAAGGAATACTTAGAGGCGCACAAGCGAAGTTAGCAAAAACGCTGGGCGTCTCTACAGCCACTACTGCTTTATGGACTACGGGAAAACGTTCTCCCTCCAAAGGATACGTGGAACAAATGGCTAAATTATTTGACATGGATGCGTTGGACGTATATAAACTGTTTGACAGACGCTCCGTCATTTATCCCGACCCGCCAAACGTTTCATCTGCACGCATGCTGCATGACCGACACAGCAATGAGTTTGGATACAATATGCAGCCCCATAGTATAAACGAGGAAAAAACAGAACCGAGCAACAGCGTACAATTACCCTTTCTAAATGAGGTTCCAAGCAATGTGGAAGAACATAACGAAAACGATATTTTGGAATGGTGGAGCGTGCCAAGACGCTTTGCACAAGGCAGCAAATGTATTTTGAGGGCCAGTCAAATCGGTTTACAGCACGTAAGCAGCGACGATCTGTGCTTTATAAAACCCTTTACACGTGAACAAGAAAATGAATGGGTCGTATTCCGTACGCCAACAGGCCAACATGTGTGCCGGCAAATACGCCTGCACAAAGGACAAACCCTCTATTGTCAGCCGGAAAGCCAAAATGGCCAAAAACAAAAACCGGGCCGGCCCATAGGAGTAGTTATTAAATTGATACGCCAGCTATAACCCCTTGTTTTTTACAAAAAAAACCTTATACTTATAGTATCCTCGGACAGAGTCCGAGATATGCGGGACAGAAAATGTGCGTCCCGCGCCAGCTTTGCCCGGTGATGCAAGGCGGCAAAAGACGCATAAACTGGTCGGGCCGCGCCGGTCAGATACCGTGAAGAGCGGTGAAACGTAAGTACGCGGCTTTGAAGCAGAAAAGAAATGTTCCTTGACTGTTGCAAAGTTAGATGTTATCGGCAGCCTGTAGGCGGTGCGCACGCTGCGGCCGCACTCTGGGGACAGAGGGCATATGGACCGCGGAACGGACCGAAGGTTGCGGAGCTTTGCCGGAGCATGTTACTGCCCCGTGATCTGGCGGGCTGACATCTGAGGAAGGAAAAAACATGAAAGACTGCAGCTAGGGTCCTCCGTATTTATGGAATACGGGGGACTCTTTTTTTGTCCTTTGTATCATTTGGCGAGATAAAATAGCTACCTGAAAAAATTGAGTATTTAAGTAAATTTTGATATAATATGTCAAGGTTTTTATGAACGCGGCAGACAGAATAGAGCGAAATGTACAACGGGTGGAAAACGCCATTTGCGCGGCATGCCGACGCAGCGGGCGCAACCCTCAGAACGTAACGCTCATGGCGGTAACAAAATACGCCACAGATGAAGACGTGTGGGCTTTGTTGTCATCAGGACGTATACGCCATATTGGGGAAAGCCGCGTACAACAAGCCGCCGCCCGCTGGACGTCTGCTCGTTTTGCATCCTGTCAAACCATCAAGCATTTTATCGGGCATTTGCAAAAAAACAAAGCCGCGCAAGCCGCCGAACTGTTTGATTTTATTGATTCCATAGACGATATTCGGACCGCTTGTTCTTTGAACGATCATGCTCTGCGTTTACAAAAAACGCTGCATGTATTGGTGCAGATTAAATTAACACACAAAGAAAGTCAGTCCGGCGTGTCTTTGGAAGAAGCACCCGTATTAGTGCGGCAACTGCAGAATTTGCAAAACCTTCGCCCATGCGGTTATATGGCCATTGCGCCGCAAACGGACGACCCACAGACGCTGCGCCCGTTGTTTAGGCAAGTAAAGAACGCTTTTGACAGAGATTTTCCGCCCGCTCTGCCGCAAAGATATTTGTCTTTGGGTATGAGCGCCGATTTTGAAACGGCAGTGGAGGAGGGGTCCACATTGCCGAGAGTAGGAAGCAAATTGTTCGCCACAGATTCGGAGGAGTTATGATTATAAAGGTCCGCGTCATTCCCACTACGGGGCGCAACGAAATCATCAGCCGCATAGGCAGCGTGCTGCGCATGAAAATCAAAAATAAAAAGGTGGATGACGAGCCTGCCAACGCCATGATGAAAACTTTTTTGGCGGATTTCTTTGCCGTGAGAGAAGATCAGATTATCATCGTCAAAGGCGCCAAAGGCAAAGAAAAAACCGTAGAAGTACGCGACAAAAGCGAAGAAGAGCTGCGCAAAATCATGGACTCCATTCCGTAAAATAGATTTCATATTGTAAAAACCGGACAGTAAGTCCGGTTTTTATACACGTTTTAGCTCACATAATATAAGCGGCACCTTTTTTCTTTCCGGTGGATATCTTAGGGCACCATTTTTCCGCCACATCATAATCTACACAGTAAACCGTATTGTCTTGCGGCACAACGTATAAATAATATTTTTTACCATATGGCAGGCGGTTGGCTAAAGCGATAAATTTGCCCACTTGCGAACTTACTCCATCCGTACCCGTAGGGGCATAATTAAAATCTTTTGTCTGCAAACGAATGAGGCCGGCATTTTCCACCTTTTCCCCGGGCAGTTCGATGTCCAAATCCGTATAATCGCCGGTATAAACGCCATTGGCCAAACGATATCGTTCATTGGCCTGTGCTATGCTGCGAAGCATCAGCATGGCTTCCGAAGCGCGTGCTTTTTCCACCGCACGCTCATATTGCGGCAAGGCAATGGCCGCCAATATGCCTATAATTAACACAACCACCAACAATTCAATCAAAGTAAAACCTATTCTCATTTTTTCTTCCTATAGTAGCGTTTAATTGTTCAAAAACACGTCTCAGCGGCGTTTGATTTTTCGCCATGTATAGGGTATAAAAAAAAAAAAACGAGTCAAGGATGAAGAGGTTTCCAGCGAGTAAACGGCAACGCCATAACAGCTACAGCAACAAGCGAAATAAAACCTCAGAATTATTCCGATAACGGCATAAAGGCCGCAACACCGGCCCAACAATCCCGACGAGAATGCCTCCGTAAAACAAAAATCCAATCCATTTTGTCATGCCTGCCTATGTTTGTCGGAAGCTGTATCAAGTTCGCTTTTGATAAAGCAAAGATTGCCGACTCCTGCTTTTGAAAATGACGGTGTAAATTGTTCGTCTCGGCGGACGCGCGAAGAACTCTTTTTGACCTCCAACAAAAATCCCCCGCCAAGGCGGGGGAGAATTTTTTTATCCAAAAGCCCAAA